>JAISCR010000103.1 GCA_031265435.1 Treponema sp.
ACAGAACATTACGGCGATTTGGCGCGAAAAAACGGTTTGCGAACGGTATCGGGCGGCGTTCATGCCGGGTATGCTCCTTTCTTTGTCCTTAATAATATCATACCATGACCGGGAAACAATGTCAAGTTACTTTTTGAAATGAGGCATTTCGGGCGGCGCATTGCCTCGTGTCTGCGCCAAACGCCGGATCGTTCATCATGGCCTTGTCGAAAACGTCAAAAAACATTAAATTCGTCAGTACAGAGACGATATTATCATTTGAGTACCGCTCGGCAAACTTAAACTTTCAAATTTAAGCCATCAAAGCTCAATACTCCAAATTTATATTCCGATAATTGAAAAGAGGTATGGTATGAAAAGCGAATTTGAAGTTCTAGGGGATCGTTTATCAATCATCATTGAGAGAGAAGCCGGAACGCTCAAGAGAATCAGTCCCATTCAGCTTCTTATCCGGCAGGCGGTAGAGCACCATGAATGGGTAGATTTTGAAAAATATATGGCCGAAATAAACGCCCTCAGCGCTGAATTTGAAGAACTTGAAGCGGAACGGGAAGAACTTCTTGAACAGACAATGGGAAATCTCCCCATAAACGGCGAAAACAACCGTTTTTATGCACTCATTTCGACCTTTCCCGGAGAATTGAGGAACCGTCTCGCCGATACCTACCGGGATCTTAAGCAGGAAGCCCTGCGAATTCGTCTTTTCAACGAATCTTTTGCCCGTTATCTGACGGAAGCCCGGGCTTTGGCGGAGGCCTTTCTCGAGGCGGCCTTTCCGGAACGCTGGGGAAAGCTCTATTCCCGGCAGGGAAAGGCCGCTCCTTCACAGATGCAGAGTGTGCTTTTCAATGAGCACTTCTAGGAGAAAACCATGACTTCGACGTTTCAGGGAATTGAAATAGGGAAGAGAGCCGTTCATGCCCACCAGCAGGCCCTCAATACAACCGGCCACAACCTTTCCAATGCCTCCACGGAAGGCTACTCGCGGCAGCGGGTCGAGATTGTTCCCTTTGAACCCATATACCTTCCCGGCCTTAACCGCGAGGAAACTTCGGGACAGATAGGGCAGGGTACTGTCGTTGAGCGAATAGAGCGGCTTCGGGATCAGCTTCTCGACAAGAGGATCGTTGTCCAGGCTTCAAATGAAGGCTACTGGACTGCCCGTGATCCCTATATCAGGATGATGGAACAGATCTACCTTGAGCCCTCAAACAACTCGATCCGCGGCAAGATGGATGCCTTCTGGGATGCATGGCAGGAACTTGCCACCTATCCTGCCGATACCGCCCCCAGAACCGCGGTTCTTGAACGGGGCAAGACGCTTATTGACGGCATTCATGGCCGCTACAACTCTCTCAAAGGCCTCCAAACCCAGGTAAACGAGGACATCAGGCTTACCGTAGACCGGATAAATGAATTTTCCCGGCAGATAGCGGCCCTTAACAAGGATATTCAAAAGATCAAAGCCCAGGGAGATAATCCCAATGACCTCCTTGACCGCCGCGATCTCCTGGTGGACAAGCTTTCGTCAATTATTGATGTTACCATCGACAATCGTGATCCCGATGAATTCATGGTTCATACCGGGGGTATTGTCCTGGTTCAGGGCGGGATAGGCCGGCAGTTCAGCATGGAACACGGCATTGATACAGACGGTTTTACCCGGATAACCTGGGCGGAAACCGGACAGAACGCCCGGTTCAGAGGCGGGAGTCTTACGGCCCTGCTTGATCTGCGGGATATTACCATCAACGACGAGATTCAGACTCTCGACAACATGACGATGAACTTTGTCGATCTTGTCAACGAAGTTCATCGGGACGCCTACGGTATCGATGGTACTACGGGCAACAATTTCTTCTCCGAATACCCCTTTGTTACCAATGTGAACGGCAATTACGACAGGGACGGAGACGGAACTTACGATTCAAGCTATATCTACCGGATCAACGGAACCAATGTCCTTGAGCCGAGGGCCCAGGTGGGTCTTGAAGGAAGAATAAGCCTCTCCGCTTCCGGCGGGAATGTGGACATTCCCTATTACCCCACAGATACGGTGGAGGATATCATCGGCAGGATCAATAATTCAGGGGCTGAAGTAGCGGCCAGGCTCAACCGGGAAGGGATGCTCTCACTCCGCGGAACAAGCGCCGCTTCTGTTGACGGAATGAGGGAAAACCCTGACTTTGTGATCCGCCATATTGAAGATTCAGGTCAGTTCCTCAACGGCTACGCGGGTCTTTTAGCCGCTTCCGGCACGGAAGGAGCCTATGATTGGGCCGCCGCGGATGCGGTCGCGGGGCTCCGGGGAGGAGCCGAATCCTATGCCCCATCTCCCATAGCCCATCCTTCAGGCTGGATTGAGGTAAACCCCGTCCTCAGCAAGAGTCCTGTATCCGTGGCTTCAGGCTTTGGAGAGAACGGCAGGGCAGCCAATCCCGGCAATGGAGATGCGGCCGCGGTTATTGCCTCCATCAGGAACACCAGGGTAATGGTCGGGGGATTTGGAACCTTTGACGATTACTTTGCCGACGCGGTGGGCCGGGTCGGTATGCTGGGGGAACAGAGCGGTAAGGCTCTGGAGACAGAGAATCTAATCATGAAGCAGCTCCACGGTATGCGGGAAGCCGTGTCCGGAGTGAATATAGACGAAGAATTATCCAACATGATCAAATATCAGCATGGCTACTCTGCGGCAGCCCGTTTTATCACCACGGTCAATGCCATGCTGGATACCTTAATCAACAGAGTGGGTGTATAATCCGGGGGTAAACCATGCGAAGAGTATCAACCGATATGCCGAATAATGACATGCAGTATTATCTGCGCCGTCAGGAAGAAGGTCTTAACAACATCCAGAACAAGATTGCGGGACAGACACGGATCAATGAACTGCGGGATGATCCTCTGGCCGCAAGCCACGCGGTACGCTACGAATCTTACCTCGCGCGGCTTGAGCGTTTTGAAAAAAACACCCAAACGGCCCGGGAGCACTACAATATCGCCTATGCCTATATGAACGAGGCCAACGATGTACTCCAGCGGATCAGGGAACTCAGTGTAACAGGAGCCAATGGTACCTTTGCCCCCGAAGACCTTAAGATGATGGCCTCGGAGATGAATGAACTCCTCAAGGAACTGGCGGCCCTCTCCAATTCCACGGGCCCTGACGGAAAGCAGCTTTTTGCGGGCGACAAGGCCTTTACCGAACCGTTCCGGCCGGTGGAAGGCACCGTTCCCGGCGGCGGAGAACAGATGGTTCTGCGGGTGGAATACCGGGGCGCCGGGGCCGGCAGAAAGACCGAAATCAGCGATCATACCTACATAGACCTGGATCTGGGAGGCGGAGAAGTCTTTTGGGCAGAGAAGATGCAGATACTCTCCACACAGGACGCAACAGATTACCGGGTGGGAACTGCCGGAGCTATCTATGTGGACGGCATGGAAATTCCCGTACATCCCGGCGACACGGTTCATACAGTGGCCGCCAGGATCAATGAATCCTCATCTCCGGTAAAGGCCTACATAGATCCTGAAACCAGGGGCCTGGCGCTGGAAGGGACAAGCGCTCACCTCATCCGGCTGGAAGACAAGGCAGGGCCCGACGGCAGCATAGACAGCGGCGCCCATGTCCTGAAGGATCTCGGACTTATCCGGGGAAACATGGAAAACAATGCGCCGAACTGGGGAGACGCGGCCAGAGTTTCAGGCGGTTCCATTTTCGATATGGTTATCCGTACCAGGGATGCCCTCTATCGGGGAGATCAGGAATTTGCAGGCAGTCAGGGCATAGGCGGCCTCGATCTTGCCATTAATAACCTCAGCGCAAGGATTGCCGAACTGGGCAGCCGTCAGGAAAGGGCGGAAAATACCTGGAAACGGCTCAATGAGGAGATTCCCAATGTAACTGCCCAACTGGGCAGGGAATCCGGACTGGACATGGCGGATGCCGCTCTTGAACTGGGAATGATGGACTTTGCCCACAAGGCGGCTCTTCAGACTTCGGCAAAGATACTTCCTCCAACCCTGCTGGACTTTTTACGCTAAGACAGGATAATAGCGATAGGAGATATATGTGAAGGTTGCCACCAAACCCTACGGGCTCATCGAAGTAGATGAGCGGCAGAATATTCATTTCCCCAAAGGGCTTTTCGGATTTGAAGGCATTAAAGATTATCTGCTCCTGGACGCGGATCGCCAGCCTTTTTACTGGCTCCAGGCCCGGGAAGTGGAACAGTTAGCCTTTATTCTTATCAACCCCTTCCTCTTCAGGCAGGATTATGAACTCAATATTGATGATGAAGAGCTTAAGGCCATCGGCATAACCAGCGTGGACAAGGCACTGGTTTTTTCCATTGTGACCATGCTTTCCGGCAGCCCCATGACCGCCAATCTTCAGGGCCCCCTGGTGATAAACCGGGATACACATATAGGCCTCCAGGCAATACTTTCCGATTCCCGCTGGAAGACCAGGCATGATGTAATGGCGGAACTTGCCGCGGTGAGGCAATCCTGATGCTTATACTTTCGCGGAAAGTCAACGAAAAGATCATGATCGGAGAAGAGATTTCAATCTCCATCATCGACATACGGGGCGATCAGGTACGGATTGGGGTAGACGCCCCAAAAACAGTAAAGGTATTCAGACGGGAAGTGTTCGATGCGATCCGGGCGGAAAACAAGGCCGCCTCGGAATCCACACCGGTGTTTCCGGAATTCGATTTCGGAGCCAAACGCGAGTCCCTGTAGTTAGAGTCTGTCTATAATGTGCCTGTATCTCTAATTAACCAAAAAAAGTGAAACAAAATCATGTTTTTCAGAAGCTAATCGGCATTATCGTCGTAAATTTTCTTGAAATCCCCGGATATGGAATGGAAAACCTCAAGAAGAGAAGGGTCGAAGTGGGTTTCTTTCTCTTCCATCATCTTGTTTTCCGTTACTTCATGACTTAACGCGGGTTTGTAACTTCGCTCCATGCGGAGGGCATCGTAAACATCGGCAATGGTAACAATCCTGGCCGCCAGAGGAATCATTTCGCCCTCAAGCTGGAATGGATATCCGGAACCATCCCACCGTTCGTGGTGGGAAAGGGCAATCTCCTTGGCCATGGGATTGGGGTAGGTCGAAAGGATAAAGGCGCCGTTCTTGGTATGCTCCCGCATTACCGTCCATTCCCAGTCCGAAAGGGGGCCTTCCTTGTTCAGAATATCATCCGGGGTACCAATCTTCCCAACGTCGTGCATGGAAGCAAGAAAACCGATATTGTCGATAAAATCGGCGTCGATGCGCTTGTATTTTTCATTGCCTGAACGGTACAGCTCTTCGGCAAGCCGGGCTGAATAGTAATTCACCCTGCTGATGTGTTTACCGGTATCGTTATCCTTGAGCTTTGAAGCCTCAAGGAGGCTGAGGAAGACCGCCCGGAGCAGTTTCTTGTTTTCTTCGGTAACATCATCGAACATCACCACAAATATATCAGGCTGTTTTTTTTCGAGTTCAAACGGGAAAATATACGTCCGTACCTGTACCGATACCACATCCCGGCTTTTTATCCGGGCTTCCCCTTTCCACGAAAAGCCGTTTCCCCCGGAGAGCAGGGTTTCCCTGATCTTGCGTATCTCGTCCATATCAAAGAATTTAGCAAAGATATCAATAAAGTATTTGCCTTCCAATGCAAAAAAACCGATGAACAGATGTTCACAGGCCGGATTGGCATAGAGAATTTTCATTTTTCTGCTGATGAAAAGTACAGGGAAGGCGCTTACTTCAAAAGCATTGGAGTCGGAAGACGGCAACTGTATCTGTTCTTCAGACTCTTCCGCTTCCTCATCGTCAAGAGCTTCAACTTCGTCTCCAAGTTCCTCCAGCTCTTCATCAAAATTTTCTTCAGTCATGGCAGCTGCTTTTTTAAGTTTAATTCCGCATCACTTTTACGCAAATATTCAGGACCTGAATAAAATAACTCAGTATCATTATCGGGCAAATCACACTTTTTTTCAACCTCCAGCAGGATTGGGGCATAACCCCTAAGACCCAAAGGATCCAAAACCAGCGTTTCATCTTTGGCAAACGGTTTCAGGGCATCTTTCAGCATGGCCGCGTCAGGGCCGGTAAGAAAAATCCGCTGATTTTTCTGATTTTTATCGATAAAAAAAGGCTTCAGTACAGCCTGAAAATCTTCCGCTTCCGCGTGCGTGTCCATGGGGCCGGCCAGGAGCCTTCCATCCTGATACAGGGCGGTAAAAAAGCAGCCTTTTCTGGCATTTATCACCGGCATAACCAAACCGGGCCAGCGGGAGAAGGGAAAGGCCATGACATCCAGGCTGGGAAACGCGGACATGCGGCTCCCCAAAGCCAAGGCAATCCCCTTTGCGGCGGCATACGCTATCCGCAGTCCTGTAAAGGATCCGGGACCTTTCATGACAAGTACAGCCCCAATATCCGCAGGCTTGATCCCCGCTTTTTCCGTCAAAAAACCGGCACAATCAAGAAGCAGTTCCGAATGATGGGAAACCGCACCCGCACGAGCCCCTTCGGGCCGCGGGCCCGGGGATGACGCTTGTGCCTGAAGCCGCTGCGCGGCATTTAGAGAGCCCGCCGCGACCTGCTCTTCAAAATGGTACACCCTGTCCCCGGCCCTGAGCGCGACGGAAAAAAAACCGGCAGCCGTATCGATGGCGAGTGTATTTACCGTGATGAGCCTCCGATTACATCCGTCTCTTCCCGGCGTCCCCGGGAAGATTGCGGCAGAGCTTCAAATTCCACTCCGGAAATGAAAATCCGCCGTGTATCTCCTTCCAGAATCTCTATTTCCACATTGATACTCCCGGAAGGCAGGGATCGGGAAATCCTTTCACTCCACTCAATGAGCGCCAGGCCGTCTCCCCTGGAGAGAAGCTCCGTGCCGCCGATTGAAAAAAAATCTTCATCCCCCGCAAGACGATATGCGTCTATGTGGTAAAGGGGAATCTTTCCTTCATATTCGCTGATAATGGTATAGGTCGGACTGGTAATCTCCGCCTCTATGCCCAAAGCACGGGCAATACCCTTAACCAGGGTGGTTTTTCCGGCTCCGAGGCCTCCGTTCAGGGCAACAATACTGCCGGCCGGTAAAGCCGCCGCAAGTTTTTCTCCCAACGCGATAGTTTCTTCCGCCGAAGAACTGATAACGCTAACCAGGGAGGGCTCCTGAATCATCCATATTATCTATGTATTTTTTCAATTCTTTTATAAGAGGAACAAGAGGATAATCCACCTTTTCGTTTAAGGTAACAATTATTTCCTTGTGCCCTGTTGGTTTTTTTTCAATGGAAAAATCAATGGATACATCTGTGGATTTGTTTACCAGTTCCAAAACCACTGTTCCGGAAAAGATACTCCGGTAATAAATAGGTACATCCTTGCGGGTAATATTCTTGAATTCCAGAATTTTCATCTATTTTAACTATATTCCCTCTTTTTTTTATCGTCAATCATCACTGTAGTCAAAGACTATGGCGTTGATGGCATTCATCGACTTTCGGGGAATCCGGAGGAACTTGATATGCATGACGATGCTCACCCCGCTCCGGTTGGTACGGAGTACCTGTCCCAGTACGGCCACAGACATGAAACCGCTATGATCAAAGTTAATCTTGAGAAGGGTACCGGAAGGAATTGCGGCATTGGCTTTTATGGAACAACCGCCTATGGAGATGTCCAAGATCGTTCCCCTGATCTGGCGCTTGTCCACAATCATCTTTTTCTCTTTTTTTCTTCCTGTTTCTTCAACTTTAACAAGGAAAAGCCCGCAGGAAATAACTTCCTGTCTCCTGCGGAAGCGCCGCTGGGAAAGCTGTTTACGCTGAGATGAATGTATCAGCTGCAATACCGGCCTGTCTCCGGAGTCTGAGGTACCCATAATCCTGGTCTCAAAGGCAAAGCCTTTACTGGAACGGGTAAAGAACGCAAGTATCGCTTTGCCTCCCCTGGGAAGCCTTATTGGGGAACCCAGGGTACTATATGGATTTTCCACTATCAGGTTTTCGCCCTTGGTGGAGAGCACTTTAACCGGGTAGCTTTCGTTTCCCACCGTGAGCACGGCGGCGGTATTTTCGGGTATCTGGCGGGTGGAAGCAGCTCCTCCCTCGGCGCGGCCTGAGTTTTCCAGTATATTACGGGTTGCAAAGAGAATCCCCAGCCGGTTCTGCGCTTCTTCTTCCGTATTGGCATTCCGTTCGATCAGACGGTAAGCCCTTTTGAAGTGACGATCCAGAAGGTTGGGGCTGTTAAGTGAATGTTCGATATCCGCCACCCCGTCGCTTTTAAGAACAAATTCCAGCATTTTTGTCTGATCTTTATCCAGGCCCATATCCACGGCAATCCGGTGCAGGGCAAAGCCGGAAAAGCGTTTGGGGCTGGAAACGCCGCTTCCGGATACTGAATTCGGGGCAGGGGAACGTTTTTTAACAATATTGACAATAACAAAAATACAGATGATTACGACAACCCCGACAACGAATACTATGGCGTCCTGCGGCCGTGACTCTTTGTAAAACTGAGGCATCTGCAGAGGGTATAGGAAAAGAGGTACTCTCATGCGTTTCAGTCTCCTTTTATGCCGGCAAAAAGCCTGGTCAGCCGGGGCGCCAGTTCATATTCGGCAATATCTCCTGCCAAAACCGCGTCTTTCGCCTCATAGGCGGCCAGCAATTCCCGCAAAGCGGTATTGAATTCTTCCACATACTCAGGCAGGGTCTTGTCTTCCACCCTGCGGGATACCAAATCGTATCCTTCCACCCTGAGAATCGCATAGATCCGCATGATTTTTTCCGCCGCCGCGCTGAAGATCTGAATCGTTTCCGTTGCCTGCCTGTCCTTTCCGGTCTGGAAATCCAAAGGCAGATCCTCAAGCCTCTTTTCCAGTTCTTCTACCGGCTTCCCGATCTTCTCAAGCTCCGCCCGGGGATCTTCCAATTCCCGAAGCCTTTCCTCCACAATGAGTTTAAGCTCCGAAGGACTGTAACCCTGCCCTGAAAAAGCAAAAGAAGCCCATGCGTGAATTTCCGGAATCTCTTCCGAAAGAAAACGGGAAGAGGGGCTCTCGATCCATTCGGCGGCAAAGCGGCCGCGATCCTGAAAATCCGATTCTTCAAAGTCGCACAGATCCTGAATCAGGGCCGCCAGGGCATCTGCCGCCAGTTCTGCCCAGGAACTGGTAAGAATATCCATGTCTTCAATATCCCCCAGATCCCTGTCAAATACATCCTCCAGGGAGGCTGCCTTAACCAATTCTCCATTGATTTTTATTCCGCTCAAACGGTGACCCGAATTGCGGAGCCAGTTTTCGAGCCCGGAGAGGACTTCTCCGGCGGTTTTTTCCTGTTCAAGGGTAATGCCGCCTGTTTCGCCATTTATGCTAATTTCCATCATGTTACCTGTTGCCGGAACTATTCTGCCGGCTGAATTGATCCAGAGAATTTTGCATCCTCTCCATCCGTGTATAGGCTCCTTCCATTTGACCGTACTGGATCTTGAGGGCTGTTTCCTTGGCGGCAAGCTGCCGTTCCATGGTATCTATCCGGCGCTGATCCTGGCTTATCCGGGAATCTATGGTACCTGTCTTCAGGGCGATAAAACCACCGGTTTCCACATAGGGCTTGGTAAGCTGATCCAGGGAATAAGCCAGCCCTGAATCTATAATGAGATCCCCATCGGTATCGGAGCCGAATAACTGCTGAATGACCGGAAGCTGGGTTTCCAATGCGTGATCGAAAACCTTTTCATCTATTTCAAGGTAACCCCGCAGCCTGGAAGGATCGTAACTGCCCCCCGCACCGGAACGCCGTACATCGGTACTGATTCCAATCTGGACCAGCATAATCAGATCCTGATCGGCAGAAGCGGGGTAGGGGACTGAGGCAGACCGCTGGAGGTTGCCTTTGAACTGGGTCAGGGTAGAATCTCCGGAAAAAACTCCCTGCCTCTTGCTCAATTCATCCTGTTCCTCTTTGGAAAGGTAGGAAAGTTCCTGAATAATCTTGTCGTCCCGGCGGGTAAGTACATTAACTTCGGCCATAAGACGGTTATAGTTCCCCACAAGGCTGATGATCGATTCCTTTACTCCTTCGCGGTCAGGAGTAACGCCCAGTGTAACGGGACGATCCGAAACACCACGGGCGGTAACCGTAACCCCGGGGATAAGATCGCCGATATCGTTCGAAGGCCGCCGGATTTCGATGCCTTCCATGGTGATTATGGCATCCTGAGCGGTCGAAATCGCATTTCTCGGCTTGACACCGCCGGGGGCATCGGGATCGAAAACCGTAATATTGCGGATCGACATGTCCCGGTGAGTATTCCGGTTGTTTATTTCGATTGAGGCGATAGTTCCAGAGCCCGCAATATCGGAAAGCCTCCACTGACTGGAGGTAAAGCCCTGGGAATCGTGTGTCTCGGGCAGCATAACACTGCTTCCGTCGGTAAATTTCAGGGAGATCATATTAAAATCATCTACCCGTTTTGGAGGTTCCGGAGGAGTCCAGACCGGCAGGGGAGCCGAAGAAGATTCATTTTCGATGGTGATACCGCCGTAGGTAAGGGAACCGGACGAAGGAATCGAGGGCCCCGGAGGAGGCTGGGGAATTTCAAGAGTTTCCTGGGAGTGGATCTCCGTGGCGGTTTCAAAACGGAGAGCCAGATTTCCCGCAGACTGCAAAACCGGGTTCAGGCGGATAGATGCGGTGTTTCCTGCCTTGACGGAAAGAGTTCCGCCTTCAAGGTTAATATCCCGGCGGGAATCGTGTACCTGTTCGATTATCCCCGCCTCTATGGCAAGCCTCTCCGCTGCCCCGCCGAAGCCGAGCCGTTTGTTATCTCCGCTGACTTTTGACTCAATAAGGAGAGATTTTGTTCCCGGTTCCACGCTGATAAGGCTTGCGCCGACAAGATCCCGGCCCCGGCGATTGAGGGCATCGACAAATTCCTTTACCGTACTTCCCCGGAAATTGAAGACAACCTTCTCTTCCCCGATGGTAAATTCATAATCTCCTTTTTCAACCTTAAAATCGTTGGAGAGGGGAACGGAAAGAAAACGATCCGCCTGGGCAACCTGTTTTACGGTAAACCGGTATTCCTGTTCCTTTGCCTCCCTGGTTGCCAGACCGCCGATTACACTTTCATCCGAGGAAGAAGCCACTTTGTCATTAAAGGGGTTTTGAAAGGAGAAGAGAATTCTGGCGCTTTCCCTGAGGGAACCGATATACCTTCCCAGATCCTGCCAGTACGTTTTCTGGGTCTGAAGGTTTTCAACGTTTTTCTCAACACGCTGCTGAGGAACCCGTTCAACCTTCATCAGGTCTTCGATGAGTTTATCTGTACCAAACCGGCTTTTAACCCCCGGTACGTATATATCGGACATATCCCCTCATCATGTGCCCCTAAACCATTTCGTCAAACAGAAAACCTATCGTTTCTTTGAGTGCGCTGTGCAGCCGTTTCAATTCTTCCGGGGGCAGTTCCTTGATTACCTTATCGGTTTCTTTATCAATCACCTTGACGGTAATCTCTTTGGAACGATGATCCACCACAAACTGCAGGCGCTTGTTGAAAGCGGAACTAACCCGTTCGAGTTCCGCCGCCGCTTCGCTTAATTCGCGGGCAACAATTTCCCCCGGCTCTTTTTCACCGGGAAGATCTATTTCTGCCAATTGTAAGATTGCGGCCTTTGTCTGGGCTGCATGAAACCGGGACGGAGTTGCCGCCTCATCGATCAAATGCGGAACCGGGTTTATCCTGTTTCCCGCCGAAGCCATAACTACCATGGTAAACCTCCGTGTCTGCCGTCCAAAAGGGCGGCCCATAGTATTGCTTTCTTCCCCCTCCCCGGGAACGTAATTTCAAAAAAAAGAACGGAGAAGGGCGCGAACTCCTCCGTCCTCTGTATTAAAAGACGACGTCCAGATGTCTCTCAATACAACAATACATCTGCTACATTAGCCCAAAAGCTGAAGTACCGACTGGGTTCTGACATTGGCCTGAGCCAGCATCGCGTTCCCGGCCTGGTTCAGGATGGAATCCTTTGTAAAGTTTACCATCTCTGAGGCCATATCCGTATCCCTAATCCGGGATTCGGAAGCCTGCATGTTTTCGGCCGCGATGGCTACTCCTTGAGCCGCCATTTCAAACCGGTTCTGGTATGCGCCGAGGTCGGCCCGCTGTTTGGAAACCTGCCGTAAGGCGGAATCCACGGAACCGATAGCCGCGTTAGCCTCTTCCGGGGTTGTAATGGACACTATGCCAAGTTCACCCTGTTGAGTCTGCAGGCCGAGTGCCCCTGCCGTCATAGTTCCAATATAGACCCTTTCATTCTGATCCATATTGGCGCCTACCTGAAGCTGCATTACCCGGTTAACCGCGGAATTCATGGCAAAAGACCCGGTCAGCAGATTCATGCCGTTAAACTGGGCATGGCTGGCAATCCGGTTGACTTCGTCAACCAGCTGGGAAACTTCTACCTGAATCTGCATCCGGTCTTCATCGGTATAAATACCGTTGGCAGACTGCACCGAAAGCTCCCGAAGGCGATGAAGGATATCCTGAGTCTCCTGAAGATAACCTTCAGTAGTCTGGATAAACGACACGCCATTCTGAATATTCCTTTCGGCCTGGTTAAGACCCCGGATCTGGCTCCGCATTTTTTCGGAGACCGCAAGCCCGGAAGCATCGTCCCCTGCGCGGTTAATCCGCTCGCCGGAAGAGAGCTTTTCGATGCTCTTTGAAACATCCGCCTGAGTAATACCAAGATTTCTGTTGGCATACAGGGCGCTCATGTTGTGGTTAATAATCATAACACCCTCCTTGAGTTGATTTGCTCAAGCCATCCATGGCCTGAACCGCACCGTACGGATAACAGGGGAGGGGTACACCTTCGCGCCAGTATACCCCGCCTGTTTATTCGGCGCGAAGTGTTTACCGGAAAGGGTAAACACTTCGCAACGCCGTACTGCAAGCAATAAAAAGCCGCTTTAGCTTTTTATTGTTCAACAGAGGGTTATTGTCAAAAAACACCGCATGCACAAGCCGTCTGAACGGCATTGTACTACAATTTCCCTTTGAATACGGGGAAGCCCGAAGAATTCCCCATATTCCCAATCCACATAATACTACTTTACTGGAGAAGTTGCAAGACCGAAGTGCTCCTCTGGTTAGCCTGGGCCAGCATAGCCGTTCCGGACTGACTGAGGATCTGATCCCGTGTATAGCTGACCATCTGGTTAGCCATATTTGTATCACGGATCCGGGATTCGGAAGCCTGCAGGTTTTCGGAGCCGATATCGAGTCCCCTGACTGCGTGTTCGAGCCGGTTCTGATATGCGCCGAGGTCGGCCCGCTGCTTGTTGATGATCCTGAGGGCCGAATCCAGTGTTCCGATGGTGCGGTTGGCATCTTCGGGGGTTTCCAGGGTGACGAAACTGTCGTCTCCCACATTACGGATACCGAGACCCTTGGTTGTCATGGTTCCGATAAAGACCTGTTCCCGCTGATCCATATTGGCGCCGATATGGAACCACATGGATGCGGTAATGGTATTGCTCCCCGTTTGCTGGGCAAAGCGGCCGGTAAGCATGTTCATGCCGTTGAACTGGGCATGACTGGCAATCCGGTCAACTTCGTCAATCAACTGGGAAACTTCTACCTGGATGTACATCCGGTCTTCTTCGGTGTAGACGCCGTTAGCCGCCTGAACTGCCAATTCCCGCATGCGCTGGATGATGTCCTGGGTTTCCTGGAGATACCCTTCACTTACCTGGATGAACGAGATACCGTTCTGGGCATTGGTGGAAGCCTGATTCAAACCGCGAATCTGGCTCCGCATCTTTTCGGAAACCGCAAGGCCGGAAGCGTCGTCCCCGGCGCGGTTGATCCGCAGCCCGGAAGAGAGCTTTTCCATGTTTTTGGTCAGTTCGTTCTGGGTGACCTTGAGAGACCTGTCCGCAAACATGGCGGAGAGGTTGTGGTTGATGATCATATCATCCTCCTTGAAAATAGTCCAAAAGCATCCTTGCTTCTGGTGTAAACCCCTTCCCGAACCAGGAATCCGCGGAATTTTCCATGTCCGGAATAGGGTTTACCATTTAATTTTTCGGCATATCGAAACGAGGACTTTAGAGTTTTTTTCAAAAAAACGAATTTTTATAGATATTTTCCCAGGCCTACAGGGTTTTTGCGATGCTCAGCATGGTTTCTACGGTTTCAGGGGCCACATCGGCCTGAATGATATGGGCCGGAGCCATCAGGTAGCCGCCGTTTTTCCCCAGAATCGCGGCACGGCTGCGCATCTCTTTTTCTATTTCAGCCGCGTTACCCTTGGGCAATAGCTGCTGTTGATCGATGCCTCCGAAAAAGGATATACGTCCGCCGTATTTTGCCGCAAGCTCGGCAGGATCGGAACCGGGAACATTCGGCTGGACGGGATTATAGATATTGATTCCCATTTCTATAAAATCATCCAGCAGGGGAGCCACGGCGCCGTCGCTGTGCATGATGATGAGAATTTCCGGATTTATAGCCCGCAGTTTCCCGATGACCCGTTCGTGCCGGGGTCTGAACATCTCCCGCCACATATCCGGGGAAATGAGAGTTGAAACCTGGCTGCCCAGATCCTCTCCCAGCCAGATGGCGTCCGCCCCGGCGCGGACCAGTTGTTCCGCGATACCTGTGGTAAAATACTCAACCTTGTCATTTATTGTTTCAATCCATTCCTCTCCGCTTGCCATATCGATCATGTATTTTTCAAGGCCTGTCAGGTGCCAGGCAAGTTCAAAGAGGGAAAGTTCGCAGTCGCCGATTATAAAGTAGTCTTTCCCAAAACGGTCTATGTCCCGTTTGGCCTTTTCCATACGTCCGGGGGCATAGGGGTCGGGAAAGGGAAAGGCCTCCGCGTCTGCCGCGGATTCCACCGTTTCCAGGGGGCACTTGACCACTTCCACATAGAGGGAAGTCGGCTTCATGTGCATACCGAATTCATTGGTGGTAATATCGTCCTTTACGGCTTGAGGCGTAAAATCCCCGGCGGTTTGTCCCCCTACCACTACACAATCGCTGCCCAGGGCGGTTCGGATATCGTTAGCCGAAATACGGTAGCTGAGATCCTCATAATACGAAATGGTGTAGTCGCTTTCCATTCCAAGTTTTTTGGCAAAATGTTCAATCAGGCTTCTGCAGAGATCAAACTGAAAGGGGGGCCGATCCGGTTTTCCCGCCCCTTTTCCGAAGGCGGATAATACTCTTTCTCTCGAATTCATGGGGTATAACCTCTCACTCAGGCTCTCAGGCCGCAGGGCCGGATGGATTTTTCCTTAACTTTTCTGAAAAAAACGCCCGGAGCGCGGGGCCCCGGACATTCCGCATCAGGCTTGTCCGGAAATTTCGGTTTCTGAACAAGCCCGCTGTCGTTTTTTAATAATTGAACAGATCCACGTTGTTCGTGTCAAACACCAGCGCCGGGCCGAGGATTACTTCCTTGTTGCTGATGTTCCGGGAGTTGAGCCGTCCGGCGGTGAAAGAGCCGGAAGAGCTGGTGATGGTTCCCTTGGCAAGCTGATAGCCGGCCTGGATGGAAAGGTATCCCAGATCCATGCAGTTCCAGAGAACCCCCGCATCCAGAGGATTGGCCGAATTTTTGATATACGACTTGATTGCATTGGGGGTTGCAAGACCGGTGAGAAAGATCTTGGTGGGATCCGGTTTTACCGAGGCCGCTTCGTACTGGGAACCCAGGGCAGGACAAGCCATGGATGTAAGGCCTATTGCCGCCTGAATCTGATCGGGGTTGGGTCCCATGCGTCCGATAAGGGTGCCGCTCTGGGCCTGGGTGGTGGTTTCATCCGGGCCGGGGTAGTACACATCGGTGTCTTCGTTCTTTATGGAGATCCAGTTGTAGTCCGGGGTGGTCAAAAGCTGCTTGATTACCCCAAGCCAGGCCTGCTGGTTGGCATCGGTTTTTGCCGAAGACACAACGCCCAAATTGACAGGTTTACCGGGGCCGTAGCCTTTGAGTTTCAGGTTGTCCGCAGTACCCTTCATGATGCCTTCCGCAACACCTTCCGAAGCCACCTGATTGATGAAGAGATCACGGGCATCCGGGCGGGCGTCGGCATCAAAGGTCAGTACCTTGATACCGCGCTGCTGGGCCTTCTGGAGTGTAGGCGCAATGGCGTTGGGGTCGTTGGGTGAAACAAGAATGACATTTACCCGCTGGGCAATCCAGCCTTCCAGAATGTCCACCTGCTTCTGATTGGTTGCCTGATCCTGGGGCGGACCATCGTAGAGGAAGTCAACCACCTTTTCGGATCTGTTGAGTTCATTCACCGCTTCCTCGGCGCCTATCTTGACGGCGTCGAAGTAGTTTTCACCCTTGAATTTCGGCATCATGGCGATTTTCAGGGTTCCCGACGAGTCTCCCCTGGCCCCGGCAAAAGCCAGAGTCGCGGAGAGAGCGAACAGTACTAATACTGCTGCCAAAATCTTTTTCATAAAAAGCCTCCTGGTCAAATTTATTTAACGGCGGTAAACTACCGCCGAAAAACATACATTATCAAATCTCCGTTGGGATCGTCCCCTTTACTTCCACAATGCGGCCCCGTGTAACGCGGCGGTTGAGTATAAAGTAGCTCACCAGGCTTATAACCAGAATTCCGCCGTGCACAATGGTCTGGGCGGCAATAGGAATATTGAGTACCGTAAGGCCGCTGTTGAGGACTGCGATGATCAATGTTGCCAGAATAGTGCCCTTCATGTCGCCGACGCCCCCCATGATACTGGTTCCGCCCAGTACGATTATGGTAACCACCTTGAGCGCCAGGCTGGAACCGGCATCGTACTTGATGCTGGTAAACCTTCCCAGCCAGATAAGCCCGGCAAAACCGCAGATAAGGCCGCTCAGGGAATAAATGATGATCTTTACCCGGCTGGTATTTACACCGCTGAAATTGGCAGCCTGCTCGTTGAGGCCGATGGCGTAGAGCCGGCGGCCCAGGGTGGTTTTGGAGAGGACAAACCAGAATATAAAGGCCAGTATCGCGAAATAAAAAATTTGTAGGGGTATGTAGGCGATTTCGGAAGTGCCAAACCACTGACTGCCGGGGTAAGAATAAACGCTGTCCCCCTTTGAGATACTCCGGGCAAGGCCCATGTAGAGGTACATAGTAGCCAGGGTGGTAACCAGGGGAGAGATTTTTATTTTGGCAATCAGGAATCCGTTAAAAAGGCCGCAGACCGTACCGGTAAGAAGGGCCGCCGCTATACCCAGGGCGCTGCCGCCCCGGAGAGAGGCGATCCCGCCAATCATGGCGGACAGTACCAGTGTGGAACCCACGGAAAGATCGATCCCCCCGGTGATAATAATCAGAGTAACCGCCAGCGCCATCATCCCGATTTCCACTATATTGCGGAGCATGACCCCGACAAGATAATCGAAGGAAAGAAATACGCTGTTCATTGCCGCAATGGCCCCGAATACCAGCAGCAGAATCACTGCCAGCGCCCAGTTAAAGGTGAATTTAAATTTTTTGTTTTTCATCGGGCCTTTCCTCCGCTCTCCGCCGGATTGAGCAGCTTCCGTTTTTCAAGATGCAGGGCGCTTACTATCACGGCGAAGATGATTATCGCCCCCATGATGGCATCGGACCAGTCGGAGCTGATTCCCATGTAGTTGACTGCCGGGGCAATTACCGAAAGCACCGCGGCGCCGAAAACCGTGCCCAGAATCTTGCCGCTGCCCCCGGATACGCTGGTACCTCCCAGCACCACGCAGGCGATGAAGGTCATTTCCAGACCCGTACCCATGGTAGTGGTAACCCGCTGGCTCGCGGTGGCGATAATTGTCCCCGAAACGCCGAAGAGGGCTCCGGCAATGACATAGGCTATAATAACCACCTGATTGACCTTGATACCCGTAAGACGCGCCGCTTCTTCATTGTTGCCCACGGCGTATATCTTTTTGGAAAAGCGGGAATACTTCATAAATATGAGGGCTATGACGGTAACAATCAGCATGATGAGAACGCTGCCGGGAATGATCCCGAAGATCTTCGCGTCAAAGGCAAGCCAGGTAAAACCGGCGGGCAGATCGTACAGGGAACCTTCCACCAACAGGGGCAATATCCCCGAAAAAAGCTGAGCCGTGGCGAGGGTCGCCACAATGGCGGGGATGCGGAACTGGGTTATAAAGAGGGCGTTGACAAGGCTGAGGGCCATCCCCATAAGCATGGCGGCGGGAAGCAGAACCGGGAGCCCCAGGTTCAATTTACCCAGAGCCGCGATAAAAAGGCACACCACGGAGATGATATTACCCGCCGAAACATCGATATTGGAAGTCAGGATGATCAGGTTCATGCCGATAGCGGCGATCAGCAAATAACTGAAACGGTTGAGTATGCTCATGGTATTGTTCAGGGAGAAAAAGCCTGTCGTAAAGACCCGCAGAAAGAGCAGCATTGCCAGGAGAAAAAGCCCCAGGTAGAGTTCGGCGTTCAGCCGGATTCGTTGTTTCATAAAGCCGCCTCTACCCCGGCTTCGGAGGCCAGGGCAATATGGAGTATTTCTTCCTGGGAGAACTTGTCCCTGTCGAAGCAGCCGGCGATGGTACCGTCTTTCATAACATAGATTCTGTCGCACATGCCGATAAGTTCGGGCAGTTCGCTGGAGATCATCAGAATAGTGAGCCCCGAGGCAGCCATCTGGCTGATGATTCGGTGGATCTCCGCCTTGGCGTTTACATCCACCCCGCGGGTCGGCTCGTCCAGAATCAGCAGTTTGGGATTCAGGGCCAGGGCCTTGCCGACCGACACCTTCTGCTGGTTCCCCCCGGAAAGGTTCATCACCAGGAAATCCGTATCCGGCGCTTTTATCCCGATGCTTTCCCGCATCCTTTCCGCTACCGAGTATTCCTTCTGTGTGTTGATAACTCCGAGGCGGGAATTTTTATCAAGCTGCGGCATAACGATATTGTCTTTTACGCTCATGTTTACAATGACGCCGTATTTGCCCCGGTCTTCGGTCACATACACAAGACCCTGTTCCATGGCCTCACGGTAGTTCCTGAAACGAACCGCTTTGCCGTCAAGAAAAATTTCTCCCCGTTCCAGAGGCGTAAAGCCGCTCAGGGCCATAGCCAGTTCCGTCCGGCCCGAGCCTGCAAGACCGGCAAAACCCAGAATCTCCCCCCGGCGCACATGGAAGCTGATGTCGTGGAGAAGTTCCCTGTCCTCCAGTTCCCTGGCGGAGAGCAGTTCTCCGCCAATCTCTACCGCTGTCTTGGGGTAGTAGTTGTCCATGCTGCGGCCCACCATGTCTGCTACCAGTTGGTCTTTGTTGGTTTTGGCAACTTCCTTGGTGGAAATATAACGACCGTCCCGAATTACCGTAACCCGGTCGCAGAGGATGAAGATCTCCTCCAGCCGGTGGCTGATATACACTATGCTGACTCCATTGTCCCGAAGCCCGCGGATAATCGCGAAGAGAGCGTCCACCTCCTCCTGGGTCAGGGAGGCGGTAGGTTCGTCCAGAATAAGGATTCGGGACCGGAAGGTGAGGGCCTTGGCGATTTCCACCATCTGCTTCTGGGCCATGCCGAGGTTCTTTATTTTTTCTTCCATCGGAATAGAGATATGGAGGCTGTGGAGGATAGACTCCATGCGCAGGGCCATAGCCTTATAATCCAGTACCGGCAAGGGCCCGATCTTTTTAACAATCTCCCGGCCCAGAAAGAGATTTTCCAGCACGGTCATTTCTTCAAAAAGGCTGGTTTCCTGATAGATAATGGCGATGCCCTTGGAAAAAGCATCAACCGGGTTGGCTATTTTTTCTTCTCTGTCGAACAGGGTGATAGTCCCCTGATCCGGGGAGTGAACCCCCGTAACCACCTTCATCAGGGTGGATTTTCCCGCGCCGTTTTCTCCGCAGATGGCGTGAATCTCCCCCTGCCGGAGTTCAAAATTCATGTCGTTCAGGGCAACTACACCGGGAAAGGTCTTTACAATGGCGGATAATCGCAGAGCCGTGTCACTCATGAAAAAAGACCTGCTCCAGCTTGTAGTGGGTTCCTGTGGCGGGATCAAAATCGAAAACCATCACGTCCTTCATGTAGTCATTCCATTTATCCACCACGGGACTTTCTGCCTGTACCCGGGCAGCGTGGGCAACCCCCTGTTCCGCTTCATAGTAGCCGAAGAGTTCGTCCCCCACAAGCCAGATGCTGTAGTTGTGAATCCCCGCTTCGTTTAACAGACCGGTCATCTCCGGCCATATTTCATTATGACGGCGTATATATTCATCTTTGGCCCCGGGAAGCAGTCTGGCCTTCCATGTGAATCGCTCCATGATCGTCCTTCCTTATATCATGCTATTTTTATCGATACTTAGTTTCCCCCGATTTTGAGGCGCCGTAAATGGACAATTCTATTGTGAAGATGGAAAAAACGGTTATTATAGAGGAATGGCTGATACACAAGCCGGACAAAATTCACGGAAGTCCTTTTTCCACTATCTCCCCTACAGCGAAGAGGATGAAAAACTGGGCATGGTCTGTACCACCGTGGGCAGCGTGGAGGTGGAACCCAATGTGGTCTACCCCCCGTTTAAGGAGGAACATCCCGCCCTGTTCCGAACCGTTTCGGAAGACCGGGTACTCAAGGAATTTCATATCATCTATGTTACCAAAGGCCAGGGCATCTTTGAAACCGAAGGCAGCGGCTTTACCGTTAATCCCGGCTCCGCGCTCCTCCTGTTTCCGGGGATGAGGCACCGCTACCGTCCCCTGTTTGAGACCGGCTGGCATGAATATTGGGTGGGATTCAAAGGCCCTTTTTTTTCGATGATGATGGAAAAAGAGATCCTTACCCGGAACCGGGTCTTCTTTGAAATCGGCATTAACAACGAGATTATTTCGATCTTTAACCAGATCCTCAACGAGGTGCGAACCCAGCAGCCCCTGTACCAGCTCAAGGCCTGTTCGGGAATCCTCTTTATGCTTGCGGAGATCCTTACCTGTGAGCGGCGGCGGAAACAGCCCAATCACTACCAAAAAATCGTAGACAAAGCAAAGGATCTGATGGAGTCCAATCTCTACGGCGCCATCAACCTGCCCGCCATTTCGGAACAACTGGGACTGAGCACCTCCCGGTTCAACGAGATCTTTAAGACCTGTACCGCCATGACCCCCTATCAGTATTACATCCATATCAAGATCCTCCGGGCGGGAAACCTCCTTGAGCAGGAAGATATTCCGGTAAAGGAAGCTGCCTACCGCATGGGCTTTGAGGATCAGTATTACTTTTCCCGAATTTTCAAAAATAAAACCGGTGTCAGCCCCTCGGAATGGAAACGGCTGAGCAGGGCCTGATCAGGCGTAATTCGTGCAGCCGGTTACTTTATGGACAGACTAATTCTGCGCTTTTATCAAAAGACTTTTCCATTTCCACATCACAGGTCCCTGTTTTGCCTTCCCCGATAGAGCATCTTTGATCCGCAGAAAAATTTCTTCTCCCAGGGCCTTATACATGAACGATCCCCAGGCTGATTTTTTGCTGTCAAACCAGTTGTTCAAATCCCGGTCTGTGAGGAGCCGCTCTTCGCTTTGCGGGATTTCCGTAATCTTCACCGAAAATCCTGCCCCGGCAAAGGCCGCTTCTACCTGCTCCCGGTTCCAGATCCGCCGGGGGACAGCGCCGTTTCCCGCATGAGACTTCGTTTCAGGAGGGGAAGCTTCGTCACCTTGTTCCCCGGTTGAGGATACATGTTTGATTGGATTTTTAAGAGACGTAAAAAAAAATTCTTCCGCTTCGGCAAGCTTTTCCGTCAATGCCGTTTCCGCATCACATTCTTCCCGTAAAACCCGGGAAATTCTGTCTCCCAGCGCGGGAGGGGATTCCAGAAGCGAAACAAGTCCCCCGGAAACAAGAAGCTTTTTTGCCGCTTCCGCAAAAGCGGAGAAGGCTTCAACAGGATTCGCGGAAGCGGGAAAATGACGCCACAGTTCACGGCCCAGAATATGGTCGAACTCTGTGCAGTCAAAGAATTTTCCCGCTTCGGCGGGAGAGGGGAGACTGCCCTGCGGCAGGACTGCGATTTGGGGCTGTTCATCCTCATCCAGTGCGGACGCAAAACGGAGCAGAGCTTCCCGTGCCGCGCCGGTATCCACAAGGGCGGCGCAGAGCCCTTCGGGACAACGGCGGAGACTTTCCCAGAGGAGGAGTCCGTCGTTGGCCGCGGCAATCAGGATTCGGTGATGCCGGGCCGGGCCGCATTGTTCCAGAATTGAATTCCGGTTTTTCAGGAGCAGAGCGCTCCGCCCCGATTCCAGCCGCTTGAACCAGCCTTCCCGGCCCCTGGACGAGGCCGACCAGCTGAGGCTCTCTCCCGCGGCGGCATTTCCCTCATGACCGAGGATTACGGCGGCCTGAATCTCCCGTTTCCGCAAAACCTCTTCCCGGATTTTGCCTTCATAACCCACACGGGAAGGAGAATAAAAGGTTCTGCCCTGTAATACTGTCGGGAGGTACTGCTGGGCGGCCCAGTGATCCCGGTAGGCGTGGGGGTAGATGTAACCCTCTCCATGCCCGAAGCCTTCCGCATCCCGGCTGGCATCCCGGAGTTGATTTGGAACCTCGGCGTCTTCCCGGTCAACTTCCTTGAGCGCGTCGAAGAATGCCAGTGTTGTGTTGGATTTTGGGGCTGTAGCAAGATAGAGGCACGCGTGAGCCAGGGGAAAATTCCCCTCGGGAAAACCGATGCGGTCAAAGGATTCAGCACAGGAGATAACCACCTCAAGGGCATGGGGATCGGCCAGCCCCACATCTTCGCTTGCCAGGATGATCATACGCCGGAAAATGAAGCTGGGATCCTCCCCGGCCCGCACCATCTTCGCGAGCCAGTAGAGGGCCGCATCGGGATCGCTTCCCCTGACACTTTTGATAAAGGCGCTGATCGTATCGAAATGATAGTCCCCGTCCCGGTCATAGAGCACCGCCCGGCGTTGTATGCTCTCTTCGGCAGCCTCAAAGGAGATCTTTATTTCGGTATCCTCCGGGGGAGGCCACTTGCCGCCCGAGGTTTCAATTGCCAGTTCCAGGGCGTTGAGGAGACTCCGGGCGTCTCCGCCGGCCACTTCCACAAGATGTTCCAGAGCGCCTTCTTCAAAAGTCAGCTTCCAGCGGCCGTAACCTCTTTCCCTGTCGGAAACAGCCCGTTTTGCGGTTTCCAGAAGATCCTCTGCGGTGAGGGCCTTGAGCTGGAAGATCCGGCTCCGGCTTACCAGCGCCCGGTTCACCTCAAAAAAAGGATTTTCCGTGGTAGCGCCGATGAGGATCACCGTGCCGTTTTCTACCCAGGGGAGAAGAGCGTCCTGCTGAGCCTTGTTCCAGCGGTGGACTTCGTCCACAAAGAGGATCGTCCGTTTGCCGTAGAGTCTCAGCTTTTCATCGGCCCTGTCTATGGCTTCCCGGATATCCTTTATACCGGAAAGTACCGCATTGAGGCTTTCGAATGAGGCCCTGGTGGTATTGGCAATGACATGAGCCAGGCTTGTTTTCCCCGTACCCGGCGGGCCGTAGAAGATAAGCGAGGAAAGGCGGTCAGCCTGAATCGCCCTGCGGAGAAGCCTCCCGGGGCCGACAATGTGATCCTGGCCGATAATATCGTCCAACTCCCGGGGCCGCATCCTGTCCGCCAGAGGATTCGAAGAGTCTTTTGAATTCCCGGCAGAAAGCGAAAAGAGATCGCTCATGAATTTTTTTTATTACTCATGATTCCAGGTCCACCTCCAGCCGTCGGAAGTATCTCTCCAGCGGTATGACCAGACCCCGTCATCCTGGGTTATGGCAAAAAGGGTGGAATCAGGATCTATGTATTCGGGAACCTGGAAGAAGCCATGAACCGAGTGTTTCCCCAGGGAATTGACGTATTGCTGATAGGAATCATCGGAAATTTCAATACTGGAAAAATGAAAGCCGCTGGTACCGGGGCTGAAAAAAATCAGTCCGCCATTCGCGTTGGTCTGTAAGGTTCCGTCAGGATCGATTACAAGTTCCGTATATCCTGAATACAGGCCCAGGAGAAGAAGCCTTCTCCCCTGATTTGCCGCCACCGAATGCCAGGCAATATCGGGATTCGGATTCCAGATTCCCATTTCGCCTCCCAAAAGGCTGCCTTCCCATCTTCCCCAATAGTAGATATTTAGCTTCGGATTATTTGAAGGTATGGCAAATAGTCTGCCGTCAAGGGCTACCGCCAGCACCGTATTGTCCAGTTTGGTAAGAGAAGAAAAGTAATAGAGCCGTATGTCGGAATTATCAATTTTTTCCGGAACCCAGATTTTACCGTCTACCAGAACGCTTCCTGTCGGTTGATCATTGTTGTTCCATTCCGAAGGGTCGCCGGGCCCGATATCCCCGTACTCTCCCGGGCCATGGTCAGGAACCCTGCCCGTATCTACAGGCCCTATAAGCGCATCCATCTCGTGAAATATATGAAGCCCGTCACCGGCAGTGGCAAGAAAGTGCCGCCTTATGTCATTCCCGCCGAGATCCTTGTCCTTCCGGGAAACAGCGCCGGTTAAGGGCTTGGTATTTTCGATAAGGATATGAAGAAAACCATCGGAGGCCTCAAAGGCCACGGCGTAGGCTGTATCATCGTCATCGTCATCATCGCGATCTTCATTTTTTATGCCTACAAATACACTCTCCTCATCGGCATAAAGGGAATCTATGAAGCGGTAATTATCAAAAAGCGCCTTGTTTCCCGCATAGGGCAACACCCTGGTCCAGCCCCCTTCCCCCGAAGTGCTTTTGAAAAGAGTCAGACCCGCCAGGCTGGAATCCAAAAAACTGAGGGCATAGAGAGCCTTGTCCGTAGCCGCCAGAGAGACTATTTTTCCTCCGGGGCCGGGGATGTCCCTCCAGCCGGCATTACCGCCGCTTTGCTTTTCGTAACGGTAAAGATCGGAACTTGCCACATAGGCTCCGTTTCTAAAGAGCACCATGGAACTGGGTGTGCCTTTTATCTTGGATTCCGTAGGCATTGATTCCTGGGAAATTGTATAAAAAATAGGGTCATAGCAGGAGACGCAGAGGAAGAGGATCATGACTATCAGAACCAGGCTGCGTTTTATATTCGATTCAGTTTTTAGGATTACCATTTTTTTATGCCTCAAACCTAGAAATGATAGCGGACAGCAAGGGATGTGGCCATAAAATTGCCATATATGTCCGTCTTCTCGTTTTTCGTCCATTGGGGTACCCACCACCAGCCGGCATCCAGGCCGAAAGACCATTCGGGACTAAAGCGGAAATAAGCCGCCAGAGAGGGCTTCAGGAAAAACCCGAAATTCCGCTGTTCCACATACTGCTGGGAAACTACACCGATAGACAGCGCGGCAGGAAATTCAAAACGGGAGAGAATAAACTGCCAGCCCAGACGCCCGGAAATGGGAACCGCGAAATACATGTTTTCCGAAGCGGTCTGAATAAACATACCCGCAAGTTCCAGCCCTATGAAGGCATGGGAATTAAGAAAATAGTTGTAGGACAGAAAACCCTCACCCCCCAGCACAAACATCTTGTGGTTGATGGTTTTTCCCGCATTATTGAGAAAAATCGTAGGAAAGACAGGCCCCAGTGAAATATTGAAGGTCTGATCCCCCCTGGAATAGAGTTCCTGCCTGAAATCATCATAGATATCAATGGGAATCTCATCTTCCGGAATCTCTTCATCATCTTCCTGAGCCTGCAAAACAGAAAAAATCATTAAAAAAAGAAACAAAAAAAGGGCCTGAGCCTTTCGCATTAATAGACTCCTCTCAGGAATAACAAGCTGTAAAGCTGCATGGTTACTTTTCCACCGTATCACCCTGCTCAATGGCCAGGTACTGTAAAAGTATGGGGTATTTTGTCAAGATCTCCCCGTATTGGACCAATTCGTCAAGCCTTACCCTGGTATTGATCCGCCGTTCCGCGCCGATTTCCTGCTGTTCCCGGAGAAATTCCCCATAGATACTCTGCAGGGAATGATACAGAACCATATCCGGAACACTTACCGAATGAAAGTACAGGTTTAAAGTATCCACATAGGGAAAACGGCTTTTGATTTCCGCTTCAAGACGGGCGCTTGAACCTGAATTTAGAATAGTTTCGATGTCCGTATCATAATCACCACTTGCCAATTTTCCGGGGATAAATGCCGCAATACTGTCAGCCAGAGAGACTTCATAAGAGCGCAGATCCTCCTGACTTGAGATCTTCTTCTCCCGGACAAGTTCAGGCAAAGAGTCTTCCTTGAGACTCAGGGAGACCCGTACCGAATAGTTATAGGAAAAATCCGTATCCAGCCCGGCATAAGCTCCATAAATTTCACCGGAAGGAAGCCTCCCGTTCAGAGCGATCTCACGCTCCACGTTTTGCAGGGAATAGACCGTAATTGTAACATTGGTCGGAATAAGCTTATACCAGATCCAGCGGAATTCTCCATCCCGAACAGGATTTGGATCGAGCCCGTGTGTTTTCGACTGAAGAATCCCATAGGAACCGGGAGGAACTGAAAGCTGAGCCCAGCCGAAAAAGAAACCGGCGGCGGCCAAAATAAGCAGTAAAAAAAGAACCAAAAAAAAATTTTTCATAGAGAAAAAGCCTCGTTTGTTTATAATATACTATGATAGTTGAAGAAAAATGAAAAGGGAATAGGCGCATTGTGCCATAATTTTTCTAAATGAAAAGGAGAAGACAGGTGAGGTTCTCGAAACTGGTCGCCGCAATAGCGTTATTTCTGTTTTTTTTCTCTCTGGTGCTTCTCTATACCTATGCCGCAGGCTCTTTCCAGATGCTGACGGATCGTACCCTGTTCGCGCTGCTTTCCTTTATCCGGATTGCCGGGAGCCTTTTGATACTTTTTTCCCTTGGGGGAGTCCTTCCGATCCTGTTCCCCGGGGCCGAAAAAAAGCAGAAACGGCAGATAAAGGGAATTCTTCTCTACGGTTTTGCCATTGTATGGGGTATTTTTCTGACTATATGTACCGCGTTTATTGATGTTATTGCCGGAGGAAACCTTTGAACGGAAAAAAAGTATATGCTCTGCGGGGAGCCTGCAGGGCCCTCAATACCCGGGAAGACATAGAAACCCAGGTTGCCGCCCTTTACGATGAGATTCTTGCGGCCAACAGCCTCGACGAAGAGGACATCATCTCCCTTATTTTCTCCGTTACTGCCGATCTTGATGCCCTAAACCCCGCCGCCGCCCTGCGCCGTTCCGGCCGGGGACCGGATTTAGCCCTCTTCGCCCTCCAGGAAGCGGCAGCCCAATCTTCACTGGAACGGGTTATCCGTATCCTTCTCCACTGCTATCTGCCTGAGGGCCAAAAACCCCGCCACATCTACCGGAACGGCGCCGAAGTTCTCCGTCCTGACCGGGCCATCTAGCAGAGCCGCAAAAACCCTTCAAATCCTCCACTCCCCGACCGATTTCAGAATGATGCATATACCGGCTATAAATAAAAAGAGCGGTACAGTCAATCTGTACCGCTTTGCTGGGGAGTGGAGGATTTGCCTTCCATTCGCAAATATCCTGTTTGCTCATTCCAGGCCGGGGTTTGGCCCTTCCGGCGCCATCCATGGCGCCTCTTCCTCCCTTTGGTCGGCGGGCCAAACCCTTCAAATCCTCACCTGGAAACAAAAACGGCTTTCCAAAAGGAAAGCCGCATTTTTGGGGAGTGGAGGATTTGAACCTTCGAAGGCTGAGCCAACAGATTTACAGTCTGCCCCATTTGACCACTCTGGAAACTCCCCAAGTTACATTCAAAATTCTTGCGTAGCTTCGGCGCCGGGCCTTGACAGGAAGCCGCCTCCCGGAATCGAACCGGAGACCTCATGATTACAAGTCAAGTGCTCTACCAGCTGAGCTAAGGCGGCGCAAGAATATTAAATAAATTAGCGGAATAGCCGTAAATAGTCAAGGACTCTTGAAAGAATTCGAATTTATTGCTACAAAAATAGGAGCTTTATAGTATTTTACAGGAGAGTCCTTTCCCATGCCCAGGAAGCCATTCTATTCAGAGGGGCTTTATTTTTTCTGTACCCGCTGTTCTGCCTGCTGCCGGTACGAAAGCGGCTATGTGTTTTTGTCAAAGGCGGATGTTCAAAGTCTGATGCGGGTCTGTAAAATAGAATATGGGCATTTTGTCCAGGTTTATTGCCGTTGGGTTCCCATGGGGGATGGGAATGATCGTCTTTCCCTCAAGGAAAAGGCGGGATTGGACTGTATCTTTTGGTCTGACGGGTGTACGGTTTACCGGAACCGGCCTTTGCAGTGCAGAACCTTCCCGTTTTGGGCCTCTGTCCTCAGTTCTCAGGCGGCATGGAAGATGGCGCAAAGCGGCTGTCCTGGAATGGGGCAGGGGGAGTTTCATTCAGGAGAAGAGATTGAAGCCTGTCTCGTAGAACAGGAGGAGGAAAAGCTCATCAGCAGAAAGAATTCCGGGGTGAGGGAGGTATAAATGCTTATCCGTTTTTGGGGAGTCCGCGGTTCTCTTCCTTCGCCTCAACTGCCTTCTCAAATAAAGAGCAAAATATCCTCAATTCTGGAACGCCTTACTCCTGCCGATCTTGAAAGTCCTGAAAGCCGGGAACGCTTTCTCTCCGGGCTGCCGCCCTGGCTTTTTGGTACCGTGGGAGGGAATACTACCTGTTTGAGTATAACCATGGAAGATAAACCCCAGGAGATCATCGTTTTTGATGCGGGTTCGGGGATGAGGGAGCTTGGTATCTCTTTTGCCAAAGAAAAGCCCAAACCTGATCATTACCATGTCTTCTTTTCCCATGTTCATTGGGATCATATCATGGGGCTTCCTTTTTTCAATCCCGCATACGACCCTTCGGTTTCCATTGATTTTTACTCTCCCCGGGCGGATCTGGAGAAGATACTCAGGGATCAGATGGTGAGCCCCTATTTCCCGGCAAGCATGGATTCCATGGGATCAAAAAAAGATTTCCATGCCCTGGAAAAAAGTGTTATATTAGATACTATAACCGTTTCCTGGAGGAAGATGAATCACCCGGGGGATTCCTATTCCTACCAGGTACATGACGGGAAACACCGCTTTATTTTTGCCACCGACACGGAGCTTTCGGCGGAAGATTTTATGAAAACCCCTGAAAATATTGAGTATTTTCAGGGTGCCGATGTAATTGTGATGGACTGTCAGTATACCCTGGGCGAAGCCATAGAAAAATACAACTGGGGACACAGCGCTTTCAGTCTTGCGGTAGATTTTGTCGCCAATTGGGGGATTAAGCACATGGTCATGTTTCATCACGATCCTACGTATAACGACCGGAAACTCTTCAACAACCTGCAATCCGCACGCTGGTATACGGAACGGATGAACATCAAGGGGCTCCAGTTATCTCTGGCGATGGAAGGCCTGGAAATAAGGCTTTAGACTGATGCCCAGACCTCTTACCGCGCTTATTACAATTTTTTGTATTCTTGTTGCCCTTCTCCTGCTCTTTTCCGCGGCCCTGATCGGGGCGGCGGTCTATTTCAACGCCCCTCCCGGAACGGAACCGCGGGCACATATTCAGGATCCCCGGCTTAGGGTGGAAGATTCACATTCCGCGGTTCTTGAAGTCCGTAATGGAGAAAGCGCCCGTTCCGTGGGAAACAGGCTGGAAGAAGCCGGTCTCATCCGCAGCCGTTACTTTTGGGATCTTCTGGCCCGCTACCGGAAGGAGTATATCAAAGCCGGAACCTACAGGCTGGAATTGCCTGTCAGTTCAGTCCGTCTCTATTCGGTTCTGGTTTCCGGAAAACAGCTTCTCCTCCGTGTTACCATCCCCGAAGGGAATACTCTTAAAAAAACCGCCAGGATCCTTGAAGAAGCGGGTATCTGTTCCGCGTCCGGTTTTCTTGCCGCTTCGGAGGATAAACGCTTCATAGAGTCTCTGCGTATTCCCGCAGAAACGCTGGAAGGCTATCTCTACCCGGATACCTACCTTTTTCCGCCGAATTACCCCATACAACTGGTAATCAAGGCTATGACGGATACTTTTTTCAGCCGTCTGGAGAGCATATATCCTGCCGTTTTTGAATTAAGTCCGGAAGAGATCCACCGGAAACTCATTCTTGCCTCGATTGTGGAACGTGAGTACCGGTTGAACGAAGAGGCTCCCCTCATGGCGGGAATTTTTTTCAACCGTCTTGAAATCGGCATGGCTCTGCAATCCTGCGCCACCGTGGAGTATGTGATAACTGAAATCCAGGGAAGGCCGCATCCGGAAGTCCTCTATACCCAGGATACGGAGATCCGTGATCCCTACAACACCTATATCAGGCCGGGACTTCCTCCGGGTCCCATTTCCTCCCCCGGAGAAGTAGCCCTTAAAGCCGTGTTTGCGCCTGAAAGTTCAGACTACCTTTACTTCCGGCTGGTTGACCCGGCAACCGGACGGCACTACTTCTCCCGTACTCTCGACGACCATATCAGGGCCGGGGCTCTCTATGTCAAGAGTTCACCTCTGGGGAGGCCGCGCAGCTGATGCCCCGCATCGCCCAGTCTACAATTAATGAAGTCAACGACAAACTGGATGCCCTCTCTGTCATGAATGATTACCTCAAGCTGGACAAAAAAGGAAATCGTTATTGGGGCCTCTGTCCCTTTCATAACGAAAAGACACCCTCGTTTACCGTGGATCCCGACAGAAAGATGTACCACTGCTTTGGCTGCGGCAAGGGCGGGGGAATCATCAGCTTCATCATGGAGATGGATAAACTCACCTTTCCCGAAACTGTCGAAATGCTGGCAAAACGTTTCGGTGTAGAAATAGTGTATGACAAGACTTCGGGCCCGGCTCCCGAAGAAGGAGTGGTAAAAAAAACCGAAGAATTTTTTGAACTGTACCGCCGGGTAACCTTGAGTTTTCACCATTTTTTGGTGGAAAAGAGTGAAGGCCGGCGGGCCTATGAGTATCTTTTGGACAGGGGCATCAGCGGGGAGCTGATTGAACGTTTCAGGCTGGGTTATGCCCCGCAGGATCGGCGCTGGCTGTATGGGTTTCTCGGTAAAAAAGGCTATTCTCCTGCCTTTCTTGCGGAATGCGGTCTTTTTTCCGAAAAATATCCTCAATCGGCCTTCTTTTCCGGGCGTCTGATGTTTCCCATCACAGACCGGCTGCAGAGAACCATTGCATTCGGCGGAAGAATTCTCGGGGAAGAGACAGGCCCCAAGTACATCAATTCCAGGGATTCGGCAATCTTCAGGAAAGGCCAGACCCTCTTTGCCATAGATCTTGCCCTGCAGGAGATTCGCAGAACCAAGACGGTTTACCTTGCGGAAGGCTATATGGACGTAATTGCCCTTCATCAGGCGGGAATTTGTAATGCCGTGGCTCCTTTGGGGACGGCTTTTACCGATGAACAGGCAAAATTGCTTCGCCGCTGGGCGGAAAAGGCCTTTTTGGTCTTTGATTCGGATACCGCGGGCCAGAGTGCGGCCTATAAGGGCATTCTTACCTGCAGGCGCAATGCCCTTGCCTGCGAAGTTCTCGTCCCCGGACAGGCGGAAACATCCCCTGATAAGCCTCTCCCCGCCAAAGATCCGGCGGATATTCTCAAGAATTTTGGCAGTGAAGCATTGCAAAATAATATGAAATGTTTTATAAATGACTTTGATTATCTTTTGGAAAGAGGCAGAATCCTCTTTGGTACAACCGGGTCGGAAGGAAAGACAAAAGCGGTGGCATTTCTTTTTCCCTATCTGGAAGCCCTCGATTCCGATGTATCCCGGGATACCTGTATTACCGCTATTGCCGATGCCTTTCAGGTAGAGAGGGGGGCGGTACAGGGGGATTATAACCGCCGCCTGGAACAGGGCCGCAGGCCGTCTGTTCCCGAGGAGGGCAAACAGTCAAAACCGATTCGCGGGAATGAGGAGCTTCATCTGCTCACCGGAGTGGCAGTAAATAATTATTTGTATCCGCAATTCCGATCAAGGCTTTCGATACAGGAAATTGAAGATCCGGCCGCCAGAGAACTCTTCGTTGCTTTGGAAGAGTGTTATGTTCATGAAGAAACAGGCGTCGATGATCTTCTTTCACGTATTTCAGAGGAAGATTTGAGGAATTATATTTCGGAAAAGGGGAACTCACAGGAATTTTCAGCCAATCCGGAGCAGCTCGTAGAAGACGGCATCCGCAGGGTAAAACAAAGGCGGCTCAGGCATCGTCTGTCCGAAATTGTAGTAAAGCTGCGTACCCTGAACAGAGAGCAGGGAACGGGACAGGGATTGATGGATAATGACCGGCTTGAGGATCTCCTGGCGGAGAAAAAGTATCTGGATACTGAATTGCGGAACTTGGAAGGAAGATAAGGAATGGAAATACAAACGCAGGAACTGGCGCCCCCCGGGACAGAAAATTCTGAAGTTTCCGGAGCCGCGGCTCAGGATACGGCAAACCAGGCGCAAGATACTGTAGCGCTGGATCCCGCCGTTATAAAGCTGATTGAATATGCAAAGGAAAAGAAAACCCTTTCCTATGAGGAATTATCCGATTATCTGCCTGAGCATATCGCCAACACGGACAAAATTGATGTGGTTCTTTCCCTTCTGGCAGCCAATAACATTCAGCTTACGACGGAAGAGGAAAATGCCGGAGACGAAGGCGGGGAAAGCGAGTCCCGAAAGAGCCGGGAAACGGAAAAGAAGCGCCTTGTCTATAGCGACAAAGAATCTTCTGTTGATGATCCAATCAGGCTCTACCTCCGCGAGATAGGCCGGGAAAATCTCCTTACCGCGGAACAGGAAGTAGAGCTTTCCAAACAGATGGAGGAAGGGGAAAACATCATCAAAGGAGTGATCAAAAAATCCGGCATGATCATCCCTGAGTTTTATCACATTGCCCAGAAGGCTTTTTCCAAACGGGATCTCCGGGAACTCAATCTTTCCAAAAAAGAGATAACTGAACACATGACGGAGCGGCGCAGGCTCAGCCAGTTCTATAAGGAAACCCTCAGGCTCGTTTTGGGGGATCTGAAAAGCTATATTGAGCTGAAACGCAAGATCATTGTCCGCGGCGGCAGTTTTTTTGACGACACTGAACTTAATGAGGTTCGCCGCCGAATCATGAAAAATATCGGAGAGTCGGAAATTCATCCTGAGGAGATCACCGGATTTTCGGAAAAGTTCATTCAGGCGGCCAAGAAGATAAAACGCTGCAAGAAGGAACAGGAGAGAATCGAAAAACACCTCCGCGTTGCTTCATTGAAAGAACTGCGGACTCTGGGCCGTTTTCTTACCATCAAGGAAGAGCGGGAACGGCTTGAGGAAGAACTGGGCCTCAGTTCCGATGAGATAAAAGAGAAGATCCGCCTTATTCAGGTAACGGAAAAGAAACTCAGGCAGATGGAAGCGGAATTCGAAGAATCAATCGAAAGCATCAATCTTATGGCCAAGGAGATAAGCCGCGGCCGGGTGATGATGAAAAACGCCAAAGATCGCCTCATCAAGGCAAATCTGCGTCTTGTGGTTTCAATAGCCAAGCGGTACACTAACCGGGGACTTCACTTCTTCGACCTGGTGCAGGAAGGGAATATCGGCCTTATCAAGGCGGTAGAAAAATTCGAGTATCAGAAGGGTTTTAAGTTTTCCACCTATGCAACCTGGTGGATACGCCAGGCCATAACCCGTTCCATATCGGATCAGGCCCGGACTATCCGGGTACCGGTTCACATGATCGAACAGATCAACAAGGTAGTTCGGGAATCCCGTCAGCTTCTTCAGGTGCTGGGCAGGGAACCCACCGATGAGGAAATTGCCGAAAGGCTCGGCTGGACTGCCCTGAGGGTAAAGTCGGTAAAGAATGTGGCCCGGGAACCCATAAGCCTTGAGACTCCTATCGGAGAAGAGGAAGATTCACTTCTGGGAGACTTCATCGAAGACAAGGATGTGGAAAATCCCGCGAACCAAACGGCTTTCAAGATGGCTCAGGAGCAGATCTTTGAGGTGTTGTCCACGCTTCCTGCCCGTGAACAGGAAGTGCTCAAGATGCGTTTCGGCCTGGATGACGGGTATTCATTAACCCTTGAGGAAGTGGGACTCTATTTTAATGTTACCCGTGAACGGATCAGACAAATCGAAGCAAAGGCTTTACGGCGCTTGAGACATCCCAAACGAAGCCGTAAACTGAAAGACTATTTGGATCATTGAGGCTTTTCCTTTCGGAAAAGTTTCTGAAGCAGGGCCGGTACAGCCCAATTATTTTACAGAGGTTACTTATGAAAATGGAAGAGGTTTTTGAAAAACTGCGTACTCTGCAGGATATTCTTTCAAAAAAGATTGCCCTTGAGCAGGCAAAGCAGGAAAAACCGAAAATACTGGATACCCAGAAAGAACTCCTGGCCCGGATGAAAAAATCTTTTATCGAGCGGAATCAGGAATACGAGAAAGCCAGAGTGAACGAGGTGGAACTGCGTAACCTGCTTGCGGAAGCGGAGGGGATGCGGGAAAAGGCTGAAAAACACATGGATGCCATTAGTACCCAGCGGGAGTATGAGGCTCTGGACAAAGAGATCCGGGACGCCGCGGAAAAAGAGCAGCAATACAGGAAAGAACTGCAGAAGGAAGAACGGCTTCTTTCGGATCTTGATGAGCAGATGAAACAAAATACCGCCCTCATTGAACAGCAGGAAAGAGAATTTGAAGATCGCCGTTCGGGAATAGAATCGGAAATCGCCGCAATAGACGCGCAGCTTGAAGAGCTGGCGCATAGCGAAAAAGAGATAAGCCCCGATCTGGACCCGGAAGTGTTCTTCAAGTTCGAACGGATCGTAAAGAACAAGGGGGGACGCGGTATCGTTGCCATTAAAAACGGAGTCTGTATGGGCTGTCACATGATTCTGCCTGCCCAGTTTGCCAACCAGGTTCGGCTGGGCAAGGAAATAGTATTCTGCCCCTACTGTTCACGTATTCTCTATTACGAAGAATCGGAAGATGGTGAGGATGAATTCTTCGACACCGAAGATTCGGGGAGCCTCTCCGATCTGGATGATCTTGAAGAAGATTTCGATGAAGAGGAAGAGGAGGAAGAAAAGATCAACATCGACTATGAAGAGTGATAAACCTTCATGTCGTGAAACAGGTTTTTATAGCGATGAACCAGGCTGCCGCCGTTTGAATGTACTTTGTATTTCAAACGGAGGAAAGTCCGGGCTCCGCGGGGCATGATGCCGGATAATACCCGGGCAGAGGTTGCAAAAGCATTCTCTGACAGACAGTGCAACAGAAAAAACACAGCGAAGGCGCCGCTGCCGCAAGGCCGGTGTCCGCAATGGTGAAAAGGCGGGGTAAGAGCCCACCGCAAAAATGGCGACATTTTTGTTTGAAAACCTCATCAGGAGCAAAGTCAAGCGGCGGCGTTTAAGGGTATACCCCTGAGCCGGTGCCCGCCGGTAAGCCGCAGGTAGACTGCATGGAGACAGCCGGTAACGGCTGCCCAAGATAGATGGCAGCCGGATCATGGTGTGTTAAACACCCTAATCCGCACACAGAACCCGGCTTATGGTTCATCGTTTTTTATTTGATAATTGACTCAAATGGTAAAAATACTGTATTATAAGAAAGTATGCCATTGGAAAACGTTATAATCGGTAAGAAGTCTCGTTATATACGGCTAAAATTTGGTCATTTGACGGCGATGCTGGTTGTCCTTCTCATTCTCCTTGTTCCTCTGCCCTTGCTTATTGCCTACAGAAGCCGTCTGAGCAATGAACGGAAGAGCTATCTTGAGTTATGGCAGGAAGGTAACTATCAGGAAACTTATGAACGCAGCCTGTCGGCGCTCGAAAAAAAACCGATGGATTATTTTCTCCTCACGCTCCATGGTTTTTCGGCTTTCCAAATCGGCATCTCCCAGATAAATAATTTCGATACCCTGAACTATATTGATGAATGTATCTGGTCTCTGCGAAAAGCCCTCCTGGTTGACAAGCGGGATAAGGACAGCCGCATTTATTATGTTTTGGGGAAGGCTTATTACTACAAAGGTGTGGATTTTGCCGATCTGTCGGTCAACTATCTGGAAAAGGCCAGGGAGGCCGGTATAGAGGCCTCCGACATTCATGAGTATCTGGGCATGGCCTATGCCTCCATCAGGGATTACCATAACAGCGTGGCTTCTTTTTCCCGGGCTCTTGATACACAGCAGCCTTCGGATACCCTGCTCATCTCCATAGCCCGTTCATATATCGCCATGGGTGAAATGGAACCCGCAAAAGCCTATCTCCTCCGTTGTATTGATATTTCCAGGGATTCCAAAATCATGCTTACCGCCAGGCTTCATCTTGCGGAAATTCTGGGAAATGAAGGGGATGTAGAGCAGGCTGAGGCCCAGTATATGGCTATTTTGAATGAATCCGGGGAAAATGCGGAAGCGCATTTTCGTCTGGGCCTGTTCTATTCAGAAAAAGGCGACACTACCAGAGCGCGGGCTGAATGGCGGAGGGCTGTCAGGATAGATCCTGCCCATGCCAATGCCAGAGCACGTTTGAATATGTAGGAGGGGATATGTTTGGATTTAATTCTTCAGATATCGGGATTGATTTGGGAACCTGTAACACCCTTATCCACATTCGCGGTAAAGGCATTGTACTGAACGAACCCTCTGTCGTTGCGGTGGAACGCGGTACAAAAAAAGTAAAGGCCGTCGGAGCGGAAGCCAAGCGCATGCTTTTCCGGACTCCGGGAAACATCATCGCCATCAGGCCGATGAGGGACGGGGTCATTGCCGACCTTGAATCAACCGAAAAGATGATCCGTTACTTTATTTCCCGTGTTCTTCCCCGTTACCGGCCCTTCAAACCCCGCATGATTATCGGTATTCCCTCCTGCATCACCGAAGTTGAACGGCGGGCGGTGGAAGAGAGCGCCTACAAGTCCGGCGCCAGGGAAGTTCTGGTCATTGAAGAAAGCCTTGCGGCCGCCATAGGAGCCGATGTCCCGATTTTTGAACCCGCGGGCCACATGATCTGCGATATAGGCGGAGGCACTACCGAAATCTCCGTTATCTCCCTGGGGGGCATGGTAGTTACCAATGCCATCCGTCTGGGAGGCGATGAATTTGATGAAGCCATCATCCGTCATGTGCGGAGTGTGCATAATCTCATCATCGGGGAACAGATGGCGGAAAGTCTCAAGATTGAAATAGGTAACGCGTCTCCCGACAAGACCATCGAAAAGGTTGAGGTCAAGGGAACCGATGCAATCACCGGTCTTCCCCGGCGGCTTGAAGTGGATTCCGTTGAAGTCCGGGAAGCCCTGAAGGATCCCATTACCAAGATAATTGACGTTATCAAAAGTACCCTGGGAAAGACGCCGCCCGAATTGGCTGCCGATATCGTTGAACGGGGCATCGTCATGACAGGCGGCGGTTCCATGCTTCGGGGGCTGGATAAGCTCATCGCAAAAGAAACCGGCGTACCGGCTATCCTTGCGGAACATCCCCTGGATTGTGTAGCCTTGGGCGCAGGCAAGTATTTCGATTTCATCAAGGAATTTGACAATACCCGCAGCGTCTATGACTACTAAAGCACCGGTCCGCTTCAGTACTACTTCCTATGTTTTCACAGCATTAATGCTGGTTTCTTTTTCTATTCTTTTTTTCTCTACCCGGAGTTTTATTGTCGATTTTAAGAACATGGGGCTTTCCCTTTTTTCCGGCGCTCGCGGAGCGGTATACGAAGTTTCTTCCTTTGTTTCCCGTTCGGTTCTTTCCGTTCGTGAGTTGGCCGCCCTCCGCCGGGAATATGCGGAACTGACCGAACGTATTGCCCGTTATGAACAGCTTGAAAGGAACGCCGCCGAGATTGGCCAGGAAAACATACGTCTCCGTGAACAGCTCGGCTTTTCCCGGAATCTTTCCTTCAGGCATATTCCGGCGGAAATAACCGGCAGAGATCCCGATAATCTCTTCCCCGCACTGGTAATCAACAAGGGCACCCATGCGGGGGTACAGAATAGCATGTCAGTAATTGCGTGGCAGAACGGAACCCAGGGCCTTGTGGGAAAGGTAATACAGGCAGGGGCATTTGAAAGCCTTGTAATGCCCATCTATAACTCAAGTTCATTTGTGTCATCCCGTTTTGCAAGTTCCCGCTATGAAGGAATCGCGGAAGGCCAGGGCAATCCGGATCTTCCCCTGATTATGCGTTTTATCCAGAAAAGGGCCAGGGACGAGATCAATGTGGGAGACGTAGTTATTTCCAGCGGCATGGGAGGAATTTTCCCCGCGGGGATAAACCTCGGCAGGGTCTCTGCCATCAATTATCAGGAAAATGAAATATCAATGGAAGTTGAGATGGACATGATTATTGATTTTTCCAGGCTGGAATATGTTTTTGTCATCGGCGGCGGGACAGGAAAAGACACAAATGGCTAAAAATATAATCTGGACGGTCATTTTTGTTCTTATCGCGGCAATTCTGCAGTCAACTATTTTTTTCAGGCTGGCAATTTATCATGCCGTACCCGACCTTGCTCTCTGCGTTCTGGTTTTTTCGGCCTATGTCAACGGTTCCATGACAGGACAGCTTTCCGGTTTTTTTTCGGGCCTGTTTCTGGATTGTCTTTCCGCCGCTCCCCTGGGCCTTAATGCCTTTGTGCGTACTCTTATAGGATCCCTGACAGGACTTATGAAGGGTACCTTTTTTCTGGATATTGCCATTCTTCCAATGATTCTCTGCGCGGCGGCAACCCTCGTTAAGGCGGTGACACTATTTTTACTGCACCTGCTTTTTGCCGATGCGGTGCCTTCCTACAGCTTATTTTTACCAACCCTCTGGGTGGAACTCATGCTTAACACTTTCTCCGCTCCTTTTCTTTTCGCCCTGCTCAAGCTCTTTTCGCCCCTGCTGGTTGAGCGGGAAAGGAGAGAAACCTGATGCCGCGGATTACGCCCCAGAGGACCGAAGGCCGTTTGGAAAAACGGCTCATGTTTCTCTGTTTTCTCTTTGTGGCGGTTTTTCTGGGCTATGGCTCACGGCTCTTTTCCATGCAGATCTTGAGTGGAGAAATATACCGCAGCAGGGCACAGAATATTGCACGGAGAACCACCGTCATTCCTGCCCAAAGGGGAGAAATTTACGACCGCAGTTACAGCCAGCCCCTGGTACTCAATGCCGATTCCTTTGCCGTAAGCCTGACCCCGGCCGAAGTACCCCAGGGAGAAATGTCAAATCTTTTCAACAGGCTGTCGGAATTGCTGAATATTCCCAGGGATCAACTGGAAAAAAAAATACCCCCTCAGTCATATTTTCTCTATCAGCCGGTAGAACTGGCGGTAAATGTACCCTATACAACCATTGCATCCCTTGCCGAACGGGTTGATACCCTGCCGGGAATTTCCTGGCAGTCAAAGCCCATGCGGAACTATCAATTTTCGGGAAGCATTTCACATATTATAGGGTATGTAGGAAACATAACCAGAGACGAATTGACGATGCTCTACAACAGCGGTTACCAGCAGGGGGACGTTATCGGCAAGGCGGGCATTGAGCGGCAGTATGATGGAATTCTGAGGGGGAAGGAAGGATGGGAGATACGTACTGTTGATGTCCGGGGAAGACGTATTCCCGGTGAGGAAAATTTCAGACAGGCGCCGGTAATGGGAAAAAATCTTGTGCTCAGTATCGATCAGGACATACAAATCCTGGCGGAAAAGGCCCTGGGAGAGCGCATGGGATCCGTTGTAATAATACGGCCGTCAAATGGCGAAATACTGGCACTGGTTTCCTACCCATGGTACGATCCCAACCTCTTTAACCGCAGCGACATGAGTGATGATTACAATGCCCTAATCAATGATCCGAATAAGCCTTTTCTTAACCGGGCAATACAGTCAAGTTATCCCCCGGCTTCTACTTTCAAAATAGTTATGACTTCAGGAATCCTTAATGAAGGCGCCATTTCTCCCCTGGAGACTGTCGACTGTCAGGGAGAATTAACATACGGCGACAGGCTCTGGAGGTGCCATATCCGGAAACCGGGTCACGGCAGGCTTAACCTGCAGCAGGCAATGGCTCAATCCTGCGATATTTACTACTGGGTTACCGGAAGGGATTTTCTCGGAACGGAACGGATCATCTATTATGCAAAGGAATTCGGTTACGGAGACGCAAGCGGCATCGATCTTCCCGGAGAGATTAGCGGCTTTATCCCAAGCCCCCAGTGGAAGGAGCGCCGGTTTCACGAACGCTGGCTCGGCGGAGACACAATGAACATGAGTATTGGTCAGGGTTATACCCTGGTTACTCCCATACAGATGGCCAACATGGTAGCAATGGTAGTCAACGATGGTAAAATATATAAACCTCACATTCTCAAAGAAGTACGCGATCCGGTATCCGGCGCGGTGGAGCGGAGCATACAGGCTGAACTGCTCAGGGAAACCACTATTCCCCCATCGGTTTTTGAAACTGTCAGAAAAGACATGAGATCTGTAATCAGCGAAGGAACCGCCCAGTTTCCGCTGAATATCAAATCTGTGCAGATTGCCGGAAAAACCGGTACCGGAGAAATCGGCCTTAACGACCACTGGCATTCCTGGTTTGCCTCTTATGCACCCTACGACAGCACAAAGCCTGAAGAACAGGTAGTAGTTTCCATAATCGTGGAGGCGGCGAACCGCTGGGAATGGTGGGCGCCCTATGCTTCGGCTATCATTTTTCAGGGAATTTTCAACAATCAGACTTATGAAGAATCTGTCAGTTCACTGGGGCTTCAGCAGTTCCTGCCGGTTCTGGGACGCCGCGAATGAGAATCAGAAATCTATTGGAAATAGATTATATCCTTCTCTTTGCTTCCCTGGTGTTGTCAATATTCGGCATCTTGTTTATTTATTCTTCCGGTATTACTTCCTCCGGAGTACTCGTTTCAAACGAATACATCAGGCAGATCATCTGGGCCATTGCGGGTATGGTCATTGCGTTTTCACTGTCGCTTATTGACTATAAACGACTTCGGGATCTTTCAATCTATCTTTATCTGGGTACGCTGTTTCTTCTGCTCTATACCTGTTTCTTTGGCCGGCTGGTAAACGGCGCCCGGGCCTGGATAGGCATCGGGGCTTTCGGCATTCAGCCTTCGGAATTCGCCAAGATTACTACAATTCTTTTTCTTGCCCGCTATCTGGATGATACCCGCCGGACTACCGAAGTCTTCTCCCGTTTTGCGGTTTCCTGCATCATTGTTTTTATTCCCATGGGTATTATTCTTATGCAGCCCGATTTTGGCACATCATTGGTATTTATACCGATTCTGCTGGTAATGACTTTTGTCGCAGGCGTGACGATCCGTTATGTTATTTTTTTGATTGCCTGCATCGGTCTTACGGGCATTCTTACCGTTCTTCCTCTCTGGCAAAGTTACATACTCCGCAGCAACGCCGGCAGTTTTTTAATTCTTCTTAACCTGCGTTTCATAATGACGGTAATCCTGGCCCTGGGGCTGACCGCCGGTATTGCCTTCTTTGGTTATATCAAATACAGGAAAGCCTATTTTTTCTGGATTTTATATACGGCAGGCATTGCGATACTATCACTGGGCGCCTCATTCATGTCTCACAGGGTACTTAAAGATTATCAGATAATGCGTCTTATCGTCTTTCTGGATCCCGATGTCGATCCCCGTGGCGCGGGCTGGAATATTATTCAATCAATTACCGCTATCGGTTCCGGCGGACTTACCGGGAAAGGCTACCTTCATGGCACGCAGAGTCACTACCGCTTTCTCCCTCAGCAGAGTACCGATTTTATTTTTTCGATCTTTACCGAAGAATGGGGTCTTCTGGGAGGGCTGCTGGTTTTCGCCCTCTTTTTGATCATCTGTTTAAGGCTTATACGCATCATCAGAACTACCAATGATGCCTTCGGCGCCAATATTTGCGCGGGACTTTCCGGTATGTACATTTTCCACTTCCTCGTCAATGTCGGAATGACCATGGGCATCATGCCCATTACGGGAATACCGCTGCTTTTCATGTCTTACGGCGGTTCGGCCCTGATTTCCGCCATGACGGGAATCGGGCTTGCCCTCAGTATCTATGTCAGAAGGTATGGTCATTAGTTGGAAAAACGCTATGTAGATCCCCTGCATGAACTGGGACAGCTTCTCATGGAAATGGAAAAACCGGCCCGCTATACCGGCGGTGAATACGGAAGCCTTGCCCGTCGTTCCGCAATCCTCGACACTCTTATTGCTTTTCCGGATCTCTACGAAATAGGCATGTCAAACCAGGCCATGCGGATAATCTACAACCGCACTAACCGTATCAAGGGCGTTTCCTGCGACAGGGCTTTTGCGCCCGCGCCGGATTTTGAAAAACTTCTTGCGGAAAAAAATATACCGCTTTACGGCCTTGATACAGGTATTGCGTTTCATGATCTTGATATCCTCATGTTCACCTTTGGTTATGAACTGGGAATAACAGAAGTCCTTGCCATGCTGCAGGCGGGGAAAATCCCTGTCCGTTCAGAAGACAGGGGTGAGCAATGTCCCATAGTGATCATGGGAGGGCCCAGTGTTTCCAATCCTGTCCCCTATGGCCGCTTTATCGACGCTTTCTGGATAGGGGAGGCCGAGGCCGGTTTTTTTGAACTCCTGACTGCCCTGTGCGATATGAAAAAGGCAGGGGAGGGGAGAGCGGCTCTCCTTGCAAAAATTGCGGAGCACCCGAATATCTGGCTGCGCGGAAAGAAGAAGGCTTTCAGGGCTGTCGATCCGTATTTTGGAGAAGGGGAGGGGGGAGCCGCGGTCTTCCCCGTTCCCAGCATAAAAACCGTACAGATGCACGGGGCGGTAGAAATAATGCGCGGCTGTCCCAACGGCTGCCGTTTCTGCCATGCGGGTTACTGGTACAGACCCATGCGGCAGAAAAACGCCCCGGCAGTATTCCGTGAAGCCGAGGCCTTTATCCGTCAGGGCGGCTACCGGGAGATCAGTCTCTCGTCCCTCTCTACCGGAGATTACCGGCACATTGATTACCTTGTTAACACCTTTAATGAACGGTACCAACGGGAGCATGTTTCATTCCAGCTTCCTTCCCTCCGTGTTTCGAGTTTTTCCCTTCCCTTGCTGGAAAAAGTATCCCTGGTACGCAAAAGCGGCCTGACCTTTGCGGTAGAAACCCCCGAGGAGGCGTGGCAATTTTCAATAAACAAACAAGTCTTGCGGGATGATGTAGTAAGTATCCTTCGGGAGGCAAAGAAACACGGCTGGAGCGGTGCGAAGTTCTATTTCATGATAGGCCTCCCCGTAGCAAAAGGAGCACTACATCTTACCGAAAAGCCGGAGGAGGGGCCGGAACAAAGCGAAGAAGCGGAAATAGTCAATTTTATCCGTTATGTAGCGGGGAAAACAGGCGCCCACTGTAACATCAACGTAGGAGTCTTTGTCCCCAAGCCGCACACACCCTACCAGAGGACTGTCCAAATGGAACATGAAAAAGCCAGAGAAAAACTGTTCCGGATAAAAGATAGTCTCAAAAAAGAAGGCCACAAGGTAAGTTTTCAGGATCCCTTTATTTCCGGGCTCGAAGGCCTTCTGAGCCGGGGCGGTGAATTTACAGGCGTTTTGATAGAAGCGGCCTTCCGCAGGGGCTGCCGTCTCGATGCCTGGAGCGAATACATGAAAAGGGAAGTATGGGAAAATTTATTTACGGAATACCGGGAAGAGATAAAAAAGATGCTTGAGTTTGATATTGCGGAAGAGCTTCCCTGGGCCTCTATCAATCCCGGAATAAGCCCAAAATACTTCAACGAAGAATTTAAGAAATCATGCAATCAAGAATTAACTTTAATATGTACGGAAAAATGTACATATAACTGTGGTATCTGCGGAAAACAACGAGGTATAGTATATAATAACATACATGATAAAGTAATTTATAATGAAAGCAATACCGGTATTTCCGCACCTGCTTCAAATTCTTCCCTCCGTATTCTCTTTTCTTTCAGCAAGACGGGGAAGGCCGTCTTTTTATCCCATCTATCCCTGGTGGAGATCTTCAACATGGCCTTTCTCCGGGCCGGTATCCCGGTTTCCTTTACCCGGGGCTTTAATCCCCTGCCTAAACTGGAAATTCTGGCCCCTCTTTCCCTTGGGATCACCGGCCTGAATGAGATGGCGCTTATTGAAACCGGTGTTTTTTTTAACGGTAACGGATTTGCCGCCTGTATGAACAAGGTACTTCCGGAAGGGCTTGCGATTGTTCATGCGGAAAATCATGAAGTTCCGGCGGGGATAAAAAAACATTCCCTCTCATCGTTTCTCTGGGGTTTTTCCTATCAGGAAGAAGCGAACGCGGAGGCCGCCGAAGGGGCGCATATTCCCTCCGGGATCGTTCCATTCAATGAGGAAAAAAAATACCGGGAAAACAGAGCCGCCCTGAAAGGAAGCGTCTACGGACTGATCCGTTCCGCTGTCCTGGCCAGGGATCCTTTGGGCAGGGAAGAGGCCGGTAAACCGTATTTTGAAGTTTTCCGGGATTTGTACAGGAAGGAAATATAACCGCAATCACCGTAAAAATCGTATATTCCTGCAGCGTTATACGCAATGCACCCTAAAAATTTATGAAAAAATAAAATATTTTTCCGCCTCATTCGTCTACCAAGATAAGGAGATCGCATGGAACTATGTTTCATGTTCGATCCAAATACGCGGCCATAGGGCCGCACGATAGCGAGGTTACTAAAATGAACAACATTTTCAAATTTCGGATTGCCGGTATGTTTATAGCGCTTGCGATGCTTGCCGTTTTCGGCGTTGGGGTGATGTTCTTGTGGAACGCCTTACTGCCCGGCATTTTCGGACTGTCGATTATCAATTATTGGCAGTCGGCAGGGTTGTTACTACTCTCGCGGATTCTGTTCGGCGGGCTTGGCGGATTCGGTCGAGGGCTTTTTATGCCGCACGGAGGGTATAGCAGGGACGAGCGTCTTTTTCGTCACGGCAACCCGCTGCGTGAAAAATGGATGAACATGACGGACGAGGAGCGTAAAGCCTTTGCCCAAAAGGAAAAAGATTTCCTGCGTTTCCACCGGGGGTTTTCCCGCTTTCACGATTTTTTTGAGGAAGGCGCGCCTTCCGGAGAAGGCGGCAAGGAATCCGGCAGGCAGGACGCGCCGTCAAAAAAGGAGGAGAACCATGAGTAACCCGGTAATCAAGGTTGAAAATCTTACCAAACGGTATAAGGGCGCGAAAATACCCGCGGTAAACAATATCAGTTTTTCGGTGGGGGAGGGCGAGTTTTTCGCGTTCCTCGGGCAGAACGGCGCGGGAAAAACGACGATGATTTCGGTTTTGACAACAACCCTCGCCAAAACCACAGGCAGTGTTACTATCGCCGGATACGACCTTGACCGCGAGGCGCGGGAAGTACGTAACCGCATCGGAATTATTTTTCAAAAGCCAAGCCTCGACCTCGACCTTTCGGCGGAGGAAAACATCAGGCTTCACGCTTGTATATACGGAATGTTCGGCTACCGTCCCTTCTTCCGCTGGATGCCGAAATCCTACCGCGAGCGCGTAACGGAACTGGCGGAAATTATGGGCATTGCGGATAAACTGTATAAACCGCTCAAAACTTTTTCCGGCGGTATGCGGCGGAAAATCGAAATCATCCGCGGCCTCTTACACCAGCCCGCCGTGCTGTTCCTTGACGAGCCGACCCAGGGGCTTGACCCGGTGAGCCGCCGGAGTTTGTGGGATTATATCAATACTGTTCGTAAAGAAAACGGCACAACGGTATTCCTCACTACCCATTACATTGACGAAGCGGAAAACGTTGATAAACTCTGCATGATACAGCAGGGGGAAATTGTTTTTTCCGGCGCGCCCGCTGAATTGAAAAAATCCTTGGGGAGCAAATCACTTGAAGACGCTTATGTTGGACTTTTAACCGAAGGAAGCAGCGCCTCCGAAGGGAGACGGCGCCTCCGGGATGGAGGCGGTGATGAAAAATAAATTATTGCGTGAAATGAACGCGGTCATTACGATTGCGATGAGAGATATAACATTCAGCCTGAAATCACCGGCAAAACTTGTTCAATGCCTCATAATGCCGGTTATGTTTTTGGGGTTATTCGGCGGGCAGTTGTCGCAGAACATGGGAATCAACATGGGTTTTGACTTTAATACCTTTATGCTGGTTGGCATGCTGGTGCAGGGTATGTTTATGATAATGGGTAACGGCATTACCTCGCTGGTGGAAGACCGCATGACTGATTTCACTCAGGAGATTCTGGTAAGTCCCGTTTCCCGGTATGCCATCATTCTGGGAAAAATCGCGGGCGCGGCGTTTGCGAGCTATATTACTTTTTTCTTTACCATCGGCATCGGTTATGCTATCGGCGCGAGGTTAAGCGTTGCGCAGTTTCTTATCCTGCTCGCGTTCTCCCCGCTTATGTGCCTCGCGGCAGGTTCGCTCGCCATTCTCTGCGTGGGTTGTGTGCAAAAAGCCGCGACAGCGGGAATTGTCGTTATGTCCTTGTCAATGGCGCAGACCTTTCTTTCCGGCGCGTTAATCCCGGTGAACCATTCGACCGGCGTTATGGCGGTAGTAAGCCGCCTTTTGCCGATGACCTATTGCGTTGATTTCATGCGGGGCGTGTTTTACTCTGGAGGAACGGAAGGCGCGGCAACCACGCTTCACACGCCGTTTTTCAATCTGGTTATCATCGTCGCGTTCACCGCGCTGTTTCTTGTCGCGGGACCCGCCGGGTTTGTGCGGGCTGAGAAAAACAAGTAGGCTGCAAGGATAGTATGGCGCGTCATTCTGTTGCCGAAACCTTTAATCTCTACCGTGCGCGGCTTCTACACTTCATCCGTTCCCGGGTGCGCCTCCTTGAAGACGCGGAAGATATTTTACAGGATGTATTCGGCGAACTTGCCCGCGCCGACAGCATGGTGAAGCCGGTGGAGAACGCCGCCGCGTGGCTCTACCGAGCCGCCCGTAACAAGATTATCGACCATTATAAGAAAAAGAAGGATGAACCTTTTCCGGCTGTGTATGATGAAGAAGCGGATGACTATATTTTTGACGAAATTGCGGATATTCTGTACGGCGCGGCGGCAACACCGGAAACGGAATACCTGCGCGTGTTGTTTTTGGACGAAATACAAACCGCTCTTGACGACTTGCCGGAAGAACAGCGGACGGTTTTTGAGCTTACCGAAATCGCTGGGCTTCCGGTAAAAGCAGTCGCGGAAAAAACGCATACCCCTGTAAATACCGTGCTTTCCCGCAAGCATTACGCGGTGAAACATTTGCGGAAATCCCTCGCGGAGTTGTATGCGGATTTGATACGTGGGTAACCAGACGCTGTCCGGTCGTTCTATGGAACACCGGTTCAACAAACCACTCTTTTCCTGAAAGAATTGCCCTTTGAGTATACCGGGGGAAACTTCCGTTTTCAGCGGTTTTTAAGCCAGCTCCGCGGCGGTGTCGTAAATCGCCTGGTATATTTCGGGAATATCCTTTTCTTCCACGGCCGCAAAAGTTACCCGCAGGTACTCCGAGCCCAGAGCGATGGTCCCAATGCCCTTTTTCAGCAGTTCCTGCCGGAGTTTTTCCGCGTCCAGCCTGCCGGAGGGGCCTTCCTTACAGCGGAAACTCATAAAATATCCCGAATTGAAGGGAAGGGGCTCCAGGGACGGGGGACAGGAGTGTTCACCGATAAAACGTTTGACCGCCCGGTAACGGTCCCGGAGCAGGGTAAAAAAGGCTTCTTTCTCCCCCGCGGCGGCGGGATCCTCCAGGATTTTAACCGTCAGAAACTGGGCGGGGGTATTGGCGCAGGAAACGGAAGACCGGATCGCCCCCATAAGCTTTTTTTCCAGCGCCGCGGCGGTTTCCCCGTTTAAGCTTTTGGAACCAAAGCTGATAAAAGCGGTCCGCAGGCCCCATACATAGTCTTCTTTGGTAGGACCGTCAATCTTAACGGCCAGGACCTGTTCATGGAGGGCGGCAAAACGGCTAAAAAGGGATTCCGTAATCGTTTCTTCTTCGTAAAAAAGGCCGAAATAGGCGTCGTCACAGAGAACCAGTACCCGGCTCCCCGCCGCGGCGGTTTCGCCGATAAGGCTGGTCAGGGCATCCGCTTCGGCCCTGGTGGGGGTATAGCCCGAAGGGTTATGGGGAAAATTCAGGATGATGCGGACCGTACCGGAAGCCGCTTCCGCCTTGAGGGCTTTTTCAAAGGCGCCGATGTTAAGCCCCCTCCTCTGGAAGAGGGGTATGCCTTTGACAAGCGCCCCCCGGCGTTCGGCAAAAATAAGGCTGTAGTTATCCCAGGAAGGATCCCCCGCCAGCATCACCTGGCCTTCGTCAAGAAACAGGTCCGCAATGTAGGAAATGCCCGCGGTAATTCCGGGCGCCGCCACGGGCAGGGTAAAATCCCCCTCTTTAAGGGAAGGGTTTTTTTTCAAAAGGGATTTTTTCCAGGCTGTGCGGAAGCCTTCTACCCCCGCGGTGGGGGCATAAATCACCACCTCTTCGGGCTTTAAGCCGGGGAACTGCCGGGCCAGACCGGACAGCATCAGGGGTTTTCCCTCGTGAAAAGCCATGCCCAGGGTAGCGTTTACCCTGGCGGTTTTCCGGGCCTCCGCGGCCTGGGCTATAATCCCCCGGGGGAAAAAAAGCCGCCGCCCCAAGGCGGACAGTAAAGGACCCGCGGGGCCGGTATCCAGAACGGAGTTCAGTTCTTCCGCAAGCGGATTCATGACTGTAACCATAACGCCTCCTTAAGCATTATAACAAGATGGATTTTGGAAAAATTCTTGACCAGTGGAACAAACAATCCGGCGGGGAACCTTTGCCCCGCGGTCCGGCGGAGTATATCCGCGGAGCATCCGATAAAGACAAAGAATCGGAGGAACATCCCGCCTCCCGCAAGCGCCGGCTGCTGCGTAAAAGTCCCGACGGAACCATAGACCTTCACGGCCTTACCAGGGACGAAGCCTGGGACGCCCTGGATATCTTCTTTAACGACGCCAAAAACAGGGGCCTGGAAAAACTGCTTATCATCCACGGCAAGGGAAACCATACCCTGGAACAGGGAGTGTTGACAAAAACGGTCCGGAATTTTATAGAACGCTGTCCCCTGGCGGGAGAAAGCGGCCATAGCAGCGCTTCCCGGGGGGGAACCGGCTCTACCTGGGTTATCGTTAAAAGACAGGGCCCAAGCCCGGCCTAGCGTTCCCGGTAGATAATCCGGCCCCGGTTCAGATCGTAGGGGGAAAGGGCGATGCGGACCCGGTCGCCGGGGACGATGCGGATATAATGCTTGCGCATTTTACCGGAAAGATGGGCAAGGATCAGATGCCCGTTCTGGTTGTCCAGCTCAATCCTGAACATGGTATTGGGAAGGGCTTCTTTGACCACCCCTTCCACTTCTATTGCTTCTTCCTTTGCCACAAAACCTCCGGATAGTTATAAAAAGCCGATAACAGCCGCTTTAAAAGTACTTCATAAGGCAAAAAGCTGTCAACCATAGGGAAGGAAGCCGGCCTATGCTTGTGGTTATCCCGCTTTCCCGCTAGGATAAGCCCATGCGGTCCACCAAAGCGGGGATTCTTTATGAGGTTTTCCTATACCTTTTGGGGCATATTACTGTAAAGAAGGTGTAAGAATGAAAAACGTAATTTTTGGTATCCTGTTGGCATATCTCGTTTGTGATCTTCACGCTGTGGATGACAAGATTTGGGGGTTTTGGATGTCAGAGCCCCACGTATCAGGCACAAAAAGAGAGTTGGTAATGGAATGGGAATATCATCTGGAGAAAAGCAAAGACCCTGATATGTATAAAACAGGATATTATGAGGAGGAGGGTCTAGACAGGTATACCATATTTGGAACTATGGCATATCCCGGAAACGGAGGGATTTTTTACATAACCGGCATTGAAGAGGTGAATGGTAATGAGTATATTCTATCTTTAATGAGCTCGCTTGGCTCTGAATATGGCGAAGGCACTGTTAAAATGGTCTTTATCGATGAAGATACTATTTATTTTGAGGCAATCACGGACGATGAGCCCGGAACATATAACCATTTTTTCCGCGGCCCAAGCAATATTAAATATCGTGCCATGGTTGTAGGCGCCTATTACCCCGAAAGGGCCGGCATTCTCCAGTATGAAATAAGAAAACGTCTTGAGGAGCTTGAGGAAGAAAGAAAACAGCGTGAGGAGCAGGAAAAAGCGGCGGCTCAAGAGGAATATGCCGAATACGAGGAACTTGTTGTTCCTGCCGGGGAAACGGCTGTACAACAACAACCGGGAACGGCGTTGGGTATAGTGTTGGCCGCAGCGGGAATAGCCGTTGCCGCCGGCATAGCGGTTTTTCTGGTAAGGCGGAAAAGGTAATAACAAAATGGTCAAGACATTCCCGCTTTCCCGCTAGAATAAGTTATCGAATATCCGTCATGACCCGGGCTAAACCTATCGGCGCTTTTACCTTCATTCCCTCCTACATCCTTACCTTTACCGTGTACGCGGCTATTACTCCCTATCTCTCTATTTTGGTCCGGGATTTGGGGTACAGCCACTTTTTGGTGGGGCTACTGCTGGGCGTTTTTGAAGGGGCGGGGATTGCGGGTCCCTTTGTTTTTGGATACTGGGCCGACAGGAGCGGCAGTTACCGCCGGGGGCTGGCGGTGTCGGTGCTGGTTCCGGCGCTGGCGGTGGTTCCCCTGGTCCTGTTTATCCATCCGGTGCTGAGCGCGGGGCTTTTGGCGCTGGCTGCTTTTGCCTTCCGTTCCACCACATCGCTTCTGGACGCGGTAACTACCATCCAAACCGGGAATTACGGAAAAATCCGCGCCTTCGGGTCTTTAAGTTTTATTGTGGTCCTTTTATTGTTCCAGTGGACTCCGGTACTCAGGCCCCATTCCGCGGGAAACATTGCCTTCTGGATTGCGGTGACTTCCCTGCTGTCCCTTATTCCGGTACTGCTTCTGCCCCGGACCGCCGTCGGGGTGCGGACAAAACCGCCGGGGCAAACGCGGGAGTCCGGGGCCCGCCCGCAAGAAAGCGCTGCCTTCCCCGGAACGGGCCGGATACGGGTGAGGATTGTTTCCGCCTACTTCCTGGGCGGGATGGCGATTATCTTCCTGTGCCGCTTTGCCATGGCCGCGGTGTATACTTTTTTCCCCCTCTACCTAACGGAAGAGCTCCGGTGGGACGCGGTGGGCTTTATGTTTGCCCTGGCTACGGCGGCGGAAGTACCCTGTATGTTTATCTCCGGCCGCCTGCTCCGCCGTGTCGGCCCTGTACATTTGCTGGCCCTGTCGGCGGCGGGGATCAGCCTTCGGCTCCTTATCTGGGCCGCCTTTCCCGTTAAGGGCTGTATCATAGCCGCCCAGCTGCTCCATTCCCTCTGTTTCGGGATCTTTCACCCGGCGGCGGTAAATTTTATCTCCACCGTGTTCCCGCCGGAGAAACGGGCGACGGGTATGTCGGTTTACCTTGCCCTGGGTTCGGGGCTTCCGTCGCTTATCGGGAACATGCTGGGAGGCGCCATTGTCGAGGCCGCGGGTTACCGGCTGCTTTTCGCGGGGTATGCGGCTTTTACCGGGGCCGCGATAGTCCTGTACGTCTGTATGCGCCTTACCGGGCTTATCCGGCGCCGGTAGGGCCTTTCCGCTTAAGCCGCCCCAGACTCCCCGGCGGATGACCCAGACTCCCGGTCATCGTTTGCAGAGAAAACTTATTTTCCACTTTTATACGTATATGACAAAATTAATCTTATTATGACAAAATCAATCATTTTTTTCTTGACAAATTAAAAAACCGGGTACACCATTATCCGATACTACCACATGAGGAGAATCACTATGAGTGACAGACCGGAAATCGCCAACAGCGTCCAAACTGGAGATTTTAAAACCAATTACCACGACCTTGGCGGCGGATACCCTGTAACGCTGCTTCACGGTTCCGGTCCCGGCGTTACCGCCTGGGCCAATTGGGGCAAACTCTTTCCGCTTATAAAAGATACGTTCCGCGTGATTGCCCCGGATATGTCCGGTTTTGGCTTTACCGAGCGGGTTCCCGGCAGGGTAGAAACGATGAACGGCTGGGTCCAGCAGACCATCGACCTTTTGGACGCCCTTAGAATAGAAAAGACCAACCTCGTGGGGAATTCCTTCGGCGGCGCCCTGGCCCTTTCCCTGGCGATAAAGTACCCCCAGCGGGTTAACAAGCTGGTCCTGATGGGGACCATGGGGGTCACTTTCCCGATAACCTACGGCCTGGATCAGGTCTGGGGTTACGAGCCTTCGCTGGAACACATGGAAGAACTGCTGGAAATTTTCACCTACGACCACAGTTTTGCCAACAAGGACCTGATTAAGAGCCGCTACGAATCCAGCATCCAGCCGGGTTTCCAGGAGAGTTTCCACGCGCTGTTCCCCGAGCCGCGGCAGAAGGGAGTTGAGGCGATGGCGGGGAACCAGCATTATATCCGGAACATTCCCCACGAAACCCTTATCGTCCACGGCAGGGAAGACCGGGTTATCCCGCTTGAGAATTCGTACCGGCTGCTCCAGCTTATCGACAACGCCCAGCTTCACGTATTCGGCAAATGCGGCCACTGGACCCAGATCGAACATACCCAGGAATTTGCCGATCTGATACGGGCATTTTTTAAAAGGTAGCCATGGAAGCGGATAAAATCACCGCCTTCGCGGAAGAACTGTTTAGCGCGGAGCGGAACCGAAAGGCCGTTCCGCCGCTTTCCGAAAGGGATCCTTCCCTTACCGTTGACGACGCGTACCAGATTCAGCTGGTGAACATAAAACGGGTCGTCGCAATGGGGCACGTGATTTCCGGCAAGAAGATAGGCCTTACGTCGCCGGGCATCCAGAAACAGCTTGGGGTCAACGAGCCTGATTACGGACACCTGTTTGCGGCGATGGACTGTAAGGACGGGCGGATCAATACCGCCGCCCTGCTGCAGCCCAAGATTGAAGGTGAAATCGCCTTCGTGCTTAAGGAGGATCTTTCGGGGGGCAAGGTTACCCGGGAAGACGTTCTCGCGGCGACGGATTATGCCGTAGCGGCCTTTGAAATCGTAGACAGCCGCGTCGCGAACTGGAAGATAAAACTGGTCGATACCGTCGCGGACAACGCTTCGTCGGGGCGCTATGTCCTGGGAAGCGTCAAACTGGGGATCGGCGATGTGGAGCTGCCGGAAGTGACGATGAAGCTCTACAAAAACGGAAACCTTGCCGGGGAAGGTACGGGAAAGGCCGTACTCGGCGACCCCGCCGTTTCCGTGGCATGGCTCGCGAACCGGCTTTGGGGTTACGGCGTAACCCTCAAAGCCGGGGAAGTGGTACTGTCGGGGGCCTTTTCGGCGGCGCCCGAGGCGGCAAAGGGCGATACCTTTACCGCGGAATTTTCTTCGTTCGGTACGGTAAAGGCCGAATTTATCTAAGCGCCAATTTCACGAGGCGAAAAGCCTTGAAAAATCCCGAAAGGGAAGAGGCCGTTAATACCTGATAAAAACAGGAAGGAATTATGGATAAAATTAAGGTAGGAATCATCGGGCCCGGCAACATCGGAAGCGATCTGATGTACAAGGTGATGAAAAGCAAACACCTCCAGATGCACCTGATGACC
>JAISCR010000009.1 GCA_031265435.1 Treponema sp.
CGGTCATAATACTTTTCTTTGAACGCCTCGTCTTCGATTTTATAAAAATCTTTCGTGTCAATAAGCACAATCCGTTTCCTGTCTTCACGGGAAGGCTGCGGGTAGTAACTAAAATTGTATTCCGATTTCATCTTTACCACGGATATTTCCTTGTTCAGGTTAATCTCCTGGGCGTAGGGAGAATAAGGCGATTGATACGTTCTCTTTACTTCCCGCAGCGGCTTCCCGGTAAACTCCCGCTTTTTGAAATTAAGCTGGACTATCTCATAGGGCGTCCCGTAGCTGAAAAAGAGATCCCCCTTGAGGATTGCCTGGTCCATATCCCTGGAATAGAGAAACGGCGTGTCTTTTTTGGCAATCTCCTTCTGCTGGCCGGTAACCGCGGGATTGTTTAAGAGCGCCTTTTCAACGATATTGATTTTCTTGACCCGGTTCTGGTACTGCGTGGAGCCTTTGTCCCCCTCGAATGATTTCAAAGAACCCCGGAGGAGGGAAAGCTGGGCGAGGAGTTCTTTCCGTTGCGCGTCCAGAGCCTCGGCGAGTTTCTGTTCTTTCTGGCGGTTCATTTCCTCCCGCCGCGCCTCCGCCCCTCTTGCGTCCCCCCACTCCTCGGTGAGGGCTAAAAGCAGTTCGTCCGCATCAACAAAATTCTCGTCATTGGGATTTACAAACACATGGGATTTTGTCTTGAGCAGCTGGTCAATCCAGTTCGCCTTCCGCTGTACCAGGGAAACAGAATAATTGTCGATGGTGCCCGCCGACATATAGGTATGGAGATCCACCGCGTCCTGGCTGTTTCCCTGGCGGTCAATCCGCCCGTTGCGCTGGATAAAATCCGAGGGCCTGAAAGGGATGTCAAAGTGGTGGAGGGCGGCGGAGTTCTCCTGGAGGTTTAAGCCTTCGCCGATACAGGCGGTGGAGCCGATGAGGATTTTATAAGTCCCGTTGTTGAATTTCTCCACCGCCTGGGACACTTCCTTTTCAACCTGGCTGTCGCTCTGAGCGCCGCCTGATTTGGTAAACCCGTTGACAATGATAATCTCCCCTTCCTTGAAACCGGCGTTCACCAGAGATTTTTTTATCTTTTGGTGGATGTCAAAGGAAGCGTCGCTTGAAAACACCCGGTCGCAGAACACCACTTGTCCGGCTTTGGTGTCTTGATAAATATTACGGGCGTTTGCCGCAAGCTGTTCCAGCTTGGGATTTTTCCAGCCCCGGTATTCCTCGGGGTCAAAGAGTTCTATGTCCAGGGAGGCGGTGCGAAGCTGCGAATAAAAAGTAAGGAAGTTCTGACCCGGATACAGCGCTTCCCGGTCTTCCTTGGGGGTCAGCTGGTATTGTTCAAGCTCCGCCGATACGTCCTTGATGACCTCGGATTGTTTTTCGTCAACGGGGATAAGATTAGGCTTGTTAAAGGCGTCGGGCTTGTCAAGATTGATTTTAACCGGGTCGTTCTGGTAATCGGTGTATTTGAAAAAGATGTTTTGAAGGGTCTGGATGTTCTTGAACCCGGTGAGGATTTTTTTCTGCCCCACCTGTCCGGTCTTCCAGTCATAGGTAAGGCCGGTCTCAATATTGGCAAAATTTTTGATAAACCCGTCAATGGTGTGGATATGAAACTTTTCAAGTTCTTCAGGGGCCACGTACATGAGCATGTTGTAGTATTCGAGGGGTGAATTGGTGAGGGGCGTGGCGGTAAGTAGGAATATGTTTTTCCCATCGTTGTTCCGCCTGATGTACTCGGTTTTCTTAAAGAGGGCCATGGCTTTTGCGGACTGCCTGCCGTCATTCAGGCCCGTTTCCCGTGAAAGGTTTGATGAAAAAAGGTTTTTAAAGCGGTGGGCTTCGTCCACGAATATGGCGTCGCATCCAAAATCCTCAAAGGTGATGGTCTTGTTGGTCTTCCCGTTTTCTAATGACCGTGCGGAGCTTTCCTTGATCTGCTCCTTTTTTCGTACCGACTTCCCCTCTCCCTTTTCCGACACATGCTTGGATACCACTTCGTCGGTAATGCGGCGGTCGTTTTCGGCGTTCAGTTGTATCTCGCTGCCGGCGCTTTCCGGCATGAGGATAATATCGTAATCGCTGTTGGCAAGCTGCTGGTATAATGAATAACGGACTTCCCGGCTGGAATACCCCCGCATTTCGGGGTCCACAAACCCTATCTTCCGGTCGGGGAGCACATCGTGTATGTCCCTGACCCAATCTTTCACCTTGTTGTTAGGAACCTGGAACCACGCCCGTTTAATCTTCCCTTCCTGCTCAAGGAGGGCGTGTAAGCCGGTGGCGGCCAAGGTCTTGCCGAACCCGGTCCCCAGGGCGGATATGCCTTTCCCCTGCCGGTACAGGTGGTGGATGGACTGCCACTGGTGCCCCCGCAGGGTTTTGTTTTCCTCCCGCCACCCCTCAAGGTAGACGGGATATGTTTTTACCGGCCCCGATAGTTCTGCGTTGAATATCCGGTTAAACCGCCGTTCCAGTTCGTCCCGGAATTCCTTGTGGTTGGCAATGTAATTTTTGAAGTTTTCGTTATGTTCGCGGTTAAAGGTTTCGGTGTCATAATACTTGCTCCGCTGTTTCTGCATATTGAGGTAATAGATGACCGGGTTTGCTTCCTCAAACCAGTTGCCGTCATAAATAACACTCTTTCCCGAATCGTCATACGGCCTGCTGTTTTCTTGCTGCTTGACGCCCCATTTCCCTTCGCTGTTCTTTGACACCTTCTGGCGCCTGTCGGAAAGATCGTCCTCTTTAAGGCCGTCCTCATCATGTATCCAGCTGTTGATAATGTATTCGGGTATCCATGAGGAATGGGGAGTGAAGTCCGCGTCCTCGATGGGAACCCAGCCCGCCGCTTTCTCTAGCTCCGCTTTGCCGTACAGGATTTTGCTTTTCTTCATTTCATCGGTTATGGTTTCCGCCGCGGCGTCGATAGCGTCAATCTTTTCCCAGGCGTTCCCGGAGATAAAATCTTCCCGGAGAAGGAAAGTGTTGTCCAGGGTGAGGAAGATGTCGGGGTTCCGGTACATTTCGGCGACAAGCTCCGCGCCGTTATCGGGAAAATATTTCAGAATACTTTCCTCGGTGGTTTCCCGCATTTCTTCCTGGAGGGTCTGGAGGGCGTGAACCGCCTCGTTATGCCCGTTGACGAGTTTACCGTTCTTGTCGTAGAGGTTAGGGACGTTGAGAATATCCGCTTCGGGAGTGATAGCGCCTTCAAAGAGGCCGGACACGGAGGGGTTGTTTTTGAGGAACCGGAATAGTTGCCGGTCCTCCGGGGGATAGGAACCGAACTGGTTTTTATAGAATTTGAGAGATTCTTTGGCTACCTTTTGATATAAAGATATGTCCTTGCCTTCCCGCATCATGGAGCGGATGGACTTCATTTCGTTGGCGATAGTTTTTACCAGGTCAAGGCGTTTGGCTAAGGGCCGGTCGTTTTTAACCGCCAGGGACCAGACGCTGTTTTCCGAAAGGATGTAGACGGCGGTTTCCACGGTCTTTATCATGCCGGGGAGCAGCCGCTTTGCCTGGAGGGCCGCTACTTCGTTTTCATCAAGGCGGAGGGCTTCTTTTGTTTCCTGTTTTTCCGGCAGGGGGAATTGTTCCCGCGCCTCCCGGTATTCGGCGTCAAAGGGCTTTTCGGGGATAAACGCCTCAATCGCTTTTTCAATGTCTTCGGC
>JAISCR010000147.1 GCA_031265435.1 Treponema sp.
ATATACGCGGTACATTCTCCGGAAAGGCGGCGCTCCACGTATTCCCGAAAGCGGGAAAGATCCTCCGGGGAAAGTTCCGCGGAATCAAGGTACAGTTTTTCCCGGCCGATGCCGAGGACGCGGGACAACAGAAGGCCGGCGTCAAGAGCGGCGCTTTCTGTTTGGGCGAGCCGGGCGCGCCCTTCCGCAAGGGCTTCCTTTATATTCATGAATTAAGCCTTCTTTTGTTATAGATAGTAACCGTAAAGACAAAGAAGGAGAAGAAGGAGCAGGTGGAATTTTTAACCACGAGGTCGAATCGAAGAATTTACCGCGAAGTCGAAAAAGGCGAATAAGTGGTTTTAAGATCAACCACGGGACTATAGCCGGATAAGGGAATAACCTCTTCTACCGGCAACGGCCCGCGATTGCGGACGGCAATTCAGATTTGGTATTCAGCCGCTTCGTGGATACAGTCCTGGAAGGCGGTAACAAGGTCGTCCATTGCCTTTCCGATAGCTTCTTTTTTGTTTTTCTTGTACTCCGTGAGCCGGGCGGAAAGGTCTATTTTGGGGGCTACCTGGATAAGCACCCGTTTTGGATGTACGTTGAGGACTCTGTTTGAATACGCGCCGCCCATGGTTCTGTTGGCAAAATCCCAAAGGTTCTGGGCGTATTCTATTTTTTCGTACAGGGGAACGTTCTCAAGCGGGACAGGTACCCGGAAGTACCAGATAAAGTCCACCAGTTCCATGTGCCGTCCTGCGTGCCAGGCTTCTCCGGCCCGAAGATCGGCCAGGGCCCGTTCCACAGGGGTCATGTCCTTAAAGTCGTTTTTTCCCGGGATGATGATCCTGTCCCAGCAGAGCTGCCGGATGCGGTAAATTCTGTCGATGGTTTCCTGTCTGCCGGAGCCGATTCCCAAAAGCTGTTCCGCCGTTCCAAGGGCTTTTTCAATAACGCTGTCAATCCGCTCGTTAAAGGATTTTTCATCTTTGCCGGCAATTCCGTAGCGTTTTTCATTCTGTTCGAGGATATAGTATCTGGCTTTTTCAAGCCGTTCCGTAAAACCCGCTTTTCCTTCCCGGTTTTCAAGACCGGTGTACCTTTCAATTTTTCTGATAAGCTTGGCAAGAGACCATTCGCCCATTTTTCCGTAGCGGAAATGAATGGAAACGGGAAGTATTTCCACGGGACATTCTTTGCCCGCCTTGTTAATCCGCTCGGCCGCCTGGAAACCGATACGGACCGTTCCCTGTTCCAGCCTGGGCACCGATTCGGTGGTATAACTGACCTGTCCTTCCGGGGCTATGGCCAGGGGATACGGCCCTTCGGAAATCGCCCTGAATATCTGGCCCATTCCCGCCGTATCGATCTTCGCGTGATGAACCGGCATGGCTCCCAGGTTCGGCATGATCCACCGGGCCATGCCGCCTCCCCAGCGGGCCACTTCGTAACCGTATACAAAGGAAACGTGCGGATTTCTGCAAAAGGTAAAGCGGGCCTTTCTGGCCATACTCCGCAGTTTGAAGAGTATAAACCACATAAGCAGCTGAGGTTCGCCCCCGTTTGGATGCCGAAACGCCACAATACAGCGGCTTTTTCCGCTCAGCGCCTTCTGGTAGGCCCGAAAAATATGTTCACCCCCCCGCAGCACTATTCTCGCTATACCCAGGAAAAGAAAAAGGTAGAGCCTGCCGAAAAGCCTGCATACGAAGAGGACCAATTTTGAGATTTTTGGTTCCGGAACCCTGACATCCGGTTTGGCAACAGACACAGGTTTGATATAGGGTTTGTACATGCCTTACTATAATATACAGGCTGCGATTTTACCGCAAGGGTACGGCGGAGGGTACAGTGCCCGTGCCCGGAACGGCCAAACGCCTTTTGTATCAACATAAGACGACGGCAACCCTTGCTCAAGCTAGACGGTCGTCACCTTCTCCTACGCAGGCCTCGGCCTGGCCGTTCCCTACGGACGCCGCATAATGGCACCCCTGCAGGGTGCCATTATTGCGCTCTTGCAAGGGAATTGCCGCCGCCTTATACCAGATAAAAGGCGTCTGACAATTTCAACCAAGGACGCTGTACCCTCCCATTGATTACTTGGTAAAACTGTTTTGCCACCCGTCCGTTCCGGAAAAAGTTTCGCCATTAGCTTGGCGAATGGAAAGGCTGTTATTCCAAGACTCAAGTCTAAATGTAAAGGAAATCTTACCGGCGATACACGCGGGGGGCGAACCAAAGCCATCGGTCCTCCTTCCGTTGCTGACATCGATAGTCACACAATACTGATCGCCCACATAATCAGACTTCCACGAGTCAATGTTGTAGGTATAATTATAATTAGAGGTTGATGTCTCCAAAAATTCTATCTGCGACTCCTTTATGGCGATTCTGCGGGAACTGTTTGCCCAAAGGGTACTACCCTCGGCGTATAACCTGGTCTTGTTAACGAAGGAAACCGGACCGCCAGCGACTTGGAACTTTTCACTCAAAGAAGAAACACCTCCATGGGAAGTATAAGGAAAGGTGACCGGGTTTAAAGTTGCATTTACACGGACCTGCCCACTAATTTCCAAAAGGCCGTTGCTGTTCTTCAGTTCAATATTAAGAGCGGTGTTGCTTTCGATGATGGTAGCGGTGCACTGGGACCCGGCAATAGTTCCATCTGAGGATGTCGTCAGCAGGCTGTTTATGATACCGTTGAGGTTGGAGGATTGAGTAGCATCCCATGGTCCGCTGGTGTTCCATGTTCCCTCGGAAAGCTTCAGCCTAATATTCCCCGTTCCACTCCCGGCCAATAAGGTGATGGTTACCTTTCCTTCACCGGAGCCAGTACCATCGTCGTCACCATTATCGCCTGTCTGATCACCGCCGCCACCATTACCGGTTGGATCGCCATTTGAACCACCGCACCCGGTAAGTACTAACCCCAATGCCAGCACCATGCTGAACATTACAGTCCAAAAAATGGTCTTTTTCATTTTTTTGCTCCTACTCTTGATATAATACCTTCCTAATAGAAAGTATTTTATATAATACTTTCTATTAGGAAGTTGTCAAGCCTCCACTGAGACATAAAATCCATAAAATAAAGCAAATCTTGGGTATGGTTGGAGGTTATGACAAGTCTTAGAGCTTTATTGGCCGCCAATATGAAGGAACAAAGGCGTATCCGTGGCTTATCACAGGCTAAACTGGCCGAAAAAGTGAATACTTCCACCCACTATATAGGTATGATAGAGATGGAGCGGAAGTTCCCTTCCCCGGAAATGCTTGAACGAATAGCCGCCGCCCTGGAGATAGATTCCCCGGAGCTGTTTTCAATGAAGGCTTTCCCGATGGAATATATAAAAAAATATCAGGAATTGGTTTTAGCTGATGTTGAGGTGGCTATTAACGGCCGGGTTAAAGAATTGGAGCGGAATTTAGGGAATGTTTTAGCCTAATCGCCCTCTGGAAACATTACCCCAGAATCTTTTTATACAGGCCGTAATTTTCCCTGTCAAAACACACAAAGACCACCCGCTTTATTCCGGGGCAGTCCGGCAGCGTTTCCCGTACCGTGTTAACCGCGACGGCGGCGGCCATGTCTTTCGGATAGCCGTAGACTCCGGTACTGATGTTGGGAAAGGCTATGCTACCAAATCCCGACTGTTGAGCGAGGAACAGGCTGTTCCGGTAACAGGAGGCAAGCAGGCCGCGCTCTCCCCTGCCGCCGCCGTGCCAGACAGGGCCGGCGGTGTGGATGATGCCTTTACAGCGGATGTTGAACGCGCCCGTCAGCACGGCCTCTCCTGTGGGGCATGGTTCGGAATAAGCGCCTCCCACTTTCCTTTTTTCGACGGCGATTTTCATGCAGGCCTCGTGGAGGCCCGGCCCCGCGGCCCGGTGTATCGCCCCGTCAACGCCGCCCCCGCCGGCAAGGGCGGAGTTTGCCGCGTTGACGATAACGTCGACATCC
>JAISCR010000206.1 GCA_031265435.1 Treponema sp.
GTTGGGACAAACATCGGCGCATATCTCGCACAGGGTATTACATGAAAGGCAGCGGAAGCCATCGGTATTATCCCGCTTCGCTTCGGCAATAACACCTTTTTTAAGGCATAGCTCAGAGAAAGCGGTACTCGTTGTACAGGCTATTCCTTTAGGCGCTGTGGTAAAATCGGCGGATAGGCCGATTTTACGGAGTATGTCTTCGGCAACGGTCTTACCATCGGCAACAGCCTTCACCACTGTAGCGGCGCCGGCTTTACAGTCCCCCGCAATGTAGACGCCGGGCAGCGAACTCTCGCAGGCTCCGTTTACCTGGGGGTAACCTGCATCCAGGACAATGCCGTTTGCGGTAAAGAGGCTTGTATCAACCCGCGCGCCAACAGCGCCTATCACCGTGTCGAAGGCCAAAGTCTGTTTTTCACCCGTACCCTCAATGCCCCGCCTGCCCGAAGCATCGTAATCACCAAGGCGCATCTTTTCACAAGTGAGGACCCCGCCGGCAAAAGATTCGGGCGCCAGAAGTTCCAGCATCTCAATGCCGTCGTTCAAAGCCAGTTCCTGTTCTTCGTCCTGGGCAGGCATGAATTCCCTCGTCCGCCGGTATACAATCGTTACCGACTCAACGTCCTTGTTTCGCTTCGCCGCCCGGGCGCAGTCCATGGCAACATCTCCGCCGCCTATAACCGCGACCCGTTTCCCCAGGCTTAAGGTACAGCGTGATCTTTTGGAATCCTCAAGAAACTTCAACGCGTCGATAATCTGTTCCTGTCCCTGTTTTACCGGAGAAGCGCCTTCTTTCCACGCGCCGGTGGCTATCACAATAAATTCGTGTTTCTGCCGGAAGGCGGGAATCGAATAATCTTTAGGGACATTAAATTTGAATTCCACCCCTATCTTTTCCGCAAGCTGAAAATCCCGGTAGATAGCGTCGTCGGAAATTCTAAAAGCCGGGATCTCATACTGGACAATACCGTAGGGCCTTTCACGAATTTCATACACAGTAACCGGAACACCGTTTCTGCGAAGGAATACTGCCGCCGCGATCCCCGCGGGTCCGGCGCCTATGACCGCCGCCGTCTTATTGGTTTTAACGGGCGGAACATTAAGCGAAAGGGTATACGCTTCCTGCGCCTTATCCGCGGCAATGAGTTTCGCCATCCGTATTTCCATTGGGTCTTCATAATCAACGCGGGTACACTTATTCTGGCACTGATGATCGCAGATGGTTCCGGTGATCGAAGGCGCGGTATTATCCGCGGCAATAATGCTAAAGGCATTACGGAAATCCCCTGCCGCTACAGCAGCAAGGTAATCGGGAATACGCTGATGAATGGGACAACCACCGTCAACACAGGGCGCTTTAGCGCAGTCAAAGAGGGGGAGTTCGCTTGCGGTTTTACGGGACCCCGTATGACGGTACTCCTTGCGGTAACGTTCAAGCCTGGCCGCCTCATCGGCAAGGGCGTTCAGGACCTTCACATTGATAACAGGCAAAGCATTGTTGCTGCCGTCGGCATTATTGTTTTGAAAAGAGACCATTTCGGCCAACTCCGCAAGCTGGGTAAGCCGCTCATAACCGCCGGGTTTGAGGATAGTGGTGGCAACCGTTACCGGTCTGATACCAGTCTCTAAAATTGCTTTTAAGTTGAAGAAATCCGCTCCGCCGGAATAAGAGATAGGGAGTTCCCCATTAAAGGCACTGGACAGTTTCTTTGCCACATTGATCGACAAATGAAAGAGAGCACGTCCGGACATATACATCTCTCCACCGGGAAGCTCATTCCGTTTTATCTCCACCGGGAAGGTATTGGTCAGCTTTACGCCGAAAGAAAGATTTTTCCCCTTAGCCAGATTCATAAGCCGGCCCAGCATTTCCAGCGCGTCATTAAATTGAAGATCATTCTTAAAATGATGATCGTCAAAAGAAATATAATTGTAACCCGCTTTATCAAGAAGGGAACGGGCGGTATCGTAGCCCAGCAAGGTAGGATTACATTTGATGTACGTGTGTAGTCCCTTCTCAGTGATAAGATAAGCGGCAATCTTTTCGATCTCTTCCCGGGGACAACCGTGAAGGGTCGAGAGCGTTACTCCCGCCGATACTATGGGAGAGACCGCTTCGAGGTCTTTCAGCGTAAAGCGTTCAAATTCGTCAAGGTGGTCAGCCAAATATCGGTAGCAGCTTTTCCATATAAGGGTATTGCGGGCATCCTTCATTCCTTTAATATAATTATCGATCTTGGGAGATTTGATTCCCTCAAGACTATAGCCGGCGCTCATATTAAATATGAAGTCCCCGCAGAATGGCGTTGCCTTCGCGATGCCGAACTCCCTGGCAAACACATGGCAGAGGAACCAGGCTTTGACATATTCCTCCAGAGCTTCATTCACGGTTAATTCAGTGGACCACTCTACATTATAACCTTCATCAAGGGCATTGATGCAGGGCCGGGCTACGGCTTTCCGCAATTCCTCACCGTCCATGATCTGTACGGTCTTTAGTTCCACAAACCGGGAACCGGCGAGATAAGAGGCCAGAATATTCTGCGCAAGTTGGGAGTTAGGTCCCGCCGCCTGACCTATGGGAGAGCTGATACAGGATCCGAAAAGCGCGGTATTGCTATGATTATCACCAGGATGATAAAATTTTTCTTTCCTGATTCCGAACACAGAACCATGATTTTTATATTCTCCTCTGACCCAGTCAATCAGTTCCGAAAATGGAATGGGCCTCATTATCTCACTCATAAAATTCTCCTCTCTACTCAATAAACTACACAAGACAAACACAAACCGGAGGTCAGACAGGGTATTAAACCAACACCTTCGAATAACCTATTGGTTTGTAAGCATAGATATTCAGTTCGTGAATATCTATGCTGTTTATACAAATAACAAATTCCAACTCTCTAAGTCTTCCTGCTTTTCAAATTTTTTTAGCTTTTTAAGTCTTCCACCGCGGCTTCCTGCTGGGCCGCTTGTAATTTTTGTTTTTCTTCCGCAGAAGGCGGGAAAATAATATTCAAAATAACAGAAATGATACAAACCGCCACAATGGAATCCCGGAAAAGGAAATTCAGGACCAAAGGAAACTTGCTTACAAGAAGTTTACTTTCACTGACGGCCAGCCCAACTCCAAAAGTAACGGCAAGAATAAGGATATTCCGATCCGAAAATCCGGCTTTGGCAAGCAGTCTGATACCGTTCAGCATGATCATGGCGAAAACCGTTATTACCGCGCCGCCCAAAACGCTGGGGGGCATTACGGAGAACACCGCCCCTATTTTGGGACAGAA
>JAISCR010000138.1 GCA_031265435.1 Treponema sp.
CTCGTCAAGATGATTTTGCATGGCTTCCCATTTCCGCCGTAGCCTTTCCACTACAGCTTCCTTGTTTGAATATTCCCCTCTCATGTGTCTATTATACCATAATTCCAAAATTATGTGTAGTTGTTATTTTGGGGAGAAGCCTAACTGCCGCAACAAGAGACTTTTCACCGAGTCCTAGACAGAGCCAGTTAAGACTAACAGCGTATTTTATGGAAATATTCAATAAAAGTTCTTTTGATGGCTCCCGAACCCCGGATTCTACATTGCTTATCACGGTATCCGCAATACCAAGCATTTCGGCAAATTCACGCTTATTCAACTTCTGATCTGCCCTAACTTCGGCAATCCCTGCCCCTACGCCAGCATCCACAGCAACAATCCTTTCATTATGAAAATATTTTTACAAATAATCGTCATTTTGTTTTCGAAATGCTTGATAACCTTTCAATATGATACTCTAATCATCGGCTAATTAGTTCGATTTCCATAGCCGTAAAAAACCGACTGCCGACCAGCCGGTTAAAAATCACAAGCCTGTTAGACATGCAGAGGTAGGTGTCATTATGGTACAAAAACCATCCAGACACAAGCGAAAAATGCTCGGAATCCGCATCAAGCCCAAGGAGGGCCTGTGGATTAGTTACCAGCTTCGACTCAAAGGCATTACTGGCCGCAGTTTTGCCGCCAAATTTGGCGTGCGGGAATCAACCGCCAGTCAGGTTATTAACGGGCGCCGCAGTTCCCGCCGTAAGAAGAAGCCCTCCGCCAGACCCTGGGCTACCCCTCTTTTGAGGCTATGATCGCCGCCGCCAGGGGCAAAGGCGGGGCAGAATGAGGTACGCCCTATTTGGGAAACGGCTAAAGCGTTTCCGAATATCGAAAGGGTTTACACAGAATCAGTTGGAGGAAACCTTGAAAATTTCCCGCCCCTTGTATTCGCGGTATGAGAGAGGGAATTTATATCCTACCCTTTTGATTTCTGCGCGGCTGGAAAATCTTGGGTTTTCCTACACTCCCCTTCGTTTAACCATGTTGTTTAGTGAGGTCATTCGGACTTGTAAGGGCGTTATTCGCTACGTTCAAAAACGTCAAAATTTCCGCAAGGGTATCCGTTTTACAAGAGAGCAATGCGCCTGGGTACGCCAACAACTGGTAAAAAAGGAAATTCCCATTAAACAAGTTGCCAATAAAGCCCATTGTTCGGCCCAAAACGTATCGCAAGTTATATGGGGTAAAAACAATCGGTCCTTGTGAGTTCAAGAGGCATTGGCCGTTGTTTTAGGTTATCCAACGGTAGAAGCCCTTATCGCCGCCAGCCGGGGGCATGACGGAGGCGGACAATGAACCAGGTAATTCCTTTCAATTTTGAGACCCATGCGGTCCGTACTGCGATTCTTGACGAAACCCCTTGGTGGGTTGGCCGGGATGTATGTGAGGCGTTGGGATATAAAACACCCCAACGTGCGATCCATGCACACTGCAAGGGTGTTCCGAAATGGAACACCCTTCAAACCGAAGGCGGTATTCAGAAACTCCGTATCATCAGCATCGGCGATGTTTTCCGCCTGATAGCAAGCTGCAATCTCCCGGAAGGGGAACGGTTTGAAAGCTGGATTTTTGACACTGTTTTGCCGGAGATAGCTTCAACCGGGGCATGGTTGCCCGAAGGCATGATGGTAGTACCCATTAAATGGTTTGAAACGATTGAGGCAAAGGTTGATAAGCTCCTTGAGGAAAAAGACATACGGGACAAATTAAACCGGTGTGAACAGAGCAAGAAACGGGCCACGCCAAAAGACCTCGAAGAAATCCACGAACTGCACAAAGCCGGTTATTCCAAAAAGGACATTTCACGCATTACGTACAGGGGGCGGACGGTAATCAACAATGCCTTGCAGGAAGCGGTAAGCCAGCCGGGCCTTTTCGAAGACGAACCTTCCGAATCCTTCAACGAACCGCTGATCGCCGCCAGCCGGGGGCATGAGGAGGGTACGGTATGAATCCGCTTAGACGTATCCAAAGAATGGAGGAGCTTCGGGCTTCCCCGGATTTTCAGAAGCTTCTGGCTATGCAAGAACATCCGACTTCCAGGGAGACATGCGGATTCATTAAGCATGAAGTAGCCCGTATTTTACCGCATATTTACCCGGACTTGTATAATGGGCCAATAGCAGGCGGTTTCATCCGCATGTCTCGGCTTGATGACTCTCATTACATTCTTATGGCGGACCTCTTTAATCCTGTTGCGGATATCTATGTTCTAAAGGCCCTTCATAAACTCGACGTTGATGTTCCCTGCTACACCGTGGGCGATATTGTCAATGAAAAGCTGAATGTTATTTCGGCCGATTCCCTGGAGCGGTACGGTGAGAGCCACAAAAACCAGATTCTTGAATGGTTGGCTGTAGGGCACTATGACAACATGTTTGTCAACGAGGACTTGATTGAGCGGGTAAAAAGAGCTGCCGGCCGGTGGCATGACGGGGGTGCATCATGAACCGGAAAAGAATACATAAACCTGAATCCCCAACCATTGCCGAAGCTTTACAGTTTATCGAACATGAGGTTTCAAGAGTTTTAGCATCTAGCAAAGAAGATTGGGGAAGAAAGAACACCTATCCGGGTGTCTCAATTTCTTTAGGATGTCCCAATTTTTGTATCACTCCGTATCTGCATAGTCCCGCTCTCGACAGTTTTGTCGACGGCATTTTCCGGCAAATAGGGATTATTCCATGCCGGGATACATTGCGTGGACATTTCTTTCTCCCCCTGAATTCAGTAGATAAATTCAAAAACCTGCACAGGGCGGAAATTTTATCATTCCTCGGTAAAGAATCGGACACCGTTGACGAACCCTCCGAGTCCTTCGGGGGGCCGCTGGAAGGTCCGGCGGGCCATGACGGGGGTGGGGAATGAAAACTTATCACCTCAACATGGTTCTTGACGACAGCGAAAACCTTGTCGCCTCTTACGATTCCCTCGGCAAGTTTCAGACCTTCAGGAAACAGGATGCACACAATTACCTTGTCCGCCATGCGGGGGAAAATTACAACGCCCTGGAAAGCGGGGTGTCGTGGTATCCCTATTTCACCTGTGAAGAGGATAACGGCGACATTCGGGAACTTTCCTTTTCGGAAGTCCGGGGGGGCGCTGTATGACGGACAAAGGCACCGAGAACACCCTGAAACAAGCGGCGATACAGGATTTTTGCAGTGCAGTCAGACGGCAGGACCGGTCGGTTATTTCGATGGCCTACGATGCTGATAACGAAGCTGTACAGATCAGGCATACCTGCGGCTCGGTAGTAGTGGACGTATTAGGGAAAACCATTATCGGGATGCTTGCCGTCGTTCTGAACGAAGTGGGGGAGTAAGGAGACGGTACAACTATGATGGATCCCAGACAAAAAGGCCGGGAAGAGCTGGCCTATTGTAATGGCGAGGCAATTCTACGGGAAGCGTTTACCAGGGCAGCGAACGCCGGTATGGATGAGGATGATATTGTCCAGATTGTCTACGGGCTGACTACTCATAAAACGGGTTTCCGGACCACGGCCACCAGGGAAAGCCGCTATGAGCTTGTGTTACGTCCGCGGCCGCATACAGAAGCGCCGCCTGTTTGTACTCCGAATCTCCCGGCGTCCCGGGAGCGGAACTCACCTTTCCCAGACAGCGGTTGTAATCCAGCACATTGCGCCGCCCCCTCGACAAAACCCAGTAGCATCCAAGCAGAAAGTCCCCTTTCCGGGGAAGGTCCGAAAACGGGAGTTCAGGAAGAAGCCAGTCCGTCTTATGGATTACCGGCAGGCTCCGAAAAATCCCCGTCAGATACTCAAGAATGTCCGGCATCAGGGCCGTTACGCGAACTTTTGTCCCGAACAGGTTGTTCTTGCACCATTCGTATTTATATCCATCCTCTTCCTGCCCGGAAAGCTCATCCAGGAGTTTATCGCGCACGTACTCGAAATCCTCGAAAGCTTCGTCCAGAAACATGCTTCATCATAGAGCCGGGGACGGGGAAGCCGCAAGGAGGGAAGGAATGATCACCTCCTGGAGGGAATTGTTTGACGCGGTGGAACAGATGCGGCACAGCCAGAAAAAATACTACCTCGCCAAAACCCTGGAGAACCAGCGGGAAGCCAAAAAATACGAGGCGGTAGTGGACGCCTGCATCGAAGCAAAACGCGCCGAATGGGAGCGGCAGCGGCA
>JAISCR010000025.1 GCA_031265435.1 Treponema sp.
AAAGCCCAGGTCGCCGGTGGTTACTTTGGACGCGGACAGCCCCAGTTCCGCCCGGAGCTTTTCCAGAATGGGAATTGAGGAGCGGACGTGGCAGGCCGTCCCGTCGCAGATTTTGATAATGTATTTCCCCTTGGGTTCCAGGGAAAAGTTTTCGTAAAAGGTCGCGACACTGTAAATCCGCGCCTCGCTCACCCCCAGCCGCTCCGCCAGATAGGGAAACACCTCTTGGGGCAGATACCGGTACTGTTCCTGTACTCCCTGCAAAATCGCGATGATCCCGCTGGCTTCGCGGCCAATTTCACCGATGATGCGATCCACCACATCGTAGTTAAAACTCATTTCCGCCACTGTTTTTTCTCCTTTGGGGCATAGCCCCTTAACTCGTAGAAAGGTTTCCGGAAGTCCCGGAATGATTTCCGGAAGTCCTGGAAAGCTCTCCGCGGCGGGCCGCGCCCTTTGCGGGGCTAAAAATGGCTGACCTTTATCCGCTTCCCCATGGTTTTCAGACAAGCCGCAAGCTCGTCAATTAAACGCATCTTGATACTGAACGAAATGGGCAGGGCCGGGTTTTGATGGGCGGGGTTGATGGCCCGGCCCACAAAAAAATTGATGTCCGTGGCTTCCTCAAAGAGGAGCCGGGCGATTTCCGAGGCCCCGTCCTTGCCCGCCTTCCATTGAACATAGCTGCCGTTGTCCCCCACATAATCCTGGGCGTATTCCAGCGCCTTGTGGATGGTGATGACCCCTTCGGTTACCAGGTCCACCCCGTCGATTTTCGCGGTGGGGGGAATCTCCGGGTCCACATACCGGGGGAGCCCGGTCTCCAGGGGCTTCCCCAAAAAATCCGCCGCTAGGGCCGAGGTGGTTCCCCCGCAGACTATGTGTTTCCCTTCTTTAGAAAAAAAGAGGCTCATCATTTTGGGAACTTCCGCGGGGCTCAAGGGCGGGCCGATTAAAAGGTTGACCGGCTGCCGCCGCCGGATTTTCACCGTACACACCGTGGTATCGTCCCCGGGCTCGCCGCCGTAGAGGGCGTTACATTTGTCCACCAGGATGGAACTGAGGGTCTTGGCGGTGTACTCCCGGTTATAAATATCCTCCATAAAGGAGACGATGTGTTCCCGCCGCCAGCCGAGGTTGAGGCTTCTGCCCACCCCCGCGTGAACCGCCCCGTCGCTCATGGCGATAAAGGTATCGTCCTCATGTATCTTGATCCGGGTTTTATAAATCGTTTTCCGCCGTACCGAACCATCGACCGTAGCACTATCTTCGATGATTTCCGCGGTTTTCGGATACTCAAAATTTTTCCCGCCCCGGAGCAGGATTACATACGGATTGTCGTATTGAATAATCTCCGCTTCCTGGTTATCGGCGATGCGGATAATCGTAAAGGTTGAATACGCGATCTGCCGTACCTTGCAGATCGGCAGGGTAGCGGCGATGGTTTCCACGCAGTCTTCCACGGCAAGAGAATTGGCCATCATGGTAGAAATAATCTTCGCGGTTAAGGTAGAAAGAATGTTGGCCTTTACTCCGCTCCCCAGGCCGTCGGCCAGGACCATCACCGTCAGCTTGTCTTCCAGAGGTACAACCTCCACATGGTCCCCGCAGAGTTCTTCCCCATACTTGTTGAGATTCACAAAACCCAGGTCGGTACACAGTTCATTCATTGGTCAAAATCTCCTTGAACTTGGTCAAGGCGACTTTTGTTTCCGCCGTGGTCTCCCCCAGCAGGGACGCTATCTCCTGGACCGCCCGCATCTGCTTTTCAATCACCCGGTCGGTAATCTCGATAGTCCGGCGGTTGAACGCTTCCTTCGCCGCTTTTTGGGATTCCTCTCCGGTAACGTCCCGCATGATGCCGATAATAATATGGTAGTTTTTGTCGTAGATAATGGTCTGGTCTATGTGTTTTTCGTAATCCGCCAGATACACCCGCCGGTTATACCGGTTCTTTTCCTGCTGGCAGGCTTCGATAAACGGCGCCGGATCCAGAAGGCGTATCACCTGTGCCCCCAGAATATCCTGGGGGCCGATGTTGAAGATCCGGCAGGCCGCGGTGTTGATCTGCTGAACCTCCAGGGTTTCGTTAAGGACGATGATGCCGTTGGGCGTATTGGTAATAATATTGTCGGAAAACGATTCCGCCCGCTCTTTCAGATAGGGAAGGCACATGGTTAGTGTCGCTTTCCCCTCCAATACCGCCTGGGCCTTTTCCCGGCAGGTGTTGTACCCGCAGCTTCCGCAGTTTAACTCGTGCTCCGGCTTTGTTTTCCCCAGCTTGCGGAGTACCTCCTCGATGGCGGCCGTTCCCAGATGAATCCGCCGGGGCGCAAGGGAAACGAATTTTTTATCCAGTTCTTTAGCCGAATACTGCTCGGTCTCAAAATCCCGCTCCCCCGCGTACCGGGAGACCGCGATATAATCCCCTACCGGGGCCATCGGCATAGATGCCGCCGGCATGGATGCCAACGGCGTGACCGACATTACCGGCCCGCCGATACAGCTCCCCGCGCAGGCGGACATCTCGATGAAACACCTGCCAAGGGGCTGATCCGGCAAATGCGGTCTTCGCCGGACAAGGTCTTTAATCACGTTAACGCAATTATCGATCCCGTCTACCGCCAAATAGGTGTACCGCGGATTCTCCTTTGCCATGGTACGGAGTATCCCCCCAGTGGTGGGGAAAAGCCGGGTCAAACCGCGCCCCGCGTCTTCGGCGTCTTGCGGCGTTGCTGCTTCGGCGTTCCCCGGTTCGTCAAGACTGATATGTTTTTCTTCCAGCCACCGGGACAACTCCTTAAAGGTAAGCGCCGCGTCCACCGGTCCCGGATAACGTTCCGCTTCATCTTTTTTTGAAATACAGGGACCAATAAACACGACCCGCGCGCCCGGATAGCGGCGCTTCAAATCTATCCCGTGGGCCAGCATGGGGGAAAGCACCGGCGCCAGCAGCGGCAGCGCGTCGGAGTAATATTTTTGAATCAAAAGATTTACACTGTGGCAGCAGGAACTGAGAATCACCTCCTGAACCTCGTTATTCAGCATAACATCGTATTGCTTTTTTACAATCGCCGCGCCGACAGCGGTTTCCTCAACCCCGGCAAAGCCCAGTTGTTTCAGGGCCCCTTCCATAGCGCGAATATTCAGGCCCCCATAATTCGCCGTAAAAGACGGAGCAAGGCTCGCATACACCCGCTCCCCGCCCGAAATCAAACTCCGCGCCGCCGTCAGATCGTCCCGAATCTCCTTGGCGTTTTGGGGACACGCAACAAAACAGCGGCCGCACAAAATACATTCTTCCCGCACAATATGGGCTTGGTTGTTTTCAAACCGAATCGATTTAACCGGACAATGCCGTATGCACTTGTAACAGTTTTTACAGTTTGAAATCTTCAGCATCAGGTAGTCTGTTGTGTTCATGTTTTTCGTTAAACACTCCTTTACCGGTTTTGCCGCACGCGCCGGAACCGATCCGCTTTCGCGTGAGTATCCCGGCTTGCAAACCGCGCTGATAACACGCGCTTCCCGGTAACAAACCGAATATCTGTTTTACGGGCGTTTCGCCGCTTCGCGGCGACCGGGCTTTCCGCTCTTATACGATGGGGCGGTCTTCGCCCGCCCCATCGTATACCGCTTCAATCCCTAACGCGTTTCCGGGGTAAAATCCCCCGTGTTAAACCGGTACATCGGCCGGGTAATAAAAAATGGCCTTAATCAATAAAAATTTATCAAATAAAAACGACTTTGTGAAATATAAATTCGGCATGGTTTCATATAAAATTTTGTATGTGTTTTGGCCCGTTTTTGTTTTTTCTTCCAATCTTGGTCGAAAATTCCCAATTCAGACTCCGGAATCCCCTATCAGGAACGCTGCCTTCCCATATAGATTTATATATGTCTTGCGATTTTTTTTTAAAAAAAATTCAAATTTGCGGATTATTCCTATAGGGAATAGCCAAAAAAGGTGGTAATTCCTTATCTTATAACGAGTTAGCGTTGCTGCTCGGTGCCGGCTGATAACGCAAAATCTGGGATGCGGCAGTTAGGAAAGCAATATTTTGGAAAAAGGGGGGGCGGGATTTGGCTTCGCTCCATCCCCGCTGTTTGCGCTTCGGGAACGATCCGGTTTTCAAACTCTTTTCTTTGTGTGTTTCTATGTAAAAACATAATTGAATCACAGGCATCGCATTTCCCACAACACCGTAAGCCCCGGAGGAGGCCCCTTCGTCTGACGCCGTGTGCTCCCCGGCCAGGTTCCGGAGGTTTCTCGCCGGGCGATTGCCCTCACGGGGGTCAGGGACCTTCGGCGTCAAGCGCTTGCTTGACGCCGGGATCCGTTCGTTACTGGTACCGGTTGCCCGTAAGCGGGGCCTGTTACCGGTAAAACCGGGTCTGGGCCCTGCGGCGGTTGGCCGGGGTGCGTCCGGGTTTCCCCGGACGGCACGATGTTACCGGCTAAATAGTGCCGGGTTTGGAGTAATTAGGTACCCACCATGGTAGAGGTGCTGTTAATCGCTATATTATCACTACCGGTGTTTGCCTTGAAAGAACCCCCGGTTCCACCGATCTCGACGATGACGCCTCCGGTACCGCCAGCCGCTTTAAAATTAGCGGCGCCTATAGTTGTTGGGGTGGGAAGCGTAAAACCGTTGATTGCGAAATTGGTAAACCCGGCAAGGGCTGTACCGTTGGTACCCGCGCCTACCAAAAGCAGGCTGGTAGCATCGGCAAAAGTTATACCTCCGGCGTTTGTACCGGCTTCCAGTGTTATGGTCCCGGTGGTGCCAAGGTTAAGCGTCATATTTGCCCCAATGGTCAGCATACTACTGCCGATGGTGTTCTTCTGGGTTATGGTCCCCCCACTATCGCCAGCCTTTAGGCCCGGGGCATTGGCGACCCCGGCGATAGTTACGCCGGTATTCGCGCTCGTCATAGTTACGAACGCGGGAGTACTCGTGCCCACTGCTTCCCACGCGCCGCTGATAACCGTTGGGCCCAGAGTGATCGTACCGGTGGTGCCACCGGCGATTTTTCCGACTTTTGTCGCCTCAACGCCCGTCGCCAATTTCAGTGTTCCGGCGGCGGGAATTACAATCTTCCCATTATTGGTTAAGATCGTCTCCGCCGCAACGGTAATTCCGCCAGCCGTGATAATACCGGCGCCGTTGTTCACCGTAAGATTATTAGTCGGCGCAACAACAGCCCCAAGCGTTACATCCGCACCGGCGGTAAGGCTCGTTAACCCTGCGAACGTTGCCGCCGTTAACGTCAGCCCCGACTTATTAATGGTAAGGCTGTCGAGCTTCGCGAAAGTCGCCGCGGGGAGGCCGCTGGTAAAGGTTGCGCTCGCGGGGAGAATTAATGACCCGGTTAACTCCGGGAAAATCCCCGCGTGCAAGTCTACGGTTGCGTCCTCGCCGATGCTTAAGCTCTCGAGCGCGTTAAAAGTGCCCGCCGTAAAGGTCGCGGTTGTTTCTGGGCCGATGGTTAAGTCCGTTAGCGCCGGGAAGGTCGATACGGTAAAGGTTGATGTTCCGTTAACGGTTAAGGGCCCCGTCATCGCCAGGAACGTTCCTGCGGGGAAGTTCACAGTCCCACCAAGGGTCAGGGGCTGATTGAGCGCCGCAAAGGTTGCCGCAGGGAAGGATACCAGGGTCGCGGCCGGGTTAATGGATAAACCAGTTACTAAAGCCGCAAAGGTTCCATCCGTAAAGGTCGCGCTCGCGCCCGCGCCGATGCTTACCGGGCCTGTTTGGTCTGCGAATGTAGCATCCCCGAAACTTGCGGTACCGTAAATGGCAATGGGTGTCTCCCCGCCAACGATGACGCCGGTTGCGTGAGTCAAATTCGCATTTTCCGGAACCGTTATGCCCACATTGCTGGTGTCCACCAGAGCCCCTGAGCTAATTCTACCCCCCACTTGTTGAAGCATCGTATCCAGGGCCACGTCTGACAGGGTCGCCGTAGTGATTGCGCCTGCCGCGGTACCTTCGTTCTTGATGATTACGCCGCTTAGATCAAGACCCGCGACAGCCGCCCCAAAGTTAAGTACACCGGTCCCCGTGATGGTGATGGTTTTGCCCCCGGAAAAAGGTTTAGCTATGACCGGAGCCTTAATTTCAGCGCTGGTACCGCTAACAATAGTAACGTTCTGGGAAAGCGCTATGGTTTCGGTGGCATCAAGAACCGCAGCCCCCGCCCCGCCGATTTGCACCGTACCGGAACCAGTCACCTCTGTCAGAAGTGCTTTTTGAGTTGCCGCGGCGGTAGCGACACTGGTAATGGTACCGTTGTTGGTAATGGTTCCTACCAGGGTATCACCGATGGCTGCCAGAGCAAGGGTTCCGTTACTGTTGATAATAATCTTACTATTCGCGGTACTGGCGGTAAGGGCGACTCCGGCGCCGCCGGGTGTCAGCGTACCGTCTACGATAAGGGTCGCGCCGCTTGCAAGGGTAAGAGCGCCGGTTGTCGTGTTGACACCGGCAAGGGTAAGCGTCTTGTTTGGTGGTATATCCGCAGAAGCAAGACCAGTAATGTCTACCAGGGCAAGCTCGTCTACTCCAAGATCAGTAAAAAGATCAGGAAGGTTGCTAGCGGCAACCTTGGTACCCGTACCGGATCCCTCAACAACAGAACCGGCAACCTTTACGGTCGTCGATGCTACGGCGGTACTTGCATAACCAATCCCATCAGCAGGAAGGGTTCCCACTCCCTTTACGGCCGGCAGAGAAACCGCGCCTTCACCGGTAATCTTGTTGGTCCCGGTGCCTTTGATGTACCCCACAGAGGCGGTATAGCTGGCGTCCAACACCGCAAGTTTCTGGACTTCGATGGTGCCTTTAACCTCAAGGAAATCACCGGCTTTAACCTTCGGGTTTCCTTCGGTGATGTACAGGGTTTTGCCGCTGGGGATTACCCCCGAAACGCTGGTTACCCCAGCGCTGAGGGAAACCGGCTTCGATTGCTTGAACGCGGCCTCCAGGTCAGCCGGGAGAACAACGCCACTCACATCACCCGCCAGCACATAGTAGGTATCATCAGTGGTACCACCGCCGGGTCCGGTACTCGGGGGAGAAATGGGGGTGTCCGGCTCCTCATTCCCCGAGGATCCGGAACTACTGGTAGGATTTGAGCATCCGGTTATAAGCAAAAGAGCAGCCAGAACCGCTATACTCCCAAAAAATAGGCTTTTTTTCAGCATAAAGCCCTC
>JAISCR010000143.1 GCA_031265435.1 Treponema sp.
ACCCCCGGAAAAGATAGAAAGGGCGAGGGAAACCTGATAAGATTGCAGTTGACAAAATACTATCAACCAGGAGATCCCCCGCCATGAAAACTATAAGCCAAATCATTGCAGGAGCGCAAACGCTCCCTAACATCCCATTCAACCTTACCAAATGTTTTGAAGAATACTTTTCCGATGAATACAAAACATTTCTGCATATGCTGCGGGTTATCGAAGAACAGATGCCCATTCTCATACAGCCCTATGCGGGGACTGGACGGATACCCTGTCAGTACACTCCCTTTATACGGAGTTTTCTTGCCAAAGGGTATTTCGGGATAGAAAAGACCAGCCAGTTATACTCCTTTAGGGCAACGCTGATTAACTTGACGCCAATCAGCGTTGCCCTATGTATTTGCTCATTTCATTACGCAAATACCACATTAAAGTAGCACTGATTTATTCTCGATTGAATAAATCAGTGCTTCCTTAGGCATGGATATGTCACCAAACCAAAGTCCGTACGAAAAAGATCGGGGGCGTTACGGGGGGAACCCCCGTAGAGGGGGTAGCGTAAGCCACGCGCAGCGGGGCTGGAGCGAGGGGGAGACTTCCCCCTCCTAAAATGTATCAATAATATTTTGATACCTAACGCAGTGTAAGCGGCTTAAAGGCAAACCGAATCTGCGGCTGTTATGCGGCTTTACGGATGTGTCCGGCAAGCCAAGTTTTTCACGGGAGAAGAGCGTTTCTGTCAGAACAGGGGATACTTGAGCAAACCTTGGACGGAATGGTCGCTATGGCGCATAAAGGCCTGGTAGTATATCATGTAAACCGGGACTCAGCGGCGATACCGGCACGGGGGAAAGCCGTAAAGAAACCGAAAGGAAAGGCGCCAAAACAAGGTAAAAGCGGGGAAGACTGGCAAAAAACAGTCCAAAAGTCTCCAAAGAACCGACGGTCATAGAAACGCAGACGAAGCAGAAGGCGAAAACACCGCTTGTGAGAGAACCGGTAAGGAATGTGCATGGGGATGCAAGAAAAACAGTGAAAGAAACGTCTCGTTCTGGAAGGGGTGCAAATTACATCTTGATGTCAGTGACACCGGATTTCCTCTGACCGCCGTCGTAACCGGAGCCAATGTGCATGATAGCCAGATGGCAATACCGATGGAACAATTAACGGAAATGAAAGTGCCGTTTTGTTACAGTCTCATGGGCCGCGCGTATGATTCAAAAGTAATTGATGAGTTTATCAGGAGCCATGGACGAGTACCGATAATAGATCCGAATAAACGGAAAGACAATGACCGTCCTCCGCTGGACCCGGCAAAAAAGGAACGGTATAACATACGGACAGCCGTGTAATGGGCGAACTCGCATTTGAAAGACAGCCTTATACCCCGTGCAATATATGTAAAAGGCTACAAGAAAGTATCGTTCGTGTTAATAACTGCGGTAATATGCCTGGCAGCCTTAAAGTATCTCCAGCTATTTATTTAGGATTTTTGATCAGGCTTCCGAAAAAGTGGGCTAAAGCCCGCTTTTTCTATTAAATCTAAGGCTGCTGTTCAAAAACTGAAATTTTGAAACAGCCTCATTTTTATAAAATGCAAAAAAAACGGAAAAAAACACGGTTTTTTACACGCAAAATAAAGCAAATCCGGTACCCAACGCCTTATATAGGGTATGCGAGGATTAAGAATACTAGCTCAAGATGTGTGGTACGATGTACACACGTCGGTAAACGACACGGAACCGCTGTTCTGGTCGCGGCCGAATCAAGACCTGTTTAGACAGGGGCTCTACGAGGTACGGCAGATTTACGGCTTTAGCCTGTGCGGTTTGCGCTTCAGCGGGCCGCAGGTCTCGTTTTACATCAAAGCCGTCGATGGGTACCAACTGCCGGAGATTATGCAGTGGATTAAGCAGACGTTTGCGGTGCGGTTCAATGTGCTGGATGGGAGGACGGGGCACATCTGGGGCGACCGGTACTGGTCGGAGATATTGGCCGGTGAGCCGCCGGAGTGGGCGGAGGCGTATGTGTTTGCGCCGGTGGTTTGCGGCGGGCGGAAGGCTTGGAGGCATATAGCGGCGGGCAGCGTGGAAGGCTGGCGGAAACGTGGTTCCACGCCGGGCAATCCGGTGCGGGACGCGGAGGACTGGCCCCGGACAGGGCGGCGGACGGATAAACCGCCTCCGCGGCCCAATTCACATCGCCGTCCCGCCGCTTCACGCGGCTGAGTAGTCTTAACTGGCCCGGATAAGGGCAAAACCGGCGTTTTACCCAGTCTCAAAATTTCGGCATGAACGGGCTGCGGGGAAGGTGTGCCCGGAGGGTTGCGCCGTGGCCACAAATTCGGCGGTTTTACATCGCGATCGGCGGATACGTGCGGTTGGCGGGGCAAACCATGCGGCGGCGCACATCAAACATCCTCAAACGCAGCTCAAGGGCTACCCTATGGATAGGAACGGCGTTCCGAGGGCTGCCCTGTGGATGGGGTCGGCATTTCGGAGTCGCCATTTTCCTTGAGCTTATTCCAAAACACGAGCGAGTTTTGGAACAGGCTCATCTATCAATCTATTTCTCTCTTATCTATCTCTTATTCATTCTCTCCCCAAGCCGGTATCGTCCCTAGCAGACAGAGCACCGCCTTATGGTGGCATTGTGCGCCCGCAGGACAAGCACAGCCGCCATAAGGCGGTGCTCTGCCTGCCATCGCTGATCTCCCAAAGATAAAAGGATGAAAACCCGCAGGGGCACCCCACACACCATCCCTGCCAAGGCCCAAGCCGTGGATCCAAGCAGGGGATTTGCGCAAAGTGGGGGTAAATCCGCCGGGCGGATTTACCGGGAATTGCCGCAACGCGGCAATTCCTCCTTGTCTCTGAAACTTACCTGAGAAGGCCTAAAATCGAAGGAACCGGTACACGGGGCGTATAGCCCGCAAACCATTTGAGGGGCACCGTGATTACTTCGGGGATCAGGGTCATAACCAGCAGAAGTACGCACTGGGCGATGAAGTAGGGCAAGGTTGGTAGCAGGATTTCCTCCATTTTGACTTTACCCGTTGCGCAGGCGACATTGAGCACCGGACCCACCGGCGGCGTGAGCAGCCCCAGGACATTGACCAGCACGAAGTTGATACCGAAGTAGACCGGATCAATGCCCGCCGCATTCAGCAGGGGAATGAAGATCGGGGTCAGAATAAGAATTGTGGGAACCACGTCCATAGCCGTTCCAACGAGGAGCACCACCGCCATCAGCATGACGTTTAGCAGGATGGGCCGGTCGATCAATCCGCTCAGCGCCGCCGTGATCATCTGCGGCATACGGGCGATGGTCATAATATAGGCCGCAACCTGGGCGGCTGCCGCGAGGAACATGACCACGCTGGACGTTTTCGCCGCGCCGATAAGGGCTTTGAATATATCCTTGGGTTTGAGTTCCCGGTACACAAAGATGCCCACGATGAGGGCATACACAACGGCTACTACCCCTGCTTCGGTGGCGGTAAACACGCCTCCCCGCAGTCCCACGATGATAATCACCGGAAGGAGCAGGGCCCAAAGTCCGCTTATGAATGTCTTCAGGGTTTCTTTGAGCGTCGGCTTCGGCGTGTCGGTCTTAACCCCGTCTTTGCGGGAAATAAAGAACCAGCACACACTCATAATGAGGGTAAGGTATATGGCCGGCGCGATGCCGCCCAAAAAGAGCGACTTGATCGAAACACCGGCGGCGACACCGTACACAATCATCGGTACCGAGGGGGGCATGATCGGGGCCACCATGTTACCCGCCGCCACAAGTCCTGCGGATTTGGCCCGGTTGTACCCGGAGTTGGCCATCATCGGAATGAGGATTGCTCCCAGAGCCGCCGTACTTGCCACGGCGGATCCCACGAGGCTCGCAAACATAAGGCAGGCGAGAATCGTTACATAGCCAAGGCCGCCCCGGAGACGACCGACAAAAATATTGCAAAAGTCTATAATCCGCTTGGTAAGACCGCCTCGGTTCATCAGTTCTCCGGCGACGACAAAGAACGGCAGGGCCATCATCGTAACGCTGTCCACACCCCGGAGCAGTTGAGCCGCGACAATCTGGGGATTGGTAGCGGTTCCCCCCATGTGGAGCGCCGTGGCGGACGAGCCGAACAACAGGGAAAAGGCGATGGGAAGACCCAGCAGCATCGAGACACAGAGATACACCAAAAATAAAATTATCAAAACCATTATTTTCTCCTTTTTCCTATTGTATATTTTCCTGCATCTGATCCGCATCCGAGTCCCGGATTTTAAGCAGATCGGCAACCGACATTTTCAGCACGATGAGACGGAACATATTCGTCAGGGCAATGATACCGATGGCGATGCCGGTGATAAGTCCGGACGCATAAACCATGTAGGTCGGGAAATGGGTAGCCACCCAGCGATCCCTGAGGTTTTGGAGCATGAGCAGCCAACTGCCCTGTGCCAGAATGAACATGAGCCAAATCACGCTAGCCTGCACCAAAAAGTAAATGATCCGTTGCGCGAAAACCGGTATTCGGGAAAGTATGCTGTCGATGATAAGATGCTGGTTATCCCGCATGGCCCCGATGGAACCTAAGTACACCAGATAGATGAAACAAAGCCGGGCTATTTCCTCGGACCAGGCAAACCCTCTGCTGAACAGGTACCGGAATACCACATTCATAAAAACGAGGACTATCATAACCGCCAGAAAGAAGGCAATGAGAATTTCAACAGCCTTAAATAGAGTATCTAAAATTTTTTTCATGGGCCCCTCTTGTATTATGAGCCAATTTCAAAACTCGGTTAGTTTTGAAATTGGCTTTAAGGAAAAGCGGTCTAAAGATGAGCTTTTCCACTTAAATCTAAGGTTGCTGGACAAGCAGAGCTTGTCTCCCCAAAACTGAAGTTTTGGAACAGCCTCTTATTTGAATTAAAAGAGCCAGTTTCAAAACACGCTTTGCGTACGCAAAGTTTGTGATGAAACCGGCTCGCGAAAATTAAGAAAACTCCTTCAAAACCGCAGCTTTGAAGGAGCCATAAACGAACAGTGAATCTTTAATTCACTCATCGCTTCCTGCTTACTGGACCGCTTTGATTCGGTCGGTAAGAGGTTTCGCCCAAGCGTGCTCTCTGAAGAGGCTGTCGGTCAGAGGCTGGATCTTCTGGATGATTTGCGCCTGATCAGCGGCGGTGGTCGGCGTTACCGTTACCCCGTGGTCCCTGAGGAATGCGCGGTCGTTGTCCACACTCTTGATATAATCATCCCACGCTTTTACCGACGTAGCCTTCGCCGCATCGGTCACGATCTTTTGCTGAGCCGGCGTAAGTTTGTCGAAGAACGGCGCGCTTACCACGATTTCCAGCGTGGCAATGATGTGGTTCGTTTCATACAGATACTTCTGCACTTCATAGAAAGCCTCGCTGATGACCGTCACCATACCATTGTCCTGACCGTCAACCACGCCGGTTTCCATAGCCGAAAAAAGCTCTCCCAACGGAATAACCTGGGCACTCGCCCCTAAGTTTTCGGCAATGCCTACATGGATCGGGTTACCGGGCATACGGAACTTCTGTCCACTGAAATCGGCTACCGAAGTAAGTTTCTTGTTGCTGGTAAACGTCCGCGCGCTGTTCGGCCCCCATGCAAGCATGTAGACCGTGGGGAATTTCTGGTGAAATTCAGCGTTGATTTCTTCGGCAATGGGGCCCGTCCACACTTTCTTTGCGTGGGCAAGGTCGCGATACAGGAACGGCCAGTCGGAAATCAACATGGTGGTGTATTCCTGATTCATCGGCGTGCCGAGAATGGCGATTTCGATCGTGCCGTTCCGTACCCCGTTCCAGAGGTCGCCTTCGTTTCCGAGCGTGCCGGAGTGGTAAATATCCACTGTCAGCGCTCCGCCCGAAGCCGATTCGATTTGGGGTTTGAATACGGTGTCCAAAGCCGCCGCCATGGGATGGGTCGCACCCCAGTTGTCCCCAACCTTAATGGTTAGCTTTTGCGCCGCACCGCCGCTCGCCTTCGTGCCTCCCGCGAAGACACTTCCGGCGGCAATCAGCGCCACCATAACCACTACCAAGAACCGTTTTGTAAGCTGCATAATTCTCTCCTATCAAAAATTAGATTTAGTTTATGATAGCATGGTCATATCCCGATGTCAAGAGTTTTTTCAGGTTTTTCTCGTTAATAAGTGGCCCATTTTTTCTGAAGTGCGAAAATAAAAGTACATAGAAAGGGCATCGTAAACACGGTAGAATATAGTACTTCTACACAAAAAGAATTAGCAGATGCAAGAGGCTTTTTCAAAACCGCATTTGGGCGCATTTTTTGCTCCGCAAAAAACTCAGGCTTTGCGGGGGTTCCATGTATCCAAGCGTGGAGTTTGCGTAGCAAACTCCAGAAGTAAATCCGCTTTGCGGATTTACGACCCCCTCCAATCCCTTGCGCGGATCCCGATACCCCAAGGGGTGGACATAATCACACTGATCAACAACTTAGC
>JAISCR010000019.1 GCA_031265435.1 Treponema sp.
ATTATCGGTGAATTAGCATCAGCGTTTTGCGGCGCGAAAATGCTGATCTGCTGCCACGCGCCGCTGTCGAAAGTCATGGAGTTCAACCAGGGCGGTATTATCGTCTTGTCAAGGTCAACATCGACAGGATTCGCGGCGTAAGTCAATTTGCGCCACGCGTTCACTTCCATCTGTTGTCCATCCAGGGTAATGCGCACGGTCTCTTTTTTGACGGCGGCAAACCTTTCTTTGAGCAATGCATCATTGCTTCCTGAATCATAGGTAGTTTTCACGTCTCCTCCTGTGGTACAGCTCAAAAACACCAGTCCCAGAACAAAAATACAGAAATTCTTCATTTTTCTCTCCTATATGATTTCAAATTTCCATCAAGCCGCTTTTTCCCGCGAACTTATATTTTTTATAATTGCAACGCAATTATCAAAATCACGGTTACATCAGTATCTTCACGATTTGTCCGCCGATGAACATACCGATAAGGCCGATTACGCCGCCCAAACCATGCGGTACCGGCAGCGGCAGCTTGAACAGGCCAAAGACGGCCCCGATGACGAGGCCCACCACAAGACAGATAAGTAATTCAATCATCCTTTTTTTCTTTCCCTGACCTTTCATGAGGTTTCATTTTCTGTCCGGTTGGGCTGTACCGCCTTCATGCGGCACGACATTAAGATTGTCATGCGGCCTTCTTTTCGGCAGTGCGGGCGCCCGCCTTTACAAGACCCTGCTTCTGGAGCAGATCAAAACCGACTGCGAGGAGAAGCACAAAACCCTTCACGATGTACTGCGCATAGGTATTAAGCCCTACAAGCTGCATGCCGTTGCTCAGTACCCCAAGAATAAGTACGCCGGTTACAAGACCCCACATTTTTCCTTCGCCTCCCGTGAATGAGATGCCGCCCAGAATGGCGGAAGTCATTGCCGTGAACTCAACCCCCGGGCCCGTGGATGAAGAAGCCGAACCTGAGCGGCCGAAGAGAACTATAGATGAAAGCGCTACGAAGAAGCCGCAGATGGAAAACACAATCATCTTGACGGCATTCACATTCACGCCTGACAACCGCGCTGTTTCCACATTGCTGCCGACACCATATATCCGGCGTCCGAACCGGGTGAAGTTCAGGATGAAGCTCGCTATGGCGACGGAGAGGGCCATAAGGACAACACTAAAGGGGAGGAATCCGAAAAGATACCCCTGACCGAAAAATTTGAATGCGGGCGGAAGATTCAGGATTACACTCTGCCTGGAGATGATATAGGAGAGTCCCTGGAAGATTGTCATCGTACCCAGCGTGACAATGAGTGTGTGGACTTTAAGACGTACCGAGATCCATCCGTTAAATGCTCCAAGCGCGGTACCCATGGCGATTCCTGTCACAAGGCTGACGGGGAACGGCAATCCGGCCCATTTCACCAGGGCGGCCGTTGTTACACCCACTGTTGAGATCTGGTATCCAATCGAGAGATCCATGCCGCCTGAGATCATTACAAACGAGAGCCCTACCGCGGCGATGATCACATAGGATTGTTGAACAAAGATGTTTGTCAGGTTCTGTTGTGTAAAGAAGTACGGACTTAAGATCGAGAAAAAGATAATGAGTCCGAAGAGAATGAAAATGATTGCATAGCGTTTAAGTTGTTTCATGCTACGATCTCCTTATAAGCTCCGGTAGAAGCAAGTTCAAGAATTGCCTTCTGTGAGAATTCTCCGCGTTCAAGAGTACCTGTAAGCCGGCCTTCGGCAATGACGATTATCCGGTCCGACATGCCGAGGAGTTCCTCCATATCGGAGGTAATCATGATTATCGAATGTCCTTTCAGGGTGAGCTCATCCATAAGTTTGTAAATATCCTGCCGTGCCCCGACATCGATACCGCGTGTTGGTTCATCAAAAATGAGTATCCGTGATTCGGTAGCCAGAACTTTGGAAAGTACAACTTTCTGCTGATTGCCGCCGGAGAGCAGTTTTACTTTCTGCATCAGGGTTGGTGTTTTGATTCTCATAAGATCCTTGAAGCTTTCCGCAAGGATCCGTTCTTTATTCTTTTGTACCAGAAAGCCTTTTGATATTCGCGGGAGATTTGCGAAAGAGATATTCCATGCGATATCCATGTTGAGGAAACAACCTTCTTCCTTGCGGTTTTCGGGGATCAGTCCGATGCCGTACCTGAGAGCGTCGCGGGGTGAACGGATGGTAACCGGCCGGCCGTCAAGCAGGATCTCTCCTGTTTCAAGTCCGGCGGCTCCCGCAATGACTTTTGCGAGTTCGGTTCGTCCCGCGCCAACGAGACCTGCCATTCCAAGAATCTCCCCTTCATGGAGCCTGAAGGAAATATCCCGATCACCATTACCGGTGACGCCGCGCAGCTCGAATACGGTTTTACCGGGAGAGCGGCTTCGTTCAGGATAGGTTTCCTTAAGTTCCCGGCCGACCATGAGGCTGATGAGTTCCTGCCTTGAAGTGCGTGCGGTCTCAAGAGTCGTCACCAGCTGCCCGTCGCGCATAACCGTTACGTAGTCCGATATCGTAAAGAGTTCATCGATACGGTGCGAAATGTAAATAATTGTCGTACCGCGCTCCCTGAATTTACGGATCAGTCTGAACAGATGCTCAACCTCGGACATGGAAAGCGGTGCGGTTGGTTCATCCATAATAAGGATTCCCGCGTTTCTGGACACCGCTTTTGCAATTTCGACGATCTGCTGCCGGGATGCCGGAAGATCCCGTACAGGAGACCGCGGATCAATATCTATCTCAAAATCATCAAAAATAGTTTGCGCCTTGATTTCCATCGCCCTTTGGCTGACGAAACGTCCTGTCTTTTCGCCGAAATAAATATTCTCCGCGGCGGAAAGGGACGGCATAAGGTTGAATTCCTGGTAGATCACCTCAATGCCAAGCCTGCGCGCCTCATGCGGGGTCAGGCGCGAATATGATTCCGTACCGATTTTTATCGAACCGGCATCAGGCTCTATGGCCCCGGCGATGATCTTGATGAGAGTGGATTTTCCCGCGCCGTTTTCGCCAAGCAGAGCGTGAACTTCGCCCGGCCGGAAATCAAGACTGAAATCCTTGAGGGCGATTACGCCCGGATAAACTTTCGTGAGACCCGCAAGAGACAGGATCGTTTCATTCATTGGGGGCCTCTACTCTGCTTTGGGATAGGTCTTGGCGACAGCGTCGTAGGCGGCCTTGCCGTAACTCATCTTGCCCTCGTAGAGATCCTTGATGAAGATCCATGTTGCCTGTTCCAATGGAACAAACTCCCCATTGATCTTCGGCCCCGCAATGTTCATGGTTGCCCGGGCAAGTGATTTGTTCTGTATGGAGGCGTCCATCAGGGTCTGATACTCCTCAGACCAGTCGCCGGTAAAGACGCCGAACCTGGCCTTGTCAACATTGACCTGGCTCATGACATATTCGTTGACGCCCACGGCCGCGCTGGCGTTGTAGGTGACGACCGCTACCGCGTCGCTATTCTGCTGCCACATATTTTCCATGATCGCCATGGCCGGGGCTGTGAGCATCGTTTCGCCTGAGGCGATCACCACGTTGAGCTTATCAAATTCATTAAGCCGGTTCACGATGCCGTCCGAACGGTTCTTTGCGTCAATGGTTTCAGTATCCTTGATCACGATTACCTTGAGCTTATCGGCGCCGGCGGGAAGGGATTCAGGCCTGCCGTCCGCAGTAAAGGTTTTGAGTATCCACTCAATGGCGAGGTCGGAGATGGATTCGCCGCAAGCATACTGATCGATGTTCATCATGAAGTCCTGAACACCGGTGTCGGTACCGGCGACCATGACCTTGATACCCTGACTCTGCGCCCGTTTGATGACATCCTGTACGTTATTCGGGTCAACCGGCATGAGCACAATGGTTTTGACTTTCATCGCAATGAAGTTTTCAATCTGCTCGATCTGCCTGGCGGGATTGTTGGCCGCGTCGGCAATCTGAATGTTGATACCCTCATCCCGGGCAAGCTTCTGGACCGTGGTGGTGAGCCACCCGACAAAAGGATTGGTTGAATCGGGTATTAGATAGGCGATATCAACCTTGTTGGCCGCCGACTGCTGCCCTCCTTTGGCGAATGTTATTCCCAGGCTCAGGAACAACATGACAATAATAAATCCGGGGTTCTTCATGAGAAACCTCCTTATAAGAGATGTATGTGACACGTGTCACATAAGATATTGACATTAGTATAGCCTCGCTCTAAACTGATGTCAACAATTTTTTTATTTTTTTTATGAAAAAGATTATCGAACCGGAACACAATCTGCCGCAAAAGGCCCCATCCGCTCATGATGTTGCCCGGCTTGCGGGGGTCTCCCGTACCCAGGTCTCGTATGTGCTGAACGGTATCAGATCAACGCATGTAAGCGCACAGAAGCGTGAACGTATCCTTGAAGCGGCAAAGACGCTCGGTTATCGTCCCCATTATTCCGCTCAGTCCCTCAGACGCGGCTACAGTTCCGAATTCGCCATTTTCTTTCCCGCGCCCTATAACTCACGCATTGTCAATATCATCGGTACTATCCACGAGGAGGGCCTCAGCGGGGAGTGCGTTGTAATTCAATATTCCTGGAACAGTCACCACGATCCGGAACGGAAGAATAAGGCCTTTTACGCCATGCTTGCACGGCGGCCGCTGGGCATCTTTTGCAGCCTTCTGGATCTTGAACGCGAAGACATTGACGCGGCCAGGGCCAGCGGAGTTGAACGTATCCTTGTCCTTGATGTTGAACGGCACAGCGACCTCAATACTTTTTTTCTGCCGGTCGAAGAGATCGGCCGTATCGCCGCGGCTCATCTTCTCTCCCGGGGACACCGAAGAATTGCCGTCATCCGGCCCGGGGACCCGGTTCAGAACCGCCCCTTTCAACTTCGTTACCGGGGAATGATGGCTGCGGCGGCGGAAACGGGAGGCGCCGCAATCGATATTCTGGATTTTCCCAAGAAAGATATGGCCCCCTCACTGGCCGCGGCAAGAATCTTTACAACCGGGCTTCTCGCCCTGCCAAAGCGCCCGACGGCGATCTATGCCTACAGTGACGACTATGCTCTGCCCCTGATGACGGCGTTGCAGGAAGCCGGTATCAGGATACCGCAGGACATCGCCATTCTTGGCACCGATGACCTTCCCTATGGGGAACTGTATACACCGGCGCTTTCGACGATCCGCTTTGACGAATCTGCTCTCGGTGAACGTGCCGTAGCGCTTATCAATTCCCTCATTACCGGTGAACCTGTTGAGCGGCGCTTCTTGCAGGAACCCCTTCCGTACCTTGTCGGGCGGGAATCCACTTGAGTTTTGTCATTTAAAACTATTCGGCGTATGCTGTCTTTAAATAGCCGAATCATTTTATATTATTCTTTTTGTATCAATACTCTGCCGAATTTTTTTACGCCTTTTTTGTATGGGAAATATTGCGTCTCCTGTATTATTTTAAAACCTTTTTCAAGTATGCCGTTTAGTATAGGGCGGGCAGAAATAGCAAAAGGCTTTTTATAATCGTCCGGTATAAAACAATTATCAACGACTAATGTTTTTGCATCATCATAATACTTGTACTTTGCGGGAATATCTTTTAACGGAATTATTTTTAAGTGTTCATATTTAGGTCTGTTCTTTAAAGGAATGTTTGTATACCAATGCCCCGAAGCCTCTACCAGTTCTCTTTTGGGATTGAGATAGTAGTCTATACGGTTGTATCCTGCCCACACTTTGTTATCTTTGAAGTATGGTATAAATGCCGGGGTTATAGGATTTGTTATGTTAGAGATTATTATGAATTTTTTTCCGCTGTTGACGGTAATTTCCCAATAGTCTTTTGCCATTGAGAAAGGCGGGTTTGTACATACTATGTCCGCTTCTTCTTTAAGTATTTTTAATGAAAGCGGGTCGTCAAAACTGCCGGTATAACCTTTTGGATAATCTTTGAACTCATGAAAACCGTCTTTTGTAAATACATACCCTTTAGTTCCCTGATTGAATAAATCCCCGTTATCGCCAAAATGGGTACAGATAAATTTTTTTAAGCCAAGCTCTTTGAAATTTTGCAAAAAGTATAACGCAAATGCCGATGTATCTTTTTCACCGTCTCCAACAGCGTCATCACAATTACAGAATACGGTTTTATTTTTCCATACTTTCTTACTATACATTGACAGTTCTTTTTCTATATCTTCCAATCTGGTATAAAATTCATCGTTTTTCCTTTTTTGCGCTTTTTGTAATACATCTTTTGATGATATACCCCGTTCTTCAAGAGTAGGGGTAGTTTTCTTAACTATTTTTACTATTGGTTTTGTTTCATCAGTTTTGATATAAATTTCCCTGACGAACATTTTATGAGACTTGATAAACTTGACATAACCTTCAAACAGTTTAGCGTTATAAAAATATATTTCCCTGCTCTTTTCTTCCCGCAGAGCCGAAAACGTGTCTTTGACAGCATTTTCTACTTCAGCCATGTCTTTTACTTCGCACGTAAATAAATACCGGGATTTGTTCCCTTTTGATTTACCGGTTATGTTATTATACTCTTTCAGACGCCTTTCAAGATCGTTTGTAATGCCAATTTTGCAACTGGTAGGTTCTAAAAGTGCCTGTACGATGTAAATATACTGCTTTGTCTTTGCATCTCTAGGCATAAAACGCCCCTTTTCCTTTGAAAATTCATAATAAAGCATAAATTTAATGCCTGTCAAGCGTCCTGTTACTGCCGGAATGACGCCTTAAAATTTCCCGGTAATTCGGTTATACTATATCAATGGAAGTAACTCTCCTCACAGCGGAGGATGTGGCCCGGCATGATTCGTTGATTTGAAGTGATGATATGATTATAACCGTTACCTTGAATCCCGCGCTGGACAAGACTGCCTGTCTTGAGCGCCTGCGGCCCAATGCCCTCAACCGGCTGGAGAATGTTATTGTTGACGCCGGCGGCAAGGGGCTGAATGTATCTTCGGTGATACAGGCGCTGGGAGGCAGGAGTATTGCCATTGGGTTTGCGGGCGGCGCTCCCGGGGATGAATTGCTGGATCGGATCGGCAGTCGCGGCCTGGAACATGATTTTGTACGGATCTCGAATCCCACGCGAACAAACCTGAAGCTGATTGCCCGGGATGGCAGTCTTACGGAGCTGAACGAGCCGGGGCCTGAAGTTTCCGGGGCCGAACTCAGGCTGCTTGAAGAAAAGCTTCTCTTTTATGCCGCGGAAGACAGTATCTTTGTACTGTCGGGAAGCCTGCCCGGGGGACTCGGATCGGACACATACCTCAAATTTTGCCGTTTGCTTCATGACAGAAATGCCAAAATTTTTCTTGATACGGACGGAGAAGCCTTCAGGCTGGCCATGGAAGAAAGCCCGCACTATATCAAGCCGAACCGTTACGAGCTGTTTCAATATTTCGGTATTGATGACGGGGAGTCTCTCGGGGAAGCCACATTGCTTTCCCTCTGCCACAGGCTCCTTGCCGCAGGCCCGGAGCTTGTATGCCTCTCCCTCGGCAGGGAAGGCGCGCTTTTTGTACATGCCGAAGGCGTCTTCCGTGCGCCGGCCCTGAATGTAAAGACCGGCTCAACGGTAGGAGCCGGGGATGCCATGACAGGCGCCCTTGCCTGGGGCATTGAACATAATTTCCCGCGGGAACGCTGTTATGCCCTGGCAATGGCTGCCGCCGCCGGGGCCGTAAGTACCGAAGGAACCAAAGCGCCTGACCGTAAACTGATAGAAAAACTTTTGGAACAGGTAATACTCGAAAAACCGGATTCGCAGGCGGCTTCATAGCCCGGCGGGCAGAACCTTTACCGATCCGTTCCCGGCCGCAGCGGCAGACACGACCGCGGGATAAGTCTACACTCCCCGCAGGAGTTCACGCGGTTTGGAACCCTGGGCAGGGCCCACTACTCCGTGGATTTCCATCTCTTCCACAAGGCGCGCCGCGCGATTGTATCCGATCTTGAGACGGCGTTGTATATAGCTGGCGCTGGCCTTGCCCTGCTGCAATACGATTTCAAGGGCCTTGTCGTAGAGGGGATCTTCCCCTTCGGTGAAGAGGCTGGAGCCTTCATCCTCTTCCTCGTCGTAGAATATTTCATCGTCGATGTAGTCCGGCTGTCCCAGGGTTTTGACATGCTCCACCACCGATTCTACTTCTTCCTCGGAGACAAAGGCTCCCTGCATACGGATGGGGAAAGGATCAACTGCCCCGGCATAGAGCATGTCTCCCTTGCCCAGCAGTTTTTCCGCGCCTACCATATCAATGATTATGCGGCTGTCCATTTTTGAGGCAACCATAAAGGCGATGCGGCTGGGAATATTGGCCTTGATAAGGCCGGTGATCACGTCGATTGAGGGTCTCTGGGTTGCCAGTACCAGGTGTATGCCCACCGCGCGGCTCATCGCCGCAAGCCTGGCCAGGGTACTTTCAAGTTCCTTACCGGTTGTTGCCATGAGGTCCGCAAATTCATCAACGACAATCACGATGTAGGGTATGTGTTCCGCGGCAATATTCCGTTCCCTGATTCTTCTGTTGTAACTCTTGATGTCCCGCACTCCCATGGAGTCAAGGCATGCGTAGCGCCGTTCCATTTCGCAGATGCAATACTGCAATGCCTGGAAAGCCCGTTTGGGTTCGGTGATCACCGGAGTCAAAAGGTGGGGAATATCGTTGTAAAGCTTGAGTTCAACAATTTTCGGATCGATGAGGATCAGCCGGCATTCCGCGGGCTGGCGCTGGTAGAGTATCGACAGTATCATTGTGTTGACGCATACCGATTTTCCCGAACCCGTGGCGCCCGCGATGAGGAGATGGGGCATCTGGGTAAGATCGATGGTCTGCGCTTCGCCGGTAATGTCCTTCCCCAGTACCACGGGTATTTCACCCTTTTTTCCTTCCCGGCCAAGTTCCCCTTCGATGATCTCCCGGAAGGATACTATGTTCCGTTTTGCATTGGGCACCTCAATGCCCACCGCATGTTTTCCCGGGATGGGGGCAACGATACGCACGCTGGACGCGGCAAGGCGCAGGGCGATGTTGTCCTGAAGGTTGACGATGCGGGAAAGTTTTACGCCCGGAGCCGGCAGAATTTCAAACATGGTGATGACAGGGCCCTTCCTGATGCCGGTAACCTCGGCCTGTATCTTGAATTCTTCCAGCGTTTCCCTGAGTGTAATGGCGGCATGGCGGGTAGCGTCGTCGATGATCCAGTACTGCCCGTCGGGGTACTGGTTGAGTATGTCCGCCGGAACAAAGTAAGACGTTTTTTTGACAGGGGATTTTGGAACGGGTTTTGATGCGGCCGGAGGGACGGATTCAAAAACAGGGGTAAGTTCCTCAACTTCATTTACGGTTTCGGCTTCATCTTCATCTTCGTCATCTTCGCCGTCATCTTCATGTACCGCGGTTTGCTCATTTTTTTGCGGCTGATGGAGAGGCTCCGGCTCGATGGGAACCTGAAGTTCCTGAACAACTTCATCGGTTTTTTCCGGTTCAGGTTTTTCCGGGAGAACTTTTTCTTCATAGGGATTTGCCGCCGCAGCTTCGGCATAAATTTCGCGGAGGATCACGGCGTCGCCGGGTGAAGGGAGAGAGAGAATCCCTTCCGGTTTACCGGCTTCCGCTTCTTTTTCAGGTTTTTCCTGCCGGATCGGAAAGAGCAGGGATTTAAGCGCAAAGATAATCAGAAATTCAAAGGCCAGAAAGAAAAGTATGATGAACGTAAAACCTGTTCTCCCCATCAGGGCCAGCGGCGGGTAACGGACGGAAAATACATTGAAATCCTTAAGCAGCGCAAAGCCGGAGGCCAGGGTAAAAAACGGTACGATGCAGGCACTTAAAAGATAGATCCGTGCGGGATGGTAGGCAGGATCTGCCAGTATAAAGGCCGCGGAGAAAAGATAGGCGGGGATTATCAGGGCCAAAAGACCGTAAGACCGGGAGAAAAAGTACCCCGCGCCGTACAGATTTCCCTCGTATTTCAGGAGGGCGCCCGCGATGGAGATGCCCAGGAAAAATGAAAAAAAACCCAGCGCCGCCGCCGCCGCTATGGTAATAATACGGAATCTGTCATATCTCACGGATGCATGATCCTCCCCAGGCTACTCTGTTGAATTATCGGCATCCGGAGGGCTCAAGTTAATGCGGTTCCCGGTAGTACAGGAACTTATACACTTCCGCGGCTCCCAGTACCCGGCGGCCGTAGTTTCTCGTTTCGTTGTATTCTACGGTCTCCAGGAACAGTTCGTCTCCCTGTTCGGAGCCTCTCAGCCAGCGGCGTACCCGTCCCATGCCGCCGTTGTAGGCCAGGAGAGCGGGGATCTCCCGTTCCATGCGGTCAAAAAGATAGGAGAGGTACTCCGTTCCCAGGTGGATATTTACCAAGGGATCCCGGAGATCGTCCTCAACGGAGTAACGGGGGCCGCCGCGCCGGGCTATGCGGCCTGCCATCTCCGACGCGGTGTCCGCCATAAGCTGCATGAGTCCCACGGCCCCGGCCCGGGAAACGATGCCGCTCTGGAAGGCGCTTTCCGTGCGTATAAGACCAAAGAGCAGGGCCGCTTCCAATGCTTTTTCGGCGGCCCGTGATTCTACCGTCTCCGTAAAGGCCCTGGGGTATGAAAGAAACAGATCGGCGATATCCAGGACATATTCCGGCCGGGCTATATATGCGCCGGTCAGCCTGATGGCTTCATGGTAACGTTCCGCCCTGTTCAGTTCTTCCGCAAGAGTCCTCAGCTCCCCGATGGAGAGTTCCGTTTCCAGCCGCCGGATTTCCGGAAGGGCAAGGCTTGCGGCGTTGTGCTTAAAAAACCCCAGGAGGAATTCCATGTTTTCCGAAGGGGCCTGAGCATTACCGCCCTGTTCAGGCTGTTCTTTTAATTCGGGGGGCAGAAAGGGGAGGCCCAAAAAGGCCGCGGCCGCGGAACGGTAATAAAACGAGACAGGATCAAAGGAACGGCCCGCCGCTTCACCGGATATACGGAAGTATGCTTCCGCTTCCTCCTTTCCCGCGGGACTCAGAGACCGCACCCGGCCCATTATGGCGCCGTACTGAGCCGTGGAGACCGAAGGGCCCCGGTTCTCCAGGACTTTCAAAATACGCGCCGTATCATCCCATCTCCGCTCCACGGTCAATTTTTGGGCCAGACGATCCAGTATATCAACAAAGTAATTTTTATCATTCCAGCGGTCTATCCATCTCTCCACCGCGGCGATCCCCGCATCGGTACCCGTGGAGAGCGCCATGTCGAGGATGTACCAGACGCAGGCGTCCTGCTGTTCCCTGTCCGGGGCAGAATAGAAAGCCTCTTCAAAATATGCGTAAGCCCTCTCAAGGAGCTGCCGCTGTCTTGCGATCCGACCTGCAAAGTAGAGGAGCCTGTAGCGGAGAATATCCCGCGCCGCATTGTCATCGAGGCCCGCGTTCCAGTTCAGAAAAAGTTCAATGCCCTCTTCCCCGCTTCCGGCAAACTGGAAACAGCGTCCCAGATCGCTCAGCAGTTCCGGGTATCGCAGGAATAGAATCTCCGCAGTGTCCGTTGCCGGCATTTCAATAAGTTCCCGGAAGGCGGTGAGCCCCGCGTTGAAGTTTGATCCGCTTACCGCAAGCCGTCCGTCAAGAGCGATAAAATCGGGGACGGTAAACAGGGAAGGCGGCGCCGTTTCAAAGGCCCACAGGAATGCCTCTCCTCCTGCCGCCTCCCGGAAAAAGAAGTCGCGAGCGGCTTTCCGTGTTTCTTCCCCGGCAGGTTCTTCCTTTTCCTCAGCGGGAATCCATCTCAGGGCCAGGCGCAGGGCACGGTTCCAGACCGTTTCCTCATTGGCATTGACGGAATCGAGCAGAATCCCGGCTTCTTCAAAACGGCCCAGAGCGTAAAGCGCCGCGGCGCGGAGAGTATTTTCCGCAGTTCCCCGGGTATTTTCGGCGGCGGTTTTTTCGGTCTTTACGCCGGGAAGCGCCCTGTCCAGCGCGGCCGTTATTTCCGCCGCCCTGTATTCCCCCCGCAGCACAGGCAGCATGAGCCTTTCCGCGGCCGCTTCCCGTATAAGGGAATTGCCGCTCCCCAGCCCTTCGGCAAAATTTTCCCATGCCTCTTCCTTCTCTCCGTCATCCTGTTCAAGAATCAGGCCCCGGTAGAAAGCCGCCGGGTTTACCGCCTCCTTGGCCGCGCAGGAGAAAAACACAAAACACAGGTACAGGATAAAAATACAGCGTTTGTGACACCTGAGTATCATATATACAATTGGAACTTGAAGATTAGTTTCCGGGCGGGATACGAATGGTGGTTCCCGAGATGATTAAATCCGGGTTCCTGATATTGTTAAACCGGGCGATCCGGGGATAGAGCCAGGGATTCCGGTAAAAGGCGGCGGCAATGTCCCAGAGCGTGTCCCCCCAGCGTATCCTGTAGGGAATTCCCTCTCTGGGAATTGTAGTGGGCACCTTGTACGAGGCCACAGGCGGGGCGGGGCGGCTGCGATCCCGGCTTCCGGCGGCTTCCGGCGGCTCTTTGGGAGCCTGGACAAACGCGGGAGCGGGAGGCGGCTCTCTGGGAACTTCTTTTTGGGGCGCCTCTTCCGCGGTTTGACTCGCGGGAGGCTGAACTTTCGGTTCGGGAGGCGGCTGGACGGGCTGTTCCTCCGGGGCCATGAGCCTTGCGGGGGGAGCCGCGTCTGATCCGGAGGGCCTGGTTCTGATGAGAAAAAACCATATCAAAAGGCACACGAGGACGATAAGGAGCCCTGCCAGTACCGCCACAAGGATCGGGAAACTCTTCTTCTGTTCCTTTTCCGTTTCCTTTTTGATTCTTGAATTTTTCCCATAGAGGCTGGTGGGAGGCGCTTCCTGCTGTTCCAGTTCAAAATCGGGAAAATCTTCTTCCGTATGCTCTTCGGTCAGGGATTTAAGTGAAACGTTGAGAATCTGGTGGCCCGTACCGGAACTGGTATCAAGATCGATAGCATCCGCGGTAATTTCTCCCTCCGCCGTGGAAGCGATAACCAGTTCGATGGAAGGCTCCCCTTTGGGGCGGAGTCTGATATTCTCCACCACGACGCTGCCGATATAGAGGGCGTCGGCCATGGTTCTGGTAAAGCTTTTATAGAGATCAATTTGAACGCTTTGCTGCCTGTCGTGGACTGTAGTCAGAACAAGTCTCTTTTTGACGGAAGAATTCCCCTCAATGATGGAATAAAATTCCCCGTTGGCGATTTTTATGCCAATAGTTGATGCCATTGATTCAACTCCTCGTAAATTTCAAATCTAAACAAGAAAATGTAATCTGTCAATGTTGTCAGCCTGAAGTGCCTGAAGTGCCCGAGGGCTGCATTCCGTAATAGTATCGGCTTACATCTGAAATAATTGAAGCCTCTCCGAAATCTGCCGGGCTTTGGAACAAGTTCAATTGAATATCCACAATAAATGTCCGATAATATCTCTATGCTAGGTATGATTCCCGTTATCATGGCTTTTCTCGCTCTCGTTATCGTTGTGGTGATCTTTATGCTGATGATGGGCCGGGGAAGAGCCGGCAGTAAACGGACCAGGGGAAAGGATGCCGTCATAAAAGACGCGACAAGGCGTCTTGCCCAGAACCCGAGAGACCCCGAAGCCCTCAGCGATCTTGGGGATGTGTATTTCCGGGAGGAAAGCTGGGCCGAGGCCATGAAAACCTACGATATCCTCATGGAACTTCCCCCGGGTACCCCCGGCGTAAACGAATTTGAAACAAGCCTCCGCTATGCTCTTTCCGCCATGAAGCTCAACCTTACCGATGCCGCGTATAAAGGCTTTACTACCGCACGGGGCCTTAAGCAGGACAATTTTGAAGTAAATTACAACCTGGGCCTGCTTGAATTCCAGAAAAAGAACTACGAAAAGGCCATTCAACTCCTCTCTTCCGCCAAAAATCTTGATCCCGACAGTGCCCCGGCCCTCCGCTATCTGGGGCACGCTTATTTCCGGGTAAAAAAACCCAAAGAGGCCATGACTTTTATCCGTAAGGCCATAGAACTTGCTCCCGATGACAAGGAATCCCTCTACACCCTGGCGGAGTGTTACTATGAGGCCAACCAGACCGAACAGGCCCTGAGAATCTTCGATCACCTGCGGGCGGATCCCGTCATGGGCCCGGAAGCCTGTCTCCTTTCCGGTACGATCCGCGCCGGTAATCATCAGTATGAGGGGGCCATCCAGGACTTCGAGATAGGCCTTAAACACCAGAGCATAAAGCCCGATATCCTCGTGGATCTCCGTTATCGTCTTGCGACCGCCTACCTCAAGCAGAATGACATCGGCAAGGCCCTGATTCTCCTCAATCTGATCCAGAACGACACTCCCGACTACAAGGATGTATCCTCGCTCATCGGCAAGTACCGGGAACTCAACGCCAACCAAAACCTTCAGATATATACGATGGCTCCCCAGGCCGACTTCGTAGCCCTCTGCCGGAAGATAGTGATGACCTACTTCCCGAGAGCCAAGGTGAAGATTACCAATATTTCCATTCAGAAGAGTGAATGGGCCGATATTCTGGCCGAAATTGATACCTCCAAGTGGTCTGATGTGATCATGTTCCGTTTTATCAGGGCCCCCGGCGGGGTTGGAGAATTGGTGGTCAGGGATTTCCACTCCCACCTCAAGGAGGTAAAGGCCGGCAAAGGGATCTGCATTACCATCGGGAACTTTACCGAAGAGGCCAAACGGTATACCGAAGCCCGGCTCATAGATCTTATTGAAAAAGACCGGCTCAGCGCCATTCTCAATGCCGTAGACGCCAAAGCCGCCACGGCCGCCCCAGCCAAAAAGAAGTGATGCCCCGATGAGGCCGGCGGATCATTTTCTGTCTCTGCTTTCCCGGTATTCTCCGGGGCAGGCCGGGGCTTCCCTTAAAAGTTCCGAATTTGACTACCTTAAACGCGAATTTTCTTCTCTTGTAAGCCCGGTTCTGGGCCGGCGCCGCGCGGAAGAATTTTTTGAAAGAGCCAGGGAGCGGATTGAACAGGACGGCGGATCTCCTTCCCGTCTCGGCGCCGCCGCGGCTTTCTTTTTACAGGAATTTGACGATTTGGGCATGGAGTTGAAAGAGGAAGACTGGGAAGACATCAGAGAAACCCTTAACGAAGCTTCGGAAGAGATCGATCTCGAAATTCTGACAAAATTGATGGCCGCCTTGCTGGAAAGAGGAAAATTATACACATAAGAACCGGGCTGCCGGATAAGACCGCGGCAGCCCTTTTTCGGAAAGAGGCCGTACATGACGGCGCATCCTTCAATTCATATCAGTACATAAACATTGAGGCCGCCCGGAAACTGAAGCTTCGGACAGACTCAAAGTTATTTACCAATTGCCATATCCGCCGCCCTGGGAGCGTTCGCGGCGAGGCTTGTCCATTGCTTCGTTCACCCGGATCTGGCGTCCTTCAAGTTCTTTACCATTGGTACCGGCAATTGCGGCGCTGGCTTCTTCATCAGAGCCCATTTCCACAAACCCAAAACCCTTTGAGCTGCCCGTGTCACGATCAAAAATGATCTTGGCAGAAGCGACGGTTCCGTAACCGGAAAACAGGTTACGAAGCCCATCTTCGGTTGTGTTGTAGGAGAGGTTGCCGACATACAGTTTCTTGGCCATTGAGAAAATTCCTTCACCCGGATAAAAGCCTTAAGATTTATCGTCTTAAGTCTTCGTTATGCGTCCGGGCACACGCTATTCACGCCCGAAAAACTCAGGCGACTCCAATCTTTCACCGGTAAAAACCGGGAAGACCATAGGATGCGGCATAAAATCATAAAATTTGCACGGATTTGAATAGTGTAGAGGAAAAGAGAAGCGGAAACACTGAAGCGCCGAAACAAAAAAACACTCAACAAATCTTCCTATCGGATTTACGCTATCTTATTTATTCTTTTTTGTCAAGTACCGTTTTTACAAATTTTTGCCGAAAAGCAGTTTGACGGCTTCCTTTATGTTTCCCGCCCTGAGGATCCGGGCGGAGGGAATGTCGGGGCCGCCTTCCTCTTTCTGCTGCCTGCCGGAATCGTCCGCCCTGGGGCCCAGAAAACTGTTAAAACCCATGCCCCGCGCCGAACGGATTCTTCCTGCCGGGCGGCGGACAGGCCGGATTTCCCCGGTAAGGGAAAGTTCTCCCGCTATAGCGGTACCGGAAGGCAGGGGAAGGCCTGTCCGGGCCGAATAGAGGGCAAAGGCCAGGGCGAGTTCGGCTCCCACATCGGCAATTCTGATGCCCCCGGCCACGTTTACATAGATATCCTGATCCGAGAGGCGGAGGGAAAGGTGTTTTTCCAGGGCCGCGGCAACCCGTGACACCCGCGCCGAATCTATCCTGTCCGAATATACGCGGGTTAAGCCGCCCTTGGCGGGAACCGTCAGGGCCTGGATCTCCACCAGAAAGGAACGGCTGCCCTCAAGCACGGCCGCGGTTGCAACCCCCGGCGGCAGATCTCCCTCCCGGCGCACGAGGAACAGAAGGCTTGTGTCCTCCACCGTACTGAGACCCTTTTCGGTCATGGTAAAGATACCGATCTCGTCCACGGAACCGAAACGGTTTTTTGCCGCCCTGAGGAAACGACATTCCGTATCGTTCTGTTCAAAGTAGAGCACCGTATCCACCATGTGTTCCAGAGACTTGGGGCCCGAAATGAGACCGTCCTTGGTCACATGGGCAACGAGAAAGAGGGCGCTGTCATGCTCTTTTACCCAGGAGATAAGCTCATACGAACAGAATTTCATCTGGTTTACGGTGCCCCTCCCCGTACCGGCTTCGGCAGAGTAGAGGGTCTGCGCGGAATCTACGATGATAATGACAGGCTTTACCGATTCAAGAACAATGTTGATGTCTTCAAGCTTCCCCGAACAGAAGATCTCAATCTGCTCGGGACTTTTTGAAGACGTTCCGAAAAGCCCCAGACGGTCTGAACGCATCCTGATCTGCCCCGCGCTTTCCTCGCCCGAGATGTAGAGCACCCGGCCCCTTGTATCCGCCAAAGAAGCAGCCTGGAGGAGCAGTGTAGATTTCCCGATCCCCGGTTCCCCTCCCACAAGCACGGCGGAACGCTTCATGATGCCGCCGCCCAGTACCCGGTCAAATTCCGGTATACCGCTTCCGATGCGGCCGCTCTCCTGGGGATCGATCGATGCAAGGGGAAAGGATTGCGGCATACTGCCCTTCCCGGAGAAGGAAGGGGAGCGGCCCTGGTTGAGCGCAGTTTCGGCAAGGGTGTTCCACTCGCCACATTCAGGACAGCGCCCCAGCCATTTGGGCTCCTCATGCCCGCAGTTGCCGCAGCGGTATACCAGATCTTTCTTCTTCACCTGTTAAATATACCTTAAATCAAGTTTCAGGATGGTACAGATGCCTGGACCGGCTTATTGCGGCCGTTCAGGGCCGGGGCTTAAAAGCCTGTTCCAGACGGGCATTTATTTCTTCCGGGCTGAAATATTCAGGATCAAAATCCCCGGTCCATTCATGGGTTTCTTCATATTCCTCGCGGTTTGGGTCTTTCAATATTTCAAGCATGGACTGGTACCCCCAAACGCCTCCCGAATCCTCCAGAGGGCCCGCCCGCTGCCCTCCAAGACAGCGGGGCCGCGTTACATCCCGCTTTTCATCTTCCGGGGGGATAATTTTGGATACCCTAATCTCATGCTCCCAGGAATCTCCAAAATCATAGAGGTAGCTGAATTTTCGTTTTGCCCGTAGATTCAGATCATAAAGGCAAACACTGTCCTCATCGGCCATGTCGTCTCCGTAATCGAAATCCATGTCCATCATTCCATACTGCACCGAATTGACGGTAAAGGAATGCATGTGATCGTTACCCCAGCCAAAGGCAATCTGGAGAATCTCGTGAAGATCCCCCAGCGTACAGTCTGCCGGAACACTCAACTCCCGCCAGATTGACGGCGTGGTTCCTTTAATACTTACCCGCAGCACATAGGCCGGCCGGGGATGGGTGGAATGTATTTTTCTGTCCATGGGTTTAGTATACCACATTTTGCGGGGAGTGTAGAGGCCAATTTCCCTGAGTCTTATTATAGAAAACCGTAAAAAAACGTGATAAGATAGACTCCTTCACAGCAAAAAAAATCGATAGCGGGGTGGATCAATGGGAAAACAGGCAGGATGGATAGCGGTTCTGGTGGTTTCTGCCGTGCTTTGTGGCTGTACGGCCATGCCCCGAATGGGCGGTTTTGACGGCGGCTCTTTAGGGGACGCGGAAATTTCCGCGATGGCCGCGCTGGGGCGGATGGACGAGGCGCTTTCCGGGCCGCTCTTTGAAGGGGACGGCGGCAGGGACATCCGCCTTGCGGTGCTTGAACCGGAAATGCGCGGCGCGGACGCGGCGGACGCCTGGCTGCCGGTCTATGTTCAGGGCCTTTTGCACAGCGCGTTCCGCAAATATTCCGCCATGACCCTGATAGACCGGCAGAACCTGAGCCGGATTCTTGAGGAACAGGACCTTGCCGCCAACGGCCGGTTTTCCGAAAAAGATTTTATCTCCATAGGCAGTTTAACCAACGCTGAGTATTTCCTCACCGGGACGGTGTAGAAACTGCCCGCCGGGGATTTTTCGGTGAGTTTGTCCATAACCGGGGCGGGAAGCGGAGAAAGCCGGGCCTCGTTTATTCAGACCGGGAGCGCGGCAAACTTGCAGGACGGAACCCTGATAAACGGCGCGGTAGAATCCCTTTTGGTCCAGATGGGCGTTGCCTTAACGGAAACTGGCAGGCGCACCCTGATAACGGGCCGGTATATGGCTGCCCGCGCGGAGGCGGGTTTTGCGCGGGGCCTGGCGGCCCAGGAAAGCGGCGCGGCGGTGGAAGCCCTGCTCAACTACAGCCAGGCGGTGGCCTTTGATCCCTCCCAAATGGAATCCCTGGCCCGGCTCGGTTCTATTTCCCAGGAGATAGGCGGCGGTTCCGTAAGCGCGGACATCATCAACGACATACAGGCCCGGAACGCCTGGATTGCGGCGTTCAGGGAAACGGCGGCGTTTTTTAACAGCCATCCCCCTTTCGAGATCACCTACGATCCGAACCTCTTGCAGATAGGGGTAACGGATTACGCGAAAAACCAGGCGGATCTGGCCATGCGTATCCGGGTTGCGCCATCGGAAGCAGGTTTTATGGCCCTGAACGCGCTGCTGGAAGGGCTTGAAAAGACGGGCCGGCGGGAACTCTGGGGCTTTGC
>JAISCR010000063.1 GCA_031265435.1 Treponema sp.
GTCCACAAACCGGTTGTACCCCGAAGCTTCGGTATTCAGTATCGAAGCGTCCCACACGTCCCCGGCGATACATACCAGGTCTACCGGGGACGTTTTTATATGCTCCGCGAAGAACCGCAAAGAGGCCAGCGCCTCCTCCGCGTGTTCCCGAGAGCAGTGCAAATCAGCAATATGCGCCAGTTTCATGATGCCTCCGTGCTTTTCAGCAGATTGTTGATGCGGCCTATCATAAGCCGCCGTGTTTCGGCAGTTGCTTCCGGGTTTTCAAATTCGGCCCGGGCAAGCCTGTACGGGTTAACAGTCCCGTTCTTCCCCCTGTAATCCACATCAAGCCGTTCCCGGTAGGTGGAAAGGTACTGTTCAAGGGAAATGGTAAGTTCCTGGAATTCGTCGCCGGCGCCTTCCCGTTCAAGATCGCCCCAGTCTTCCCCGGCCGCTTCCTTCGCGAGATCCGCCCCGGCGGGGTTTTGATCGCCGCCGGGATTCTTTTCGGTTACGTTCCGCGGTTCCCCCTCCGCTTCTCCCCCCTGGCCGGGAAGCGCCTGCCTCCCGTACAGATCCTTGATGACATCCTGCGTCCCCGTCGCCTGGGCCGCGGCCAGAAGGCGGCCCTCCGGGGTCTTCAAAAGGTAATCGGTATTTTGAACCACACGGGAAAACACCAGCGGCTTTCCGGCCTCTGCCAACTCAAACGCCGTCGGCATCCCGGTCAATTCTTTGACTACCCGCAGCCGGGCGCCGGTTTCTGCCCGCTGCCTCCCGAACTTCGAGTATTCCATAGCCATCTTCGCAAGAGGCTTTCCTTCTTTCTGCTGCTGTTTGGTTTGCTCATTCCATTCAGTAATGCCGAAATCCAGCATCGCCCGAAGGTTGGGATCAAACTCGTATGCCTGGACGGAACCTGTCCGGTAGGACCCGTCCGGCAGCCGCATCTTCCCCTGTTGCTCGGAAATAAATACCGTCCGCTTCCCGGCGGAATCATCGCGGGTCTCCGTCCAGGTTCTGCATCCGGACGGAACGTATGATATGGCGCACGCCTCTCCCACACGATCCACCACTTCACGCTTGAGCATCAGCTTTCCGGAAATCTTGTGGCAGTCATTCTTGACATCCAGTATGATGGCGGTCACTTCCGTCCTGTATAACGGGGTGGAAGGATTCAGATACCCCTCGTTTATGTATACCAGCGCCCCGTTCTTCCGGGCATCCGATACCGTAACCAGTTCCGTCGTCATTTCTTCTCCACCTCCTGGCCGACTTCCACAAGCCCCTTCTTCGAGAGGGTAAACCGGACCATCTCAATCGCCTGATTCAAGTCCGCTTCCGCCGCTTCCGGGTTATCGCCCTCCGCGGTTACCTCCCACTGGGCCAGCCCCTTCGCCGTGATGGATACGTTCATCCGTACCCGCCTGTTCGTCTCTTTCTCTGCCATAATGACGCTCCTTGCCGTTTATTCAGCCGGAAACAATTCCGGGTGTTTTTGCCGCGCTTCTTCGCGGCCTATTTCCCATTCCAAAGCTATAAGACTGTCTTCCACTTCCCTTTCAAGTTCCTGGGCGTGCAGCAGCAGCATCCGTTCGCGGGGCCTGCTGCTGTAATAACGCTTCTGCGCTTCCCGCATATACCGCACGTCCTTGATAAACTGTTCAATTTTCCTGACGTCCTCGTCAGAACGGAATGTCATCGTCATCCTCCTTATTGATAAAATCATCATCATCCGGATCATCCTCCGCGCAGGCGGAACAAAGATCCTCCTCTACCCAGTGGCAGGGATGCCCCGTCTTCTCAATGCACTGGTGGCAATCATCGTCAGTACACCCGCACACCCGGCAGCGCCGGATTTCCGCACTCATCATTCACCTCCGTAAAAAAAGCGGCGTCAGGGCCGCCACACCCCTCCGCCGCCGCCGGTTGCCAAAAGCCGCCGGGAAGTGTGGTGGGCCTTCCCGGAGGCTCTCGATTCAAAAAACTATGGCATTACCCGAAAAGCCCCGCGGCCTTATCCGCCACCGCGCCGATAATCCCCCTCTTCTTTTTCTTTTTTCCGCCTCCCGCTTCTTCATTGAAGGGAAGAACCTGCTGCCGCCGGGCGCCCTGCACGAACCGCTTCGCCTCCTCCCGGAGGCGGTCCACCGCCTGGTTATACTGATTCTTCAGGTCTTCGGGATCATAAATCCCCTCTTCCGGCGTCTCCGCCTCCTGGGTGCTGACCTTGGGAAGAAATACCTTTATCGGCCCGTACACGCTCGATTCCCCGGACAAGAGCACGCATTTGCTTCCCGCCTTCTCGCCGTCCTTCCATTCGGCGGAAAAAAGCTTGCACGGCGTATCGGCAATGTTGAAAAGTTTCAGCAACGCCAGCGCGGCATTGTCCATGGCCGCCGTAAGCCCCGTTTCAGGCTCGTCTTCCGTTTTGATAGTCTTTATGTCCTTGTTTTCCTCATACTGGACAAAGTACGTATCCCCGGTTTTCTTTAACTTCAGCACGTCTATTCAAATCACCCCCGCTTCTTTCAGTTTTTCAAGGAGGTCGTTAACCCCCGTTACAACCAGCGCCACGCCCCCGTACCTCCTGATGCAATCCAGAAAATCCTGCTGTTTCGACGTAAGCCGGCCGTCGCGCGGCCGCTTGCACTCCACCGCCAGAAACCGCCCGTCAGGGCAGATCCCCAGCCAGTCAGACGATCCCGGATATCCGAACCGGATAAACCGCTTCCCTATGCGGGTAACCCCCGTGTTATTCCGCCAGTGAAAAATATGGCGGGCGGACAAAACCTGATCCGTGTCCTTCATCACGTCGGATTCCAGCACCTTCACCAGCGGCGTTTTCACTTCCCCTTCCTCCGGTTCCTCGACCAGGGGAAACCCTGCCGGTCATCGACGTGTCTTTTCCCGAAGAAATATTCTGTAAAAAACAGGAGCCCGAAGAAGCCCGCAATGCCGATAAACAAGGCAAGGCTCATGGCACTTTCCCCTGCCGTATTTTCAGGAAGGCCTTCTGTGCCCTGCGGACATCCGCCCGTTTCATGCCGCGCCGCCAAACCGTTTTAGGATCGGCCCTTGCGTTAAGGGACAGCAATTGTTTATTTCTCATCCCGCTCCCTCCAAAAAAGCCCCTCCCCGTGGTATACTTGCCCTGCGAAAAACTTATATCCCGCAAGGAGGGGCATTATGCCTAATGAAGCACACGATCCAAACGAGCTTAAAGAATTGACAATTCGGCTTCCCCGGTATCTCATTGACCTGTTCAAACAACAGTCGGAGCTAAATGGCCGTACTTTCAATGGCGAGATGATTGATGTTCTCGAAAAGGCTATTTTTATTTCCCCGGAAACCCTTGAAAGAATAAGGGACACCGAACTCGAAAAAGCGGATATAGCTGCTATAAAAGAATCCGCCGATGAAGAATCCCAGAGATTCTTGAAACTGATACAAGAAAGAAATAAGCTCATTAACGACATTTCAATGCTAAAAAAAGAGTAGCAGGGCATATTCTTTCTCCTTTCTCCAATCTCCCCAGAAAATATTTGAGGATAGCGCCGGTTTGCGCCCGCCGCCTCCCGGACTTCATGTGCTCCAGGGTTTTCTTTGCCAGGGCCACCCGGTTTTCCGCCGTTTCTTCTGTTACCCCCAAGTCCTTCATCGCCTGGGCTTGAGGGTCAAACGTATACGAAACTCCTTTGTATTCAGCCGTTACTGTCATCCCGCCGCCTCCAAATAAAAAAAGGACTTATATAAGCCGCCGGCCCCTCGGCAGAAGGACCATTGGCTTGTATAAGCCCTCTTGACTACTCCATCTGCCGCTAGAGATCGGAGAATGAAGTTAAAAAATCTGATTTTTTTGAAGAAAAACGGCGGCCCTTAGTCCCAAAAAAAGGCCCGGTTTTTATAACTCTTTGTAATTCCTTGTATTATAAGGAATTAAAAGAAATTAAAAAAATCTAACGTACCGGCTGTTTACGACGTTTTGGCGGCCCGAATAAGGGCTTTGCGTAGCAAAGACCAGGGCCGACAAAATGTGGGTGTAGTGAGGCGTGGGAGTGGAGCGAAGCGGAACGACCTAGCCGA
>JAISCR010000146.1 GCA_031265435.1 Treponema sp.
GGCTGCAGCCGTTCGGCCCGCGCAAGGGATAGAAGCGGAAATACCGGAGGCTTTACCGAAGGTAAAGCTGAGGAATTGGAGCGGATAGCCCGGTCCCCGCCGCAGGCGGGGATGCGCCCGTCTCCGCATGGAGACGCATATAACCCTTTCCTTACAGCACAGACCCGCAGGGGCTGATGCGCCCGTCTCCGACTGGAGACGCGTACAATCACTTCCTTACAGCACAGACCCGAAGAGTTTGATACGCCCTGAACATGAAATCCACAGTTTGAATGATGTCTGGATACTACGCCTCTTTACGGAGTCCCGCAGTCTTGGAACGAAGCAGGGTTTCCTTCGCCCTGACCGAATTCAGTCCGCCGAACCATTTCCTCAGATCCTCCGATGCGCCTTCAAGCAGCTCTTCGTTAAAGGCGTTCGGATCGTCGCCGGCTATTTCGTGGGCGGCCTTAATTTTGTTGTACTCCGCGCAGAGGGCCTTGTTGCTTTTCCGCAGGGTTTCTTCGCTCTCCGTTCTAAACTCGGGCTGGGGACTGAAGGGTTTTGAAAAAACGAAGTCCGCGCTCAGGCTGTCCGGCCGCTCGTAGGAATATCCCAGGCCCTTTAAACCGGAAGATTCATCGCCCACAAAGGCGCGGCACATCCCTTCGTCCTTGAATTTAACCGTGTAGTATACGCTCAGGTCGCTGGGCTCGCTGTAGACCCCCCAGCGGAATCCTGTCAGCCACCAGTGCTTCTCGGGCCCGCGGGTGAACAATTTTCTGTCCCCCTTCAGCAGCCGGAATGACATAATGGGCATGTCGGCGTTGGGAACGCACTGATACACCTTTCCCAATATTTTCTCCAGGGGGTCCAGGGGTTTCCCCGCTTCCCGTTTATACACCCCTATCTCGCATCCTGTCTCAATACCGTATTGCCCTTTCCACAGCTCTATCATCCATTCAAAGCCGTTGTAGACAAAATAGATCGGCTCGGAATCTATGTAGGATCCGATTGCCGGCGCCAGTTCATCATAGGCTTTGCAATATCCCGCCAGACGCTGCATATTCGTCAAGGATGAATACAATATATCCTGGTTCGGCTCATATAAGAAACCTGCGGCCTGTACCATAAGCGCCAGATCGGTCCGCGGCTTCCAGGAATCGCCGCCGGCATTTACCGCCCCCGCCTTTTTAAGATACGTGCCGGCCTCCCCGTCGGAGATTTTCTGCAGCCCGCAGCCTGCCACCTTTGCCGCCCATTCATAGGCGATCTGGTTGTACGTGAAAAAGGCTTCGTCGGCCTGGGTTATCGTGACAATATAGGAAAGCTGCACAGCGTCGTTCCTTGGGCTGTATATGTCCGCCGCGTCCTCTCCGGTATTTTCCGGCGGCTGCGTTCCGGAAGGGCCCGAGGCATAGGCGCTGATATAAAAATAGTCCCCCTTGTTGTAGTGGTATGGTATATCCGTAAAACACTTCCCCCAGTGGGCGGCCAGTTTATCAGCGTCGGTCTCTTTTTTTACGTCCTCCGCGTCCTCCAGCCTGCCGCGCAGTTCCTGCCATTCCGCCTCGGTAAAACGCTCCCGGCGGTTTGCCTCGCACAGGAGATCGAGAATCTCCCGGGAGCATTTGCTGAAGCTTTCCTTGTTGGATCGGCTGATTTCGAAACCGGCGCCTTCTTTGGATTTCATCGCCAATTCGATGTCGTAATCGCAGATGTCGGGAGCGTGCCCCGTGTTGGCGTGGCCGATGGGAGGGAGCTTTTCATAGAATGTTTTCTCGAACTCGGACACTTCCTCTTTCCCCGTTTTTACGTCCACGGCCTTTTTTATGGACGAATGGTTTTCCCAGCCGTTAAAACCGGAATAATGGCAATGCGCGTAGGTGTCGGCGTAGGTATGCAGGGCCATGCCGAGCCGCATGAGGGTGGTTTGATTTTTATCGGTTTTCACCGCGTTGACGGCGTCGCAAACCAGGGTGTTGATCAGTTTCTCCCCCGGATCGCCCGCGCAGACACAGCGGTATTTGTTCCGATCCACGGGTTTCACAGAGTCGATGGACGCAAGGGTCTGGGCCGGGATAAAGTGAAAAGGCGCAATGGTGTTTTTTTGATATTCCGGCATAACGGATGATACATCATCAATACCCGTAGGGTGGGGGGCAAAGAGCCAGAGATTCAGTTTGCCGATTTCCCTGGCATACCCGTTGGCGGTAAAAAATTCGGGAGGCCTCTGGGTAATCAGAACCCTGCCGCCCAGTATAAAATCATCTATCTGCTGCGAGAAATGCGCGATAAGCTGCGCGTCGTCTTCCCCGAAACCCGCATAGACGGCAAGGGTTTTAACAACGAAGTAATGGTAGTTCTTATTCATTCCAGCTCTCCTTTCCTGGGCGAAGGGTTGCGGCCGCACCGACGGGCGGCGTAAATCCGGCGGTCTAAGATTTAGGCACAATCAACAGAAGCATGATTATTACACCGGAAAACGGAAGAGCTGGCAAGGGGGACGCCAAACTCCCCAGGGCAAACTCATTTAACCCCCAAAGAGGAGGAAGGATCTGTAATCGTCCTTCCTCACGACGTTGGGATTCTCAGGAGCGCGAGCTTTCCGCTTCCGATCCCGGTCTTCCCCGAAAACCACGTCCAATACCAGTAATTCCAAATTCAAAAATTTGGGCAAATTTTTGCCTGCGGGAACCGATGAAACCCTCAATATCTGAAAAATTTCTTTACTGTATCGTCTATAAGGCGGCAATTCCCTGTTGGAAGGAGGGTGCTCCTTGCCGTTCCAGCGTACCAAAGGCGCGGATGTCGGAGCAGACATGGAGGAAAGGGGCCCCCCGCCGATGGGGCCGCGTAACGGTGATCTGCGGCGGCAAGGAGTATACCCCGGACGATTGAATTCGGAATTGCTGGTCCAATACCCAGTGGACTTTACCCCGTTAGGTAGACACGGTTAAGCGGGCAGCTCCGGGCTGAACATATCAGGCGCAACATAGTCAAGCGATGAATGCAGGCGGACACGATTATAATACGCCTCAAGGTACATGAACACCGAGTGCCTGACCTCCGCCGTAGAATACTTGCCGTCCAGTGTTTCCAACTCCCTCTTCAGCGTTTCGAAAAAACTTTCCGCACAAGCGTTGTCCCAGCAATTCCCCTTCCGGCTCATGCTCCGGCGGACCGTAGGACAGGATTCACGCAAGCGGCCGCGAAAACTTTTGGCGCAGTACTGTACCCCCGGTCGGAATGGAACACCAGACCTTCCTGAGCCTGACGGTTCTTCAAGGCCGTGCCCAGGGCAGGCAGAGTCGCGTGGACGCTTTCCAGGTCGGCGCTTAAGGCCCAGCCAACCGCCTTCCGGTCAAACCGGTCAAGCACCACCGTCAGGTATACCCCCCCGCGGTCCGCAGATAGGTGAGGTCGGACACCCATTTCTCCCCCCTTCCCGGCATGAAAGCCCCGGTTCAACAGATTCTTAGAGACTTCCAGTCCGTGGTTCGAGTTGGCGGCGGGGCTGGACTCCCCCTCCAGCGGACATTCAGCCCGTTTTTCCGCATCAATCGGGCCGCTTTTTTTCCGGCCGAACCGTTCCCCCTAGTCGTTCCTCAGCGCCTCCCTTATCCGCAGACTGCCATACCGCCCCTGATGCTGGAGCTGGATCTTCCGAATAAGGCGTACCAGTTCAGCGTCCCGCTGGCTCCGCCTGTCAAATACCCCGTGCTTCACCCACTTATAGTAGGCGCTGCTTGACACCCCGAAAACTCCGGCCGTCTCCCTAATGGTATACTGGTTCTTGTGCTCGCTTATAAACCGGTACACCATTACCGGAGTTCTCCTTGTACGAAGATGACCGCCGCTTTTTTTAGGATTTCATCCGCCTTCCTGAGGGATTTGACTTCCTTCCGCAGGCGGGCCGGTTCTTCGTCCCGGGGCCGCCCGTGTCCGGGGAAGGGGGTAAACCGGTACCGACGGCTTCCCGGGCCTGCTGCATCCACCGGTGCGGCATATTCTCGTTGACACCCAAATCCACCGCTATCCGGCTTACCGGTTTCTCGTGTTTTTCTGCCGGTGCTGCCGCTTCGGCCTTAAACTCCCTGGAGTATTTAC
>JAISCR010000020.1 GCA_031265435.1 Treponema sp.
GGTACAGCGAGAATTTTCCCGGACTCAAGGGCAGTATGGAAGACGGCACAACAAACATCCCGGACGATCCGTTTATCCGGGACGATTTCCGGGTAGTGGGCCTCAAGGCCGGAGTGCCCTGTGTGCTTGAGCGGAGCGGGGGCCCTCGGGAGCGGCGCCACGGGGATGGGGCCATCGGTAAACTCATGGCGTTTTATGCCCACAAGGAAGATGACGCGAAGGGCTACCAGCCCATGACCTACGAGGCCGTGGAAACGGAAAACCGCTACCGGCAGGGAAGGAAGGATATATGGGACGATTAAGTTTTGACAAACTTAAAGATTTTTTCTTTGGCAAACAGGAAGGGCCGGAAACCCCGGAAACTGATGAAACAGAAGACGAGGATGAAACCGAACAGGCTGTGGCGGTTCCCTACACCAACCGCCACCCCTGGGGCGATTTCTCTTTACTGCAAAATCTCACGCCGGAACGCCTGGCGGAAATTCTCAACAATGTAAAGAGCGGGGAATGCCCTGCCGAATATCTGGAACTTGCCCAGGATATCGAGTTAAAAGATTTACACTACCGTTCCGTACTCTCCACCCGCAAGGATGCGATCACCGGCCTTGAGATCAAAGTTGTTCCGGCAAGCGAAGAGAAGCGCGACATGGAACTTGCCGACGCGGTAAATCGGGATATTGTAAAAAACACCTCCGCAAAACTGTACGCCCTGATTCGTGATATGCTGGACGCTCTTGCCAAAGGTTTTTCGGTTTCCGAAATTATCTGGGACACGGATAAAACTCCCTGGAAACCAGCGGCGTACAAATTCCGCGATCCCCGGTGGTTTCAATATGACAAGGAGACCGGAAAAACACTTATGCTGCGCGCTCCTCTGGGAAATGAACTGGAGCCCCTCAAGCCGTTTTGTTTCGTGGTACACGAACCGCACCTTATCAGCGGGAACCAGATCACGGCGGGGCTGGCGTTCCCCGCCCTGTATTGCTGGATGCTCAAGAGCTACGATGTAACAAGCTGGGCCGCCTTCATTGACCGTTACGGCTACCCTATCCGCATCGGTAAATACGGCAAGAAAGCGACAGCGCAGGATCGGGCAACGCTGAAACGGGCGGTGGCCGCTATCGGTCAGGATTTTGGCGCGGTAATCCCCGAAGGCGCGATTCTTGATATAGTAGAATCCAAACACGCCGCCGAAACTTCCAACGTCTACAAAAACATGGCCGATTGGGTTGACAAGCAAATCAGCAAGCTCGTCCTTGGTCAGACTATGACTACTGATGAGGGTTCGAGCCGGGCGCAGAGCGAGACCCATGACAAAGTGCGGGATGATATTGCCGACAGCGACATCCAGCAGGTAATAGAAACCCTGAACACCGCCCTCACCATCCCCTATATCAATCTCAATTTCGGTAGGCAGGAAAATTATCCAAAAATTGATCTGTACAAACCTGATGAAAAAAACATCGACCAGATCATTGCAGCGGTAGAAAAGCTTGGGCCGCAGGGCCTCAAAGTCAAGGCGGACGAGGTGCGCTCCCTCCTGGGGCTTGCCAACCCCGAAGATGATGATGAGACTATCGGTGACCGGGCCTCTTACGCTCCTTCGGAATCCGGCCTCCACCCGCCCGGCAATGAAACCAGCAAGCCGGGAAAGCCGGAGTTGAATGTTGAGCAGACCAGGGCCTCGTATGAGCTTGATACACTGGTTGAAGAAAGCGATGGCTACGTTCAGATTTCCGATGACATTGCCGCCGTGATCGAAAAGGCGGCTGACCACGCAACGGACTTTGAATCGTTCCGGGAGGAGCTTCAAAAGCTGGTAAAGGACTGGCCGCCTGACAAGATCGCCGAGTGTATCGCTGTAGCCACGTTCAAGGCCCGTGCCCTGGGCGATGCGGAGTTTGACAAGGGGGAGAAAACCTTATGATCATTACTTATGCTTCAGAGACTTTACTCCCCTCATTTATATATGATTCTTTTGAAAAAACCAAAGAAGAACTTTGTGCGCTGTCCCTTGAGCCAGATAAAACTATTTTGGTTATAGACGAATTGCGGAGACAAATAATTACTTGGTTTGCCTATCATCTAACGGAGAATAAAGGGGAATGATGAATAGAAAAATCATTCTTGACCTGTGTGGAGGAACCGGCGCATGGGGCAAACCATACCGGGAAGCCGGATACGATGTACTCCTTATTTCTTTGCCGGAATATGATGTATTAAATTATATCCCGCCAAAGAATGTATACGGAATTCTCGCTGCGCCGCCTTGTACAGAATTCAGTCTGGCAAAAAACGCACAGCCCCGGAATTTTGAGGAAGCATTAAAAGTAGTCAACGCTTGCCTTTACATAATTCAGCAATGCAGGCTTCAAAATACCTTGAAATTCTGGGCGCTGGAAAATCCGGTAGGCTATCTGCGACAATTTCTGGGTCGGCCCCACTACACCTTCGAGCAGTGGCAGTTCGGTGAAAAGAAAATAAAAAGAACGGACATCTGGGGCTATTTTAACGATCCGGTTCCTACTATAAAAGACCGCCCATCGGATTTAATACGTATAAGCCCAAAGGGACGCTATAACGCCCGCGACTGGTCAAAGATGAATTGTCCGCCGGAATACATACACCTGAAATTGGATCGGGGAGCGTTACGGGCAATCACACCTCCGGGATTTGCAACCGCTTTTTTCAGGGCTAATCATTAGGGGGAATGATGGCCGACATAGTACCGAAGGAAGCCCTGGCATACCTCAAAAATAAAAATCTTAAACCCGCTTTCTCTTACAAGGATGTATGGCATGAGGAACACGCCACGGCCTTCACGGTAGCCAAGGCTATGCAGCTTGACGTGCTTTCCGATCTCCATACCGCCGTTGTTGACGCAATGGAACAAGGCCGGTCATTTGAGAGTTTCAAGAAAAACCTTAAGCCGCTGCTTCAACAAAAAGGCTGGTGGGGTAAAAAAGAAATGACCGATCCCCTGACCGGGAAAACGGTCAACGCCCAGCTTGGAAGCGACCGCCGCCTCCAGACCATCTACCGAGTCAATATGCGGAGCTCCTACCAGAAAGGGCAGTATGAGCGCACGATGGCCAGCGACCTCCACCCCTATTTGATGTACCGCATCGGCCCCAGCGTCCACCACCGGGAGGATCATGTAAGCTGGGACGGTTTGATATTACCGAAAGACGATCCCTTTTGGGACAGCCACTTCCCGCCTAACGGCTGGGGCTGCAAGTGCTACACCCGCGCCGTTACCGAGGCCCGGAAAAAGCAGTATGAAGAAAACGGTATTCCAACCGCGCCCCGGCTTGATGGCACAGGCGGCGGCAATGTCCCGGCCAAGACCCAGGCCCCGCCGGTCAAATACAAAACCTATTTCAACGAGCGCAAAGGCACGGTTGAGCAGGTGCCGGACGGTGTTGACCCGGCCTTCAACTGGAACCAGGGAAAAACCGGGAACAAGACGGCGCTGCAAAAGCTGGAGGAGTCCAAACAAAACTATGAGAAAGCGGTAACCGTAAAACCAAAGAAAGAGTACCTCACCGCGAAAAAACTGGAAAGCAATATTACCGCGCTTGACGCGCAGATAAAAGGCGCGAGCGATAAAAAGGCTGTAGCAAACCTGAAGGCAAAGAAGGCCGAATACCGGCAGCTTCTTGATAAAAAATCGGCGGCGGCGGACAAGAAAAAACTGCTCAAGGAACAGGCCGCGCTTCAAAAGGAATTCGACAGCCTAAAAATTAAAACCTACAGCGGCATCTGGAAGGATGACGTTACCACGATCGGTTGGAAGGAAAAATCAGCAGCCATACAAGCGAAAAAAGATTATTACCTTGACCAAATAAACAACTACGGATTGCCGCCTGATGTTGCTGCGCCGCTTCAAAAAAAATTAGCGCTGCTGGAGGAGTTCGCGGATGAGGGTAAGCACTACTATGAAATTCAGACGGAACTGATAAAGGTTCAAAGCTCCTTGACAGCCATGAAGAAAGGAGGTATAGTAAAACCTGGATTTGACGATGCCTTTTCAGAGGCCCGAAAAAACGCGGCGCTCTGGGCAAAATCCCCCCAGAAAGCAGATGAGGCCCTACGGGAAGTCTGCGGCAAGGTCTGGCAAAAGGCCGCAAAAGCGGAACGCAAAGCAATTTATGATTACACCTGCGGCTCCGGCGGTTTTAACCGCCCTCTTCGCGGCTATAACGGTAGTTGGAGCAACTTCAAGGGTATCGGCAAAGTTGATCTTAACGCCGAGGGCCGGGCCGGTGCTATTAAG
>JAISCR010000201.1 GCA_031265435.1 Treponema sp.
ATAGCGTAGTTTTCCCAAAAAAATACATCTTTTCCGCTATAGGAGGCGTCCCTTTCGCGGCGCGGAGATTTCTCCCGGTAACAGAAAAAAGGACACGACTATGAAAAAACAAGAAAACGCGACGAACCATGCCGCGCCCGGAAAAACGGCCCGGCGGGCGCTGCCGGCAGCCTTGATCGCCCTGATGCTGGGCGGAATGGCAATGTCGGCGTGCACGAGCCCGACGGGCGGCGAAGAACCGAAGCCGGATCCAAAGCCCGCCCCGAACCCAAATCCCAATCCGGATTCCGATACTGAACAGGATCCGCCGCCGCCGCCAACGCCCAAAGATGTCACGATAAAAACATACGAGGGAAAAAATATAATCGTCAGAGGCCTGATACCGAACGACCCGGCAATAGAGAAAATCAAGGATGCGGTTGAGGTTATTTTTGATTTTGAAGGGTCAAATGCCATGGTTACCAGATTTAAGGATTATTCCAAACAAGCCGGGCTGATAATTACCGTAGAAGACGTGCCGGAATATGAGTCAACCCTGGATTTTCGTATAATTGACGAAGACGAATTTGCGATGCGTTATGATCTAATATCATCAGAAACGGAATTAAATATAGTAAATAAGTTATTAAGTGCTGTATCAGATATGAATACTATATACAATATAGTTTCATACGGCAAGCAATTCGATAAAGCGAAGCAGGCCGTTCGTATTGCGAATGGAAGAATGTTGAATGCAAAGCAATTGAAGAAACTGGCGGGACAGTTTGATACTGCGCAAGATGTCGCCCGTATTACCAGGGCGGAGATTCAACGCCGGCACGGACTGCAGGTATAACCGTAATACCCGGATGGTCGTTTCCGGGTACAAACATGCGGGCTTCGCCCGCGTGTCTTGGGGGCGCCGGGCACTTCTTTTTTAAAACAAAGGGGGAATTGGAAATGGCGAAAAAGAATCAGGCGGCATTGGGAGAACAAGGAAGACCGGCGAAGAAACGCGGAGTGCCGATGGGCGCAAAGGTGGCGCTGGCGCTCGGCGCGGCGGGCGTGATGTCGATATTCGGCGGATGCGACAACTCGACGAATCCCGCTCCTCAGTCGGAACCGAAAGTGGATGTAAAAGATGATTGCGCATGCCCGGCGGGAACAACCCACAAGCCCGGCGAGAAATGCTGTGACGGCGAGAATTGCGCCTGCGCGGAAGAACAACCGCAACCAAAGGTTTGCAACTGCGCGCCCGGGACGTTCCATGACGAGGGCACGGCCTGCTGCGATGGAGAAAACTGCGAATGCAAAGAGGCATATAACGTTTCCCTCGGCACCAAACAAATACGGGTTGAAGACACCACAGGGCAGGCGAACAGGACGGAAATACAGAAAGCCTTAACTTACGTACACGCAAACCTTGGTGGAAGTTCTGATGTTGTACACTTTGAAAATATGAGTTCAAATCCGATAATGGTTATAGAAAGCACTCATAACTTTCGCGTAGATGGTAATAAGTTTTTTATCGGGATTGATAAACTCGAGGGAGATGGCTCAGATACCAACTCTAAAATACTTAATAATATATATCTAGCTATATCAGATATATACAATGTTATGGGTACTCCTTTGATGTCTAAGGTGTCCAATAAAGAAATTAATGGGCTTGGTATACAGTTTGATGCCATGAAAAATATTATCTATATCAGCAGGGCGGCGATTCAACATCAACGTCAGAGACTGCAGGCATAGGCTCCGTCATTCCGTTGCGGCGCCGAAGGGCACCGACAACGGAATCCAGGTCATGAAGACACGCGGGCTTCGCTCGCGTGTTTTTTAACTCCCCTCCCTCGGAGGGGTGCCCCGAAGGGGCGGTTCTGCGCTTACAATTAAATAAACAATGTTGAAAAAGGCCGCCTGATTGGCGGCGTGATTGGATTAAGGGCCATAATCGAATCATAAAATGATTGGATTATTATTGACTTTGATGCGATTAATGGGTATAATCCAATCATAAAATGAAAGGATTATAGTATGAAATACATCCATGAGTTGCCGGAATATCCCAATTTTACATGGGATTCCGAAAAGATTATGAATCTTTTGGCCAGGGTTTCCGTGGCGCAGGGGCGAATGCTTGGAAAAATGCAGCAATTCGGCTTTGGTGTTCAACAAGAGGCAATGTTGGACGCGCTGACCGAGGAAATTACCAAATCCAGCGAGATAGAGGGCGAAATACTGAACAGCGAACAAGTGCGATCGTCTTTGGCGCGTCGATTGAATATCAATCTTGAAAAAGAAACGGAACCGTCCCATCATATAGAGGGTGTCGTCGAGGCTGTAATGGACGCGGTTCGGAACTTTGACAAGCCGATGACCGAAGACCGGCTGTTCGGCTGGCATGCCGCCCTGTTCCCGACGGGGTACAGCGGGCCGTATAAAATCAAAGTCGGATCGTTCCGCGGCGGGGAAATGCGGGTCGTGTCCGAAAAGGGATACAACGAAATAGTGCATTACGAGGCCCCGTTGCCGGGAAAAGTCCAAGGGCAGATGGATGAATTCTTGAACCGGCTGAATACCAGGGACGGCGAGAACCCGCTGCTAAAAGCCGCGATCGCGCATCTCTGGTTCGTCATAATACATCCGTTTGATGATGGAAACGGGCGTCTGGCACGCATCATAACCGAGATGATGCTGGCCCGCGCGGAAAATACTTATCTCAGGTTCTATTCGATGTCCGCGCAGATACAGAAGGATAAAAAGGATTATTATAAGACGCTGGAGCATACAACCAAAGGCGGCACGGATATTACCGGGTGGCTGACATGGTTTTTGGAATGTTTGGAACGGGCAATATCCGGCAGCGAAGAGATTATCGGGAAAGTCCTGCGCAAGGCCGCTTTTTGGCAAAAGAATTCGGCGGAGATACCAAATAACACGCAGCGAGAAATAATAAATCGCCTGTTCGATGGATTTATCGGGAATATGACCGCCGGAAAGGTGGGAAAAATATTCAAGGTATCCGCGCCGACGGCCACAAGAATGCTGCGCGATCTGACAGCGCGGGGTTTTTTGGAAGTCCGGGGAGCCGGCCGCAATACGCACTATGTGTTGCCGGTTTTGAAAAAATTTTGATACTGGAATATGACAAAAATAGTTTATACATTTTTACGAACAAGTCTGTTCAGGGACTTTTCAATTCTCCGCCCGCGCCGCTTCCAGTTCCTCCGCGGTTTTTTCCCAGAGGGCGGTTTTTTCTTCGATGCCGGTATTAACAAAACCGAGCTGCTTCTGCGCGGATTTTGCCTTTTCGCCTGAGCTGTAGACTTCCGGTTTTGAAAGTTCCGTTTCCAGGCGCCGTTTTTCACTTTCAAGATGTTCCAGATCCGACAGTAATTCTGCTTCCCGCTTTTCCAGTTTCCGCAGGGCGGTCTGTTTCTGTTTCTGCCTCTCCCGCTTTTCTCCCGCGGTTGGAACACGCCGGTCGTTCCGCTTGATAAGGAGGCCCGGAGGGACAGGGGCGGAATCAGCCTGGTCTGAACGGGGCGGAGGCTCATTTTCGAAGCGGGGAGCCGGAAGCGGCTGTTTTTCTATCCGGGTAGCAGCGCTGCCGGGCAGGGCCGGGTCCCCGCTGTTCAGTCTTTCCAGATAATACGCATAGTTTCCGTAAAAAAGCCGTGCGGCGGCGGGGACGCCGGGGGCCGGAGAGGCAAGCTCGAGTACCTTGGTGGAGAGGGCCTCCATGAAGGAACGATCATGGGATACAAAGATGATGGTACCGGAGAAACGCCGCAGTGTATCCAGCAGAATATCCTTGGAGTGTAAATCCAGATGGTTTGTAGGTTCGTCCAGAATAAGAAGATTGATGGGCTTAAGAAGCATTTTAAGAAGGGCAAGGCGGCTTTTTTCTCCGCCCGATAAAACAGAGATGCTCTTGTAAACATCGTCTCCACGGAAGAGAAAGGCGCCGAGCATGTCCCGCAGTTTGGGAATAAGGTGAGTAGGCGCCTCCTGTTCTATAAAGTCTATCACCTGCTCGGTTCCCTGCATGGCTTCCGCGGCGTCCTGGGAGAAGTAACCGGGAACAATGCCGCTGCCAAAGTCTATAGAACCCTCATAACCGGTATCGCCTCCCGCGATGATTCTCAGGAGCGTGGTTTTTCCGGCTCCGTTCCGGCCCGCAACCACAAGACGTTCCCCCGCGTCCAGGCTCAGGTCAAGGCCTTCAAGAACCTTCCTTTCACCGTAACTTTTCCCGATGCCCGACAGTGTCAGCGCGACACGGCCCGAATGGGGCGGCGGCGGGAAACTTATGCTGATCTTCTTGAGGTTTTCCGGTATCTCAATCCGTTCGATTTTTTCCAGCCGCTTGATAAGTTCCTGCGCAAAGGCCGCCTTGCTGGCCTTGTAGCGGAAACGGTTGATCAGGGCTTCGGTTTTGGCGATCTCTTCCTGCTGTTCCGCGTAACGTTTGAGCAGGCTTTCCAGTTCCGCTTCCCTGATTCTCTCATAGCTGCTGTAGTTTCCCGCGTAGCGTTTCAGCTTCCCCTGGAAGAGTTCATAGACCTCGTTTACCGTTACATCGAGAAAGTAGCGGTCATGGGATACGAGGAGGCAGCCTCCCGGGAAATCCTTAAGCCAGCTTTCAAGCCAGGTACGGGCTTCAATATCCAGATAATTGGTAGGTTCATCAAGGAGAAGTATGTCGGGGCTTTCCAGCAGTACCTTTGCCAGGGCGATGCGCATCTGCCAGCCGCCCGAAAATTCCCCGGTATCCCGTTCAAGGTCTGTTCCGGCAAAACCCAGGCCCGAAAGAACCATGGAAATTGCCGCTTCCCGGCGGTAGTAGCCTGAATTTTCCACCGCCTCTCCCAAACGGTGGTACTCTTCCAGAAGGGCCGCCGTTTTGCCGCCGTCCGCCTTTGTTTTTTCAAGCTCCCTGCCGATTCCGTCCATGACGGTAATCATGTCATGAATAGACTCGAAGGCGGTTTCCGCCTCTTCCCGGAGGGTTTTCCCTTCATGCACTATGCCCGACTGGGGGAGGTAGCTGACCCGCGTTCCCTTCTGCAGAGCTCTGTCCCCGCTGTCCGCCGCCAGTTTTCCCGCGAGGACTTTCATCAGCGTGGACTTCCCCGAACCGTTTGCCCCGGCCAGAGCCGCCCTGGAACCCGATGCCAGATGGAGGCTTATGTCCTTGAGAATATCCCTGTCACCGAAGGCAAGGCTTATCTGCGAAAACTGAACGAATGCCATTATAAGTCCTGCTCAGTCACCGGTAAAGAAATAGATTATCAGCGGAGATGTGGTACGCCGGGTAACAAGCCGCCCTTCCATGCTGCTCTCGGGAACGAATTCAAGGCGGAAGCCCTGGTTTTCCAGGCTGTACATAAAGCGCGCCGTGATAACATCGCCATTGATACTGTCAAAGTTGAGGCTGAAAGCGCCTTCGTAACGTTCCGCCAGTGAAGAAGCCAGGAAGAGATCCATGCTGATGAAGCCTGAACCGAGAGCCGCGGCGGGAATCGCTTGGGGAACGAGAAGTTCATAACCCTTCCAGTTGAATCTTCCGTCTTCGGCAAAACTTAAAGTACCGTAATTGTTGCTTGTAAATTGGGAGCCCTGGGTATAAATAGTGTAGAAAAGGTGTTCCCTTCTGCTTGTTTCCTGAACGATAAGGTCATCCGTTTCCACCGGAAGGTTTACGAAAACCAGGGAACGCATGCCTCCGCCCTCTTCGGTATACTGCACCGCAAGAACCCTGTCGGAACGGAGGGTCATCTGGAGACCGGTTCCTTCAAAACGCCATGAACGGCTGCCGGTACTCCTGATTCCGGTGTAGGTAAAACTGCGATCCAGGTTGTAGATATTTATGCGGGCGGTTCCCGTATCCTGACCGGGGCTGAAACCCCAGCGGTTTGAGAAGGCTTCAAGATCGATACGGCCTCCGTTTACCATGTCGCCGTACACTTCGGGAGACCAGATCTTTGTCAATACTTTTTCCAGTTCCGGATCTTCGGCCTCATGTTTTTCGGTTTCCGCAGCCGCCAGCGCGCCGCCTTCGTGCTCAAAGAGACGAAGCCGGTACGAGAAGCAGTAACCTGTGTTGCCGTCTTCGGTCATTACCTTATACCAGCTTCCCGGCAGGGGATTCCCGTCCGCTCCGACGGCAACGTTTCCTTCAGCCTGTTCAAGAATCTTGACGATCTCACCACCGCGCAGACGGTAGACCCGCCGGGCGCTGTTATCGGCGTTTTCCCGGATAGGAAGCCCGTCCTGGAGGTTTTCCGCATACGTGCGGGCATATTCGGCAAAAGCCGCGGCCCTCTCTTCCGCCGCCCTTTTGCTCCTGGCAAGTTCCAGTTTGGCAAGGGGAATCTCCATCTTGCCCAGGCCGCCCTTTCCGCTTCTGTAGTCCTCGGGGATGCCCACAACCCACACCTGATCGATATTGGAATGGATATAGACCGGCAGCACCGTACCCGAAGGAATGGGAGGCTCTTCGGCAGACCAGAGAAGCACCCCATAGCCGAGAAGTCTGGCGCAGGAAGAAAAAAGGCATGCAAGAAGCGCAAGTGTGATGGGGAATGATACTGCAGGTCGCGTTTTCATAGGGAATACGGTAACTATAACGCAAAAAAGGGAGGAAAGGCTATATGGGAGAGGGTAAAAGGCCCCATTCCGGTCAGGCCCGGCGGGATTTTCCCTCCGGGCCGGATGTGGCCTCCGGAATACAGTTTAGCTCTGCCTGAACAGTTTGTGTATCTCCCTGGCATAGAGGGCTGCGATTCGGTGGCGGAGGAGTTCCCCCTTGGCGGAAAGTTCCCTGCCCTGTTCAAAGGGTTTTGCCAGCAGCTTGAATTTAAAGATCCGCTCAAAGGGCTTAAAGCCTGTCTTTGGGCCCACGAGGGCGGCAACATCGTTGGCGATGAGTTCATTTATTTCAGGCTGCTGCAGCAGGAGTTCATAGTCTACGATAGGGATATTGTTCTCTTCGGCAAAGGACATAAGATCCTCCTGTACCGGTACAATCAACGCGGCAAGGTATTTTTGATCCTGCCCCACTACGGCACAGTGCAGTATGTGTTCGCTTTCCCGGATTTTTATTTCGATGGGAACAGGTTCCACATTCTCGCCGCCCCGGAGCACGATTGTGTCCTTGGCCCGGCCTGTTATCCGCAGTTCATTGTCATGGGTCTTCATACCGATGTCGCCGGTATTCAGCCAGCCGTCGGGGGAGAGAACCGCGGCGGTAAGCTCAGGCTTTTTGTAGTAGCCCTTCATCACCTGTCCGCCGCGGACAAAGATGATGCCGTTCAATCCCGGCGGCAGGGCCTTGCCGCCGCCGTCCCGAATCTCCGCCTCGGTATTGAGCAGCACCTGGCCGATGGTACCCCGGCGGCTTGTGCGGAACCGGCGTACCGAAACGATGGGAGCCGTCTCGGTTAAACCGTAGGCTTCCTGAAGCCTGATCCCCAGGCCGTTGAAAAAGTGATCCGTCTTGACCTGGAGGCTGCCTCCCCCCGAAAGACCCGACTTAAAACGTCCCCCCAGCCTCCGCTTGACCCGCCGGTATATGAAAACGGCGGCAATGCCGCGGACAGGCAGCAGCAGGATCCAGGGAAAAAAGCCGATGATTGAATCCAGGGGCCGGATGCGGCCGTGGAAATTGGGAAGCAGGCCGAAGGTCTTGTCTTTGAAGTAGGTGTAGAGGATACCCAGAGAGACCGCAAGGTTGAAGATCCTCCTCTGCAGGGGCCCTTTTGCCCGGACATTCCTGCAGGTTCTCTCCATGATTGCCTCCCAGACCCTGGGAACGCTTGCCATCCAGTGAGGCCGAATCTCCTTGAAATCCGGCTCCAGTACCTGGGCAATGGGTTTTGAGTAGGCGATCCCATTGGTAAAATAGATCGACACGTATTCCATTTCCCTTTCGTAGACATGCCAGACCGGCAGTACGGAAAGCTGGATCTCTCCCTTCCGCGCGTCAAGAATCATCTCAAAGCCGGGGAGTTGGTGAAGGAAATTGCCGTGGCTGAGCATCACTCCCTTGGGCTCGCCGGTGGTGCCGGAGGTGAATATGATCGTCGCAATCTCTTCGGAAGAACCTTTTTCCATCTCCGACTCAACTTCGCCGGGATGGAGCACCTGATGTTTCTGCCCCAGGGCAATAAGACTGTGGTAGTAGTAGACCGCGATCCCCAGCTTTGCGGCGGCGTCTTCAGTGTCCCTCTCCACCGGATCAAAGGTTATAATGATCTTTACGGCCGGTAATTCCTGCCGCAGATCCAGAATCTTCTGTAGCTGCTTCTGGTTTTCCGCAAAGACAATTTCGCATCCGGTTATCCCCAGAATATAGCTGAGTTCCTGGGAGGTAATGTCGCAGCCCCGGGGCACATCCGCGGCTCCGATGGAGAGAATCCCGAAATCGACGGGAAGCCACTCCTGGCGGTTATCGGAGATGATACCGACAAGATCCCCCCGGCGGCAGCCCAGATAGAGCAGACCCCCCGCAACATTACGAACTTCTTCGTAAAGCCGGCTGTAGGTTTTGGACTTGAAACGCCCGTTCCGGTTCCTGGCAAACTGGGCGATGGTTTCAGGCGATTCGCTTGCCCTGGTTCTCAACATAAGAGTAAGTGTCTGTTCCATAATGACATTTTATTATATATTGTCATAATTAACAAGTCTTGGCCGCTAAAATATGACTTGCCGCGGGAGCCGGAACAAAAATTTCTGTACCGGCGGCAAAACAGGAGTAAATTTTGAACCGTGGTGTTATTTTCAAATGAAAATCATAACCCGGCAATAATTTCTCAAAATCCTTGACGGCAGGGACTTTTATTGCTATCTTGAAAGTATACTGATGATGCAGATGTGCACGGAAACTTGTTTCCGGTTGCTTAATCTGACAGCAAGCGTGATTTGTTCTGTTTGCTGTATCATTCAGCGCCTCCCGGGTTTCCTTACCTCCTTTTCCCGGGAGGTTTTTTTTATTTGTGGCGTTAAGAGCTTTATAGCCCGCCTTTGGAGCAAGCCTGTTCATTCCCCGGCGGTTCTCAATCGGCAGGCAGGTACTTCCGCAGCTTTTGGAGGACTTCCTCCAGATTGAGGGGCTTGCCCACATGATCATTCATTCCGGCGACAAGGCATTTTTCAATATCCTCCCGAAACACATTGGCGGTCATGGCGATTATCGGGATCGCTTTCGGGGATTCCGCCTGGCGGGCGGCTTCAAGGGCGCGAATTTGGCGGGTGGCTTCGTAGCCGTCCATTTCGGGCATCTGTATGTCCATGAGGATGAGATCGTATTGACCGGGAGCTTCGCTGAACATTTTTAAGGCCTCGACACCGTTTTCCGCACAGTTGACAATGAGCCCGGTAGGTTCCAGCAGGGCCTGCACAATTTCACGGTTGATCTCCACATCCTCCACCAGAAGCAGCCGCCTCCCCGGGAAGGAATCCACCGTCTCAATCTTAACGCCTTCGCGGCCCACCAGGCTGCCTGAGCCCAGACATTCATTTATAAGATCCGCAATGGAGGAAGGGAAAAGGGGCTTGAACAAAAATTTGTCAACCCCGGCGGCTCTGGCCTCATTCTCTATGGAATTTAAATCCGCGGCGGAAATCATCACGACCACGGGCTTGCCTGTACGAGAGTCATTTTTCTCAGCTCCCTCCCTGATCCGCCGGACCAGTTCCACCCCTCCCATGCCGGGCATTTTCCAGTCCACGAAGTAGAGGTCGTAGGAACCTTTACTTGCAATCATGGAAATCGCCTCTTCACCACCCGGGGCAAGGTCGCAGGAAAACCCGAAGCGGCCCGAGATCTCCCTAAAGTAGTCGAGGGTAACTTTTTCATCATCCACTGCCAGAACCCGGATGTTTTTCCAGTTTATCCCCGGATTAAGATACACCGGCGGCGCGTCACGACCCTTATGCACCTTTGCGGTAAAGGCAAAGGTGGAACCCTTTCCAATTTCCGATTTGATCCAGATCTCACCGCCCATCATTTCCACAATACGCCTGGAAATGGCCAGGCCCAGACCGGTGCCCCCGTAGGTGCGGGAGGTGCTGGAATCTGCCTGCTGGAAGGAAGCAAAGAGATAGCTCTGCTGTTCCGCGCTTATCCCGATGCCCGTATCGGTCACTTCAATTTGCAGGACACAGATCTCTTCCCCCGCGTGAGCGGTTTTTTTTGCCCCCCCTTCTATCAGGCGGGCCTTGAGGAATATGCTGCCTTCTTCGGGAGTAAATTTTACGGCATTGCTTAAGAGGTTGGTGATCACCTGCGCCAGCCGCTGATCGTCGCCTACGAGGAAACGGGGTATGTGCCGGTCGATGTCAACGGTAAAATGCTGGCGTTTTTCATCCGCCCGGAAGGTGATAACATTTACCACCCGCTGAAGCATTTTTTCAAAATTAAATTCCGCAGGGGAAAGTTCCAGCTTGTTTGCCTCAATTTTGGATATGTCCAGAATATCGTTGATCACTCCCAGAAGATGGGTGGAGGCGTCTTCTATTTTGTTGAAACAGTAATCCTTTCGTTCCGTTTCCTGTGCGGATTTGCCGATAGCGGTCATCCCGATAATGGCGTTCATGGGGGTGCGGATCTCGTGGCTCATGTTGGCAAGGAAGTTGCTTTTTGCCCTGGTGCTGGAGAGAGCCTCCTCCTCGGCCTTAATCAGATTCTGGATCCGCTCGTAGCGCAGGAGGGCGTTAACCATGAGGAGCCCCGCGGAACGGAGCATACTCTCCTCCTCCCCGGAAAATTTCCGCTCACTATGGATATCATCAAAGCTGACAAAGCCCCAGAAACGATCCTGCAAAAACATGGGGATTACCAGAAGAGACTTGATTTTATAGGGCCCAAGGAGAATCTTTTCTATATCCGGCTGGCCGCGGACAGGCCCGTTGATGGAACGGCCCGAGGAAAGGATGCCTTCCCAACTCGGGAACGTATCACGGTAGGCGAATTCCATGAAGGTCTCCTGGCGGCTTTCGTCGTTCGCTATCCAGGTATAGATCTGCCTGTAGTACAGATACCCCTCCCGCTTGTCATTTTTCCAGATATTCACCCGGTCAATGTCCAGGCAACGGCCTATCATTTCTATGCTTTTTTGCAGGGCCTCTTCGGGGACTTCCTCGTCGGTTGAGAGGAGAATTGCGGCGGCGCTGTTGACCGCCTGAAGCAATTTTTCCCGGTACAGGAGTTTTTCCGCGGCACTGCCGGCTTTCTTTTTCTCGGCGAGAAAAATCCTGTTCTGGAACAGGATGACACAGCCGGCAAAAAAACCGGCCACGATGAATGACTGAATATTATCCAGAGTCTGCTGGAGCGGGGAAAAAGTAGTTACCAGATTGGGAAAATAAAGGGCAAGAAAATAACAGAAAACCACCCAGAGGATGTGGGTGACCAGGAGCACTATCCGGGCAAGGCCCCGGGAAAGAAAAATGATAGCCACGATGCTGATGACAAAAAAGGCCGCCATGCCGCTGTCCGCGCCGCCCAGGAAAAGAAGGGCTATGGGGAAAAGGATGTCCGAAAGCATGATGAGTATGACCCAGGTGATAAAGGTGTACAGCCGGAACCGGTTGCCAAAGTAGAGAACAAGGACCACCGAAAGGCTGATGCCTGTCATGATAAGGATCATTTCCCAGCTTGAACCCATGGCAATGCGGCTGAGCGTGGCGATAAGGGTTGCCGCCAGCCCCACAAAACAAACCATGTTTATCATCCGGGCATCCAGGGGCAATGCTTCGGAACTCACATAACGCTGTATAAGGTTTTTGAGTTTCTTTATCATTCTTTTCCTTTAGGTGAGATTGGGATAAGTATAGAGAAAAATGCGATTGCTGCCCTCGTTTTCTACGAATTGGGGATGTTTGTTTCTTTCCCCTTATTTTGCTTTTTCTCTTTGCGTTTTTCTTTAAGGGTTTTTTGAGGAGCCTTCTTCTGTTCCTTCTTGTGCGTTATACGTTCAGCCATATTCATCTCCTATTCCTGTCTTTCGATATATACAGTATGCTGCTTTGTTCCGCGTTCTGCAAGCCGTCCGTCCGTATCCTTATCCCGGCCACATTAAGAATTTTAACCCCGGAGCCGGATAAGCCGAAAGCAAGAATTATTTACCGGGAATTATTTCCCTTGTCTTCGCCTCGTCCCAGAATCTATCCATGAGGGCAAGATTCTCCCTCTTCATCTCCATGCCGGCTTCTTTCATCCGTTTTTCCACATGTTTGAAACGTTCGGTAAATTTGTTATTGGTACGCTGCAGGGCCACGGAAGGTTCAATCTTCACATAGCGGCAGAGGTTCACCACGGAAAAGAGGAGGTCGCCCAGCTCAGCTTCCAGTGCCGCTTCCGCGCGTGTTTCTCCGTGTTCCAGTTCCTTCTCCACTTCCTCAAGCTCTTCGCGGATCTTGACGCATACTCCCTTTAGTTCCAAAAAGTCAAAACCGGCCTTTGCGGCCTTCTTCTGGAGTTTGTATGAACGATCCATGGGGGGAAGGCCTTTGGAAACTTCATCGAGGATGGAGTCCTTTGGCCTGCGGCCTTCCTGTTCAACCTTGATCCTTGCCCAGTTCCGCAATACTTCTGCCGAAGTAACTTCTTCAGAAGTAATTTCTGCGGAAGTAACTTCTGCGCCGTCCTGCGCCTTTGCTTCCCCAAACACATGGGGATGGCGGCGGATTAATTTTTCGCGTAAGTTATCCAGGACTTCGGCAACAGTAAAACTGTTTTCCTGCTCGTGCATGTAGGAAACCATGGTTACAAGCAGAAAAAGGTCTCCCAGTTCCTCCCTGATATGGACAGGATCGCCTTCATCAATAGCCTCGACACATTCGTAGGTTTCCTCGATAAGGTCTCCCCGTAGCGTCCCCGGGTTCTGTTCCCTGTCCCAGGGGCAGCCGCCGGGCGCGCGCAGACGCACCACCACATCATAAAGGCTCTTGAAGGCTTCGCCGCAATCGCGCGTGTTCGATATAATTTCTGAGCCCGGCATGTCAACTCCTTCCGGTTTCCGTTGTTTCGATTTTCTTCTTTTTCCATTCGGGAAGAAGGCTTTCGGGCCCTTTTGACAGCGATTCTGCCAGAGCGGCGGCCGCGGGCGGCAGTATCTCTGCCAGGACAGCCTCTTCCGCCCGGCTGAAGTCCGAGAGAACCCAGTCAAAGATGCCCCTGCCGCTTCCCTGGGGGCCCCCTTCGCCGGGTTTTCTGTCGTCAGGCCGGCCTATGCCGATACGGAGACGCCAGAAGTCCGCGGTGCCGAAGCAGGCCTTCATGGATCTAAGTCCGTTGTGTCCCCCCAGGCCCCCGGAAAACTTGAAAGATACCGTTCCCAGCGGGAGTTCCAGTTCATCATGGACTACAATGATTGCTTCCGGTTTTATTTTGAAAAAAGAGGCGGCGGCAAACACCGATTCCCCGGAAAGGTTCATGAATGTTTCCGGCATAAGGAAGTGCAGCCTCGAAGGTACGGAGAAACCTGTTTCCGCAGCAATACTGCCGCTATCCAAAGCCGCATAGAGACCCTTGTACTTCTTCTGCCATGCAAGCCGGGAGAAAAACGGCAGCTTTTCCGCCAGGAGGCGTCCGGCATTGTGGCGGTTCTTTTCGTATTCCCTGCCGGGGTTTCCCAGAAAGGCGGCAAGTTCTATCATGGCCCCAGACCCAAAGACTACAGTTCTGAACGATTCTGGATCACCCGGTTTATGAGACCGTATTTGACCGCCTCTTCGGCAGTCATCCAGTAATCCCGGTCGGTGTCCTTTTCAACCTGTTCAAAGGGAGCGCCGGTTTCATCGGCGATAAGGCGGTTGATTTTGGCCCGGAGCTTGTCCAGTTCACGGGCATGGATCTCAATATCCGTGGCCACGCCCCGGATTCCGGAAAGAGGTTGATGAATCAGATAATGGCTGTTGGGAAGCCCTACCCGTCTATCCCCGGGGCTTGCAAGCTGAATGATTGCGGCGGCGCTGGCCACCAGCCCCATGCCGATAGTCCAGACATGAGGCTTTACAAAACGAATCATGTCAAAAATCGCGTAACCGGCATCGGCATCTCCGCCGGGGGAATCAATGAAGATCCGGATAGGATCATCCCCCATGTCTTCCAGCAGGAGAAGCTGCCTGATGGTTCTTTCGGCAAGGTTCTTGTTTATCTCTCCGGACAGAAGAATTGTCCGGGTTTTAAGCATCTTCTGAATCAGGGGATCGGGGCCGGAATTCCCGGACTTGGCCTCTTCCTCATCCTCTTCTTCCTCATCTTTACCGTGTATCTGTTCAAACTGGCTTTTTATAAAATGGTACATCGTTCCTCCACCCTAATAATATTGAAAAGAGACCTGTGGGGCAATGGCGGCTCCCGGCTCAATTTCCACGGCCCGGACTGTTTCAATGTCTGACGGCACGGACCTCTCTCCGGCAACACTCATTTTTTTGCTCCCTGTTCACAGTACATTCTTTCCACCCTTTTATTGATATTACAGGTAATTTCATAGGATATGGTACCGGTTCGCTCCGCCAGTACATCCGCGCCCAGCCCCGGAGGAGGTCCGCCGAAAACGGAAACCTCTTCCCAGCGTTTAACGGGCGAACCGGGCCCCAGGTCTACCAGGCACTGATCCATACAGATCCGCCCCACAATGGGACGAGCCTCTCCCCGGATTACCACATGGGCCTGACCGCCCAGAGACCGGGGGAAACCGTCGGCATACCCGACAGGAATGGTACCAATCGTGGTATCATGGGCCGCTGTCCATGTCCTTCCGTAGGAAACACTTTCGGCCTTCTTTACTTCCTTGATAAACACGATATTGCTGACAAGCTCCATGACAGGCTCGACAGGGATACCGCAAGCGGCAAGACCTGTATCGTCGGCGCCCTTTGGACTGTAACCGTAGAGCAGGATACCGGGCCTCACCATGTCAAACCGGGAATCCGGATGAAAGACCACCCCTCCCGAATTGGCCGCGTGGACAATACCGGGATCGATGCCCGCCTGCCGCATACTCTCCACCACGGCCCGGAAGCGCTCAAGCTGCGTCCCGGTGTATTCAATGTCCTGCGGAGAGAGGGAATCGGCAACGGAGAGATGAGTGGCCGTCCCCGCGTAGACAAGGCCCTTCATCGCGGTCATGGCCCCGGCAAGGGAAACAGCATCCTCAGGCCTGCAGCCCAGACGGCACATACCTGTATCAACCTTGAGATGAACCTGAACCTTTGCCTTCAATTGTACGGCTATTTTTGCAAGCTCTTCCGCAAATTCAAGATCCGAAAGCAGGGGGATGAGGGAACTCCGTACTATTTCCGGCAATTCCCCGGGCATGGCCTGGGAGAGAAGCAGAATCGGGGCTTTTATACCCCCGGCCCGGAGTTCCGCGCCTTCCTGCACGGAGGCCACCGCAAGACAGTATGCGCCGGCTTCAAGCCCCGCTTCGGCTATACGCAGACTCCCGTGACCGTATGCGTCCGCCTTGACAGGGATGCAGATCCGGCACCTTTCCCCGATACGGGAACGGACAGCCTGAATATTCCTGCGAAAGGCATCAAGATGAATAAGCGCCCTGGTTGCCCTCATACACAAGCCGCCTCCTGGCGGCGCCGTACTATCAGGACATCGGCGTTTACTTTTTTTAGTATCAAAATTCCCCTAAAAGCGGCATACTTTGAAGAAAAATTCACCACTAAGTCGAAAAAGTCGAGAAAGTTCACCAAGCGGAGTATGAAGCGCCTCTTTTTTCCTTCTTGCTTCTTAATACTTCTTCGACTTTTTCGACCTGGCGGTTAAAATTTCTTCCAAAGCCTGACAGCTTCGCGAAACATGAAAGTAAATGCCGATGCCTTGTCAATTTCCTTATGCTCGTGGCCCGAAATGCTGTATATTAACACGAAGGGAAAGAACTGCACAATACGCGGGTTTGGCCCGGATTTTGAAAAAAAATACGAATTTTTCTCCTGGTACTGGATTATTGTACAAAAAGTAGTATACTAAGATAAGGATATGTGTCTTCAAATGGGAGAACTGAAGCTCCCTGTGTCAGTTTTAGTGTTTTCTCTCATCTTTTCAACCCTGGTTTTTTCCTGCGGGGAACTGGATACGGTACTGCCTACCAGCGGAACCTACCGGGTCAATGCCCTGGTGAATAACCAGACCCTGGATGATTGCGCCGTTATCCGCGGCGACGACCAGATCCAGCCTTTTTTTGCCAATTCGGTAGCCAACGACCCGGATGTTTCGGGTCTTACGGTGTTTTTGAAGGATTCAGGCGGGGCTGTTTACGGAAAAACGCTCTATACCCTGAAGCCGGACGGAACGGAATGGGAAGGCAGCCCGGACGAAGGGAACATAATCCATGTTTCCAGGCTTGACAGGGATATACCCCCCTATACGATGCCTGAAGACCTTAATCCGGGTACTTATATCATGGTTTTCCAGATAATGAGCGAAAAGGACAGCCTCTATCAGATAGAAAGGCAGGTATATTACCTGGATCAGGCGTCTTTTTCTCTGGTAGATATCCGGAATTATCTGCCCGGACTTGCCGGAAACAGCTCTCTTGCACCTCCCGGCGTAACCATCATGCTGGAAGCCCAGGCTTATTTCGATTCTTCCCTGGATCCCTATATCATCTGGTATAACGGCAGGAAGAAAATTGGTGAGGGAAGGGTGATTCAGGGAGCCAACCGTTTCATGTGGAAAGCGCCTGAACAGACCGGTTTCCTCAGTATCCGTGCGGAGCTTTTCCCCTTCATGCCCGTACATGACGATCCTTCAGTGAAACCCGCGGCGGGAGTCGCGCTGGAGATGTCGGTGGCTGTTTCCTCCAAGGGACAGCAGGCGTATTTTGAAAGGCCGAAAAAAGACCTGTTCCGTCTGTATCAGTTCTGGGGCAATCTCCAGGACTCTCTGAATCCCACCCGTGGGGACGCGGTTCTGGGCAGTCCCGCGGGGCAGGAGATCCGCTGGGCGCCGGCGGATGGGATTTACGGTCTTGCTCTTGCCGAAGGGGATAGCTACATCATTCCGGGTTTCCCTTTCAATATCAAAAACGGCGAGGGGAACGGCCAAATTCTGCTCCACTTTAAGACTCTGGCGGAAGGGCATATCATGAAATTCAGCCTGGGACTTGAAGACGCCTCTTTCCTGGATTTGGATCTGTCATACACAAAGGGGACGCTCCTTCTCTCTGCCCTGCCTGATGAAAGTCCCCTCCTGCGTTTCTTCCCTTCGGAGGGATCCTTTGTGGGCATGGATCTCGGTTTCGCCGCTACCGGGAATACCCTTATGCTTTACCTGGGCTCGGAAAAACAGGAGTTCCCGCCGGAAAGTATAAAATTGAATCTTCCCGCCGCCCTTTCGGGCAAAGGTTCCCTGACGCTTCATTTTGTTCCCGATCCCGGGGCTGAAACCGCAAATCCGGCGGCGGAGGGAGTTTCCGGAAACGGAGAAATTGCAGAGCAGACACAAGGCACAGGAAACCTGAATACCGGGGATCTTTCCGCAGAAGCGGCTGCCGAAAAAGCCATCGGGTTAATCGTGAATGAACTGGTTCTTTCCGGTTTTTCCTCCAAATCCCATGAGACTGTTGAAGAGATCATGGATTCCGAATCCTCTGCGGAAGTCAAAAACCGGAACGATCTTCTAAACAGTTCCTCTGCAGGGCTTGCGGGTAATATTGGGGGGGGGGGGGGGGGGGGGGGGGGGGGGGGGGGGGGCGGGGGGGGGGGGGGGGGGGGGGGGGG
>JAISCR010000049.1 GCA_031265435.1 Treponema sp.
CCTACGCTCTGAATTCGGTGTCTGACACCCGTGCGATTTACCATTCATGGGGATGATATTCGCCCTTTGGCTCGATGATGGTGAAGGTGTCGCCGGAAGGCTCAAGCACATAGAAGCCCTTGGACAGGGCGTAGTTCTTCACGTTTTCGCTGACAACCACACCCGCAATGGCCCCCAGGTATTTTCTCGCGTCGTGGTGCCGGTCCGCGTATTCCCGTATTATTTCCATGCGCTTAACGTGGTCGTTTACATCGTCAACGCTGGGTTTGACCTTGCTTTCAACGGCCATCGCCTTGTCGCCGTTTTCCAGAAAAGCGTCGATTTCGGCGAGGATGCGGCCTTCCTGGTTCCTGAGTTTGATGTTTTGGTAGGTTTTTTCAAACACAAAGCCCGATTTCTTGAATTGTTTCACCAGATTCGGCGCGACCATATATTCGACTGATTCGCCGAAGCGTTTGGAGATATCCCCGATTCGCCTGTCGGTCTCTTTCATCAGCTTTTTGATCTCTTCCGTCTCCTTGGCGTTCTTCTTGGCGTTCTCTTTTATCAACCTGTCGGTCTCTTTCAGGGCGGCCCAAACCTTCTCGAAGGTCAGGCCCTCGCCTATTCTTTCTGTTGTTGCCATACTCTGCTCCTTGGGTAAGTATATGCTCACTTCCCGCATTTGTAAGCCGCTTTCGCGGCATCCGAGTGGTTTTTTCGACCCCAGGGTCGACCCTAAGATAATGGCATTGTCCTGCAAGACGCTTTAGCGGGAAGGTAAATTTAACAAAAAAAAACCGCCCGGTCTTCTCCCCGAAGGGGGCCGTTCCCGCAAACGGTGTCTGACACCTAACGGTGTCTGACACCCGTGTGCGGGAACCTTCGGTGCTTACTCCCAGCCGCCCGTAGAACCGCTTACCGCGCTGTCCAAGGTAACTCCCACTCCGGCGGTGGTGTTACGTATTTTCCCACTGGAAACATATACCGCATGACCGTTGTTAACGGAAGAAGTGTTCTTCAAGCCGCTGCTTGCGTTTGACCCGTAAATAACGCCGCCCGACTGCTTGGTAAACGTACCGGGTACGTATACCCCGCCGCCGGAGGAGGCGCTGTTGTCGCTGATTACCCCGCCGCTCATGGTAAACGTACCGGATACGTGCACCCCGCCGCCGGAGGAGTAGTAGGGGACCTTGTTGCCGCTGATTACCCCGCCGCTCATGGTAAACGTACCGGATACGTATGCCCCGCCGCCGCCGGAGTTGGAGGAGTTGCCGGAGATTTCCCCGGCGCTCATGGCAAACGTACCGCTACCTCCTACATACACCCCGCCGCCGTTGTAGTAGGAGGACTTGCCGGAGATTTCCCCGTCGCTCATGGTAAACGTACCGCCGTTATTAGATACATATACCCCGCCGCCGGAGGCGGAGGAGTTACCGCTGATTTCCCCGCCGCTCATGGTAAACGTACCGTTATTATCTACATACACCCCGCCGGAAATGAAGGAGGAGGAGGTGTAGGAGTTGCCGGTGATCCTGGAGCCGGTATGCATCACCAGCGTCCCCCTCACGTCCACCAGAGAGTCGGTATTATCGCTTCTTCCCCGCAAGGTAACGTTGTTGTCCAGGGTCAGCGTAACACCGCTTTCCACGGTAAAGAGCGAGCCTGTTGTACTCAAACTAACCGTCCGCTCCGATGTGCCGCCTTTAATGGTTATGCCGACTTGTTTACCGTTGTAAGAAAGCGTCCGGGGCGCGATGCTTTCATTGTTTTTTAAGGTAATGGTATACGTGCCGCCGTTGGCCGCGTTGGCGCTAATCCATGTTAAGGCATCGTCAAGCGACAGGTCGTCCAACGATTTCCACCGGGCGTACACCGTTATGGCTTCGGTTACCGTGGTTGCCGCCGTAAACTCCGTGTCCCAGCCGCCTGATGACGTATACCAGCCGCCGAAGACATACCCGCTTCTGGTTGGCTCCGAAGGCATATTGGAAGCCCCAATCGAAGCGCCGCCGGTTACCGTTTTGGTTTGTGTGACAGGGCTTCCGCCGTCCGCGTTAAAGGTTACCGTGTATTGCGTCCCGCCGGTAGACGTCCAGGTAGTCGCGGAACCATAGCTTGATGAAAGGGAACTTACCACGGAGCTGTTATAAGCGGACACTTTGTAATAGTAGGCGGTGTTAGACGAAAGGCCGGTGTCCGTATAGGATGTGCTGCTCGTTGAACCGATGGACGAATACGACCCGTAACTGCTGTCTGCCCGGTAGACATTATAGCCGCTTGCGCCGGAAACCGAATCCCAGCTTACGGTGATACTGCTTGAGGACTGGGCGGAAGCGGAAACCGAAGAGGGCGGCGACAACGTAGTCCCGCCGGTAGACGTCCCGTAGGTAGTCGCGTAATCATAGTTTGATTGGGAGCTTTCCCCATAGCTGTTCCAGGCGGACACTTTGTAATAGTAGGTGGTGTTCGGCGAAAGGCCGGTGTCCGTATAGGAGGATGTGTTGCTCGTTGAAGCGATGTACGAATAGGATCCATTATAGCTGCTTGCCCGGTCTACATCATAATAGCTTGCGCCGGAGACCGAACCCCAGCTTACGGTGATGCTGCTTGATGACTCTGCGGATACGGTTACCCATGAAGGCGCAGACGGCGTAGACGACGCGGACGGCGGAGACCGGTCCCCTGCCTTCTCTTCCGGCCCTTCGGGGTGGAACAGGTCTTTGCACCCCCCAAACATCCCCGCGCATAGGAATATGCCCAGGAGCAAAGCTCCGGTCCCCATTCTAATGTGCTTATTCATCACGATGTTCATGTTTCTCTATCCTCCCTAAAACGTAAAGCGATAGGACACCAGCACCCCGCCGCGGCCCCCTGCCGCGGGAACGGGGGAAACGTGTATGTTGTCCAAAACCATCGCGAGCGCGCGATGCCGGTTGTACACCGCGGGGCGGATAAAACCGTACAGGGCCGTAAGCCCTCCTACCCCAATCCCGATGGCGCCGGGAATGCCCGCCATATCGTCCTCATATTTAAGGGACAACTCCCAAATGATAAGCCCCGCGGCCGCGCCGTACCCGGTGAGGATCACTAAACCGCCGCCGCCCCAGTCCCCCTGGATAAAAGAGCCCAAGCCGAGGGCCAGGTTCAGCACGCCGTACCCGAAACTTCCCCCGGACTTCTTCGCGGGACCGGCGGAAGAACCGGCGCGGCTTCTCGCCCTGCTTCTAATCCCGTCCAGTTCGTCTGTAGCCAGGGAAGTTCCGGCCGCCGCCCCCGTCAGTTCACGGGCAAGGTTCCCCATTACCTCTATGCCGTCGTCCAGGCTGTTGTAAGCCTCCGACCGCCCAATCAACTGCACCCCGGACTCAAGGTTGATGATGGACGCGTTGAACATGTTCCGGTTCCCCAGCCGCCGGGCGACCACCGATAACACAAAGCGCGGGTTCTCTCCCTTCCCTATGTCCACCACGTTCTCGTCCGCCGTTACCCCGCTCATCTGGGTTTTGTATTCGGCCTGCACCTGTTCCAGCGTAGCCGTGCGGGGGTACACCGCGTACTTCCCGCTTTTGATAAGATTGAGAGACAGAATCTGCGCCAGCGTGTCCGCCACGCGGGAGTCGATGTTCCCGCCCAGCTCCACCGGCGTTACCGCCAGCTTGTCGAGGCCCGCCTGATCCGGCATCCGCGTTGCCGTGATAATGTTCTGCGCCATCGCCGGCAGTTTGTCCTGTATCTCCTCGATCTTCCCATAGGTCTGAATATCCCCCGCTATCTGCCGCAGGTCGTCTATCTTGAGAATCGAAATGATCAAAAGGTTGCGGTTTCCAAGTTTCGCGATGTTCCCCGCCACAACGTACTTCGCGCCGAGCTGCTTGCCGATGGCGGCTATGGTATCCGGGTCGGTCATCCCCGTGCCGGTCTGGAACTTCTGTTCGTTCCCGATAGCCCTGGTAATGCTGGTACGCGGTATGGGGGCGAACTCGGTGTTTAGCTCGCTGCTGAAAGAGAACAGCTCCGCTATGGTCTCGCCTTCCTCGGCCGTGCCGCCGGTAAAGGGCAGGACCGCGAGATTATCCTTTGCCTCGGCCGTTCCGGCCAGAACGAGGATAAACACCGCCGCCGCAAACATGTTTTTCCTTATGCTTTTCATAACAAACCTCCGGTAGGTAAAAAAATATTTTTATCTTCTATAAATTTCGGGAATTTGGGACGATTCAGAGGGACACGTGAAAAAACTTCCCGGACAGACCGTTCCCGCAAAAAGGAACCTCCGTCAAGGCAAGAGAAGCTATATCCTAGTAAATCTATCGGTGGGGGGGGGGGGGGTATAGAATGTATGAATTAAAGAAGAAGCGGATGTTCCCAAAACGGACGATGAGTTGTCTATCACGGCTTCCCCCTTTTTGACGATGGGTCTATCATACCATGTTGCACGAAAATGTCAATCACGGGCGTTAAATTTGCGGGGCAGCGGCGTTTACTTTTATGTTTCCGCGCGGGTCCGACTATGGGCTTTCCAACTAAAGATGGAAGTTGTAGAAAACGCCGATTTCGGGCATTATGGCAACTTCACGGTAGCCGGGACGGTTTGCGCCGACGCGGTATACATAAAAATTGGCCGTTACGCTAAATCTGCCGAATCCGGCTTGTACATAAGGGATAAGGGTAATGCCCTGATACTCCATAGTACTCTTGTTCACCTCAGTGCCAATAGGGAAGTCAACCATAAGACCGCTTCTGATTCGATCGGTAAAGGCATAACTCATCCCGGCACGAAGTTTCCTGAAATAACTGTCAATCTGGTAGTCATTGGCGCAGATGAAAAAGTAAGGTGAAACCCAGAAAGAAAGCCCCATATTCAGGCCCATTTCGGCGTTAAAGTACAAATCCTCGATCCGAAGGCCGTACTTGTATTCCCCCGTATCGTTATCATAGTCCGCGCCTTCGGCAATACCCATGTCGTCAGTGCCCACCACAAAGAACAAACGGCCAATTCCGGTGTCCAGCCAGTACAGGATAACAGGGTTAAAAATAAACGTCGGTCCAATAGCGTGTCCGCCGTATTCGTAAAAGAAATCGTAGTTGTTCGTCAGGTAAAACACCGGCATAAGCTGCAAGGACAATCGCAGAACGCCCGGACCCAGCGGCAGGGAAAGGGAAGGTGTAACGCTCAGGGAAAGAAAATCCCGGACCGGTGAAATGCCGCGGTCAGTATAATATTCCGCCGTGCCGCCGGTGTTAATGCCGCTAAAGTGCGACAATAGCACACCCAGTCGAAACCTGCCGGTAAATGCCCT
>JAISCR010000059.1 GCA_031265435.1 Treponema sp.
GAGGCTTTCTTTATCCGGGAACAGGCCGAGGTAATCGTGAATGGCGGTGAACATGATATTCTGGGCGTACATGAACCGGATACGCTCATCGCGGCGGCTGGAAACGGAAAGCGGACGGAACCTGAAACTGCTTTGGCTGCTGCGCACCCTCAGGCTGGACCACAAAACCATAGTGGAGTTCCGGCGGCGGAATGGAGAAGCGTTAAAGAACGTATTCAAGGGGTTTGTAAAACTGGGATTGTACGGCAAAGAATTACTGGTCATAGACGGCAGGGCAACGTCATTTAACTTTGCCGAATAAGACATCATGCAGAAAATCATCGCTGAGGGTAACCCTGAGCATTTTGAGGATGAGGCTGAACCGTTTTTCCGGGACACTTGTCTTCTGTAAGAGATATAGGGCTGTTTTCCTCAGCACATTCAGATCCTCCGCCGCATGCTCCCTCCGCGCCCGGCAATAGTCCTCCCCAAAGCATACGTCCAAAAACCAGTGCAGCCGGTTCTCTATGGTATGTATCACCAAAGACAGCAACAAGTACATACTCTGCGGCAACTGTGTACACATGTGCAACGAAGTTCAAAGTGTAGGAGCCATAGACTTTGCCCATCGGGGCGCGGATATGACCGTAAGCCCTGTGTTCAGGCGGCCCATCGCCAGCTCCCCCTGTGTGGGCTGCGACCAATACGCGGCCGTTTGTCCCACCGGCGCGATTATGGTGAAGAACAACATGAGGCAGGTGTGGAAGGTCCTTGATGACAGGGAAACCAAGGTAACAGTCCAGATCGCCCCGGCAGTACGGGTAGCCGTCAGCAGGGAGTTCGGCCTACCGGCAAAGGAAAATGCCGCCGGTTTTATTGTGGCGGCCCTGAGGCGTCTGGGTTTTGATGAAGCATGGATACAGATCTGCGAGAAACATCCTCCGAAACTGCTCTCCTATATTTCAACCTGCCGGTCTCCCATGCAGATGTTCGCTTCTATCATCCAGGAAGAAACCGCCTGTACTTCAAGCCGGCCTCACGTCCATGTAGCGGTAATACCCTGTACGGCAAAAAAGTTCGAAGCCGCCAGGGATGAATTCAAAACCAACGGAAAACCTCAGGTAAATTTTGTACTCACTACCCAGGAACTCATCAGGATGATCAAAGAGGCAGGAATACTGTTCTCGGAATTGACACCCGAAGCGGTGGACATGCCCTTTGGAACTATTACCGGCGCAGGAGTCATCTTTGGCGTTACAGGCGGCGTTACCGAAGCCGTGATACGCCGTATCTCCTCTGATAAATCTCCTGCCGCTCTCATTGCGTTAAGTTTTTCAGGCATCCGCGGCATGGAAGGTGTCAAGACCGTTGAAATAAAGGCGGGAGAACGGAATGTAAATATCGCCGTCGTAAGCGGTCTTAAAAACGCTCAAGACCTGATCGAAAAGATTGAAAGCGGGGAAATGCGGTTTGACTTTGTGGAAGTCATGGCCTGTCCCGGCGGCTGCATTGCCGGTGCGGGCTAGCCTATAGCGCCCCAGACGGAAAAGGAAGCGCGAGGCAGAAACCTCTATGCGGCGGATAAACTCTGCAACATTAAACGTTCAGAAGAAAACCCGTTGATGATGAGTCTCTACGGCGGCCTTCTAAAAGGCTGTGTCCATGAATTACTGCATGTCCCCTACCACAAGGAGAAATCCCATGCTTGAGTTATGCGTTTGTATCGGCAGTTCCTGTCATATAAAAGGTTCCTATAATGTAATCCGGACATTTCAACAGCTTATCGAGGAGAAATCCCTCCACGGCAAGATCAACTTCAACTCCAGCTTCTGCATGAAACAGTGTCAACATCCGGGGGTTGCGGTTACCGTAGACGGGGCGGCACATCATGTAATGCCAGAAAGCGCCAGGGAATTCTTTAATACAGAAGTTTTGGCAAAGGTATAACAGGGCGGGCACATAAGGCAGTATTACTGTTTTATACAGCAGTAATACTGTTATTTTTCGGGCCCGATAGCGATGGAACCGGTTGAAACCTTGACGGACAAGGTAATTTCCGCTTCGTCGCCGAAAGTCCACTGTATGGAACCGGGGACACGGAACGGAGTCCCGCCGGGAGGCGTAATCATAACTGTACCGCTTTTAGCTTCGGCATCCAGGTTGTAGGATAAGTCTTGCGGTATGACTATATTGATATTACCATTGGTGAGGCTGCAGGAAAAGTCTTCTATGGCATTGCGCAATACAATATCAATGGTCCCCGCACGAGTTACGACACTTCCACCGCCGGTTAACTCCTTTACCTTAATGGGACCGCTGAGGGCTTCAAGAGAAAGCAAGCCTGCGACTTCCCCAATCTCTATGGGACCGGCGGAATGGCGCATATTTATCTCCGCCCCGACAAGTCTTTCCGCCCGGAAAGAACCGGCCGACATCGTGATATTTATCCGCTCCGCAGACACCTGTTTAAGGTCCAGATCCCCATTGGTAACCGTAATGTTCACTTCCCGGCCGCTGTTCAAATTAACCTCGGAACGGATTACACTGCTTTCAGCGGTAAATTTGAAAGAACCCAGAAAAGACGGAGGGATGTATACTTCCGTATACCCATTACTCTGAAAAGGTACGGTCCGGGTAGTGGTTCTGACAGTAATCCCAAGCACGGAATTATCGACTGTTGTATAAGAAAGAGTATTCACGCTTTGTGTTTTATCCTGTTTTTGACTTTCATCTCTGTATTCTTTTAACACAACTTTTCCATTTTGGCTTTCAAGAAGGACAAGTACATCATCCCGGCAGGTAATTGTAAGGGTTTCCACTCCGTCCAGCGGGATCGTTTGCATATTGATCAAAGTTTCCTTCCGCTCCTCCTGGGCAAATACCGCCAGGGTAAGGAAAAAAAACGCCAGGACATAAAGTACCGGCCGCTTATATGGGTTTTGCATAAGCCGCTCCTTGCCAAATTTGCAAATATCCTTAACAAATATTAAGTTGTTTTGGCTTAAAATTAATATACTTCCACCGAAACTTAACCCTTACAGTGTACCACAAAAAAGCAGAGGATGCAAATAGCGGCGGCTCCCGGATAATTTAAAATTCAGGAGAACGCCATACAAAATTTCAGAACCCTTCGGGGTTCTGCTTTTTGCTCCTCCTCTCCACCATCGCCAGAGATACCCCTGACAAGACCAGGACTGCTCCCAGCCATTG
>JAISCR010000200.1 GCA_031265435.1 Treponema sp.
GGAATTCCCGCGGTAAAGGGCAGCAGGACGGAAAACAGCAGGCCGTAAATGTGATGCGGGTTCACGGTGGAACAGACCTTGCGGGCAAGCCACTCCTCTCCCCATTTGGAAAGGATAAACCGGTTGTCCAGTTCAAATTCGGTAAGCCGCTGCCGAACCGCTTTGGGCTTGCCGGTGGAACCGGACGTATACATCATAATCACCGTTTCATCCGCGTTGATCCGGGGGATTTCATCCGCGGGAACTTCATGGGCCGCCAGAAGGCCGGGAATAGACAGGGTACCACCGGCAAAACGGTCCGGCGGGAAAGCTTCGGCCCCGGCCTCTTCCGGTTTTATCGGCGGAAATTCCACATCCGTAAGAAAGGCGGTTTCTTTGTCCCGAATCTCCGCGATATAGGCGGGAGAAACATTGGCGGTAAGAAAAACACGTTTTCCGCACTGAAGCAGACTGACGAAAGCCACCAGAAAATACCAGTAATCCTCCGCGTGGAGTATCCATTGGGGGAAATCGTGGGATCGTATTACCCTGCGCAGCCGCGCCGTATCGTCAAGAAAGTCCTGCCATGTTTTATACCGTCCCGCCTGCCAGGTTTGCTCATAACAGAGAACCTCGGCGGGGGGCCGGGAAGTTCCGGTAATTCGGGAAAGGGGAACGGCTTTGGGCATTTTTTTATCGATTATTTTGCGTACCATAAACTCGCCGGCGAATACCAGCCCCATCAGTATATATGAAATACCGCCGTTATAGATAGACCAGAATCTGTCGGAGGCAAAAAAGACAGTCCCCAGGGAAATGCCGCCGTTCAGGATAAAAAAAGCGCACCAGACCTGTGTTGCCTTCCGGCAGTACGCCGCTATCCGTTTTTCGGCCAGGGAACCCCGGATGCTTTTGTCCTGCAGCAGGGCCAGGCGGAACGCCATAACGGGGGGATAAAAGAGGGTGATGCCAAAGGCGCATAACAACACCACGCTGACAAGGACGGGGTATAGTTTCAGGCCCAGGGGGGAATTGGTGATAAAACACAATCCCCCCGTCCCCCCCAGGAGAAAACCGCTCAGCAGCCGGAAAAAGGACTTTTTTTTTTCGACGTGGCCCCAAGAAAATAGATCAGGGCGACAGATATGATAAACAGCGAAAAAAATCGTACCGGAATATTAAAAATCACCAAAAAGACGAATACCAGAACCGGATAAGCAACCGCCAGTATATACAAAAAAAGCTGTATCATGAACCGTGCAAACCCTACGGGGTTTGGGTATGTATTAGCGGATAAAGTACATCCACCACGTCCTGAACCGTCCGGGCGTTTTTAAAAAGCACCGGATCGATTTTTCCCTCAATGTACTCCTTCATCCGGACTACCATGTCTACCGCGTCTATAGAGTCAAGATCGAGGTCCGTGTATAACAACGCCTCGGGTTTAACCAATTCAGGGTCAAGATCAAACTCCGCCACCAAGACTTCCTTCAGTTTTATAAAAATATCGTCCTTTGTCATGCCTCATCTCCCCGATGTTTCTGCGGTAATATAGGCCGCCAGTGAGTCTACCGACGCAAAATGTTTTCGGTTTTCCGCGTTTTCAGAGGAAAATTTGATGCCGAATTTCTTTTTCAGGGCCACGCCCAATTCCAGGGCGTCAATAGAATCAAGCCCCAGGCCCCCGCCGAAGATGGGCTCGGAATCGGCGATATTCTCAGGTCCGATGTCCTCAAGCTCAAGGGCGTTTACGATCAGTTCTTTTATCTGACGTTTCAAATCATCCATTTGCGTACAGTATAGCATTTTGTCTGTTGTTTTGTAAATCCGTCGTATGGTGTCAGTCACCTTTTAACCGGACGCCTTTAGCCTGATACCAGGCGGCGTAGCGCCCGTGCCTGGAACAGGCGCACAATAACGAAACCGGCGGGGCCTGGCATCGGCAACACCCCGGCGGGGGCCGGGGCGATTGGCCGATGCCACCCGCCTTCGCCGTTTCTCTGTGTGCGCCTGTTAGATCCTCCGGGCGCTATGCCGCCCCTTATCCCACAAAGGCGTCCGGCTGTCACAATTATGGGCGTGTACCGTCAAATGGTGTCAGTCACCTTTTTCCTTGACAAAATCCTTGCTTCATGCTACTCTGAGAACCGTCATGGAGAAGATTTGTAAATTATTAGCTGATTCTTCTACACTTGGCACGGTTCTTGCTCTCTCTCTCTCTCTCTCTCTCTCTCTCTCTCTCTCTCTCTCATAGACTCACCGCCATCTCTTTTCAAGAGATACATCCGTACCGCTGTCTCTTTCCCCCCAAAACAAGCCCGGCGGGCGTTACGCCGGACTCCGCTTTTAGTTCGTGGCGGCTCGTGGTTATGTGCTGTTACCCGCGTAAGCGGTGTACATAAATCAATTTTATACGGTAAAGGCCGTATGTGCGCAGACGCACAAAGGAGCTTTCTATGAAGAAAGGCAAAGTTTTTGTGTTGGGAATGCTGGCGGCGGCGCTGACATTCGGATTACTGCTGGCAGGCTGCGACATCGGCGGCGGTGAGTCCGGCATATTTCCCCTATCCGGTCTTTTCGGTGGAGTACAGTTTTACCTGCAAGGCGGCGGGACCGCGTCGACTATAAAGGCAGTTACGGACAACAGTTACCCCTTGAGCGGCGCGCTTTACGACGAGAGCAACGAGGTCCTCGTGCGGCTTCAGGGAATTTACGACGCCGACACCGGAAACTGGTCGGTATCCGCGCGCTCCGAGGACAGTGATGTTGTTTACACGATCGACGGAAACGTTGACGGCGCGGGTAACTTCCGAGCCGGCGCAACCGTCGTGGAACCATCCGGCAATGATGAATGGGCGCCGGATTTTTTCCCAGTGATAGATGCAGGAAGCCCGTTTACCCCCAATGGGACTATAGCGGAAAGCAAAACAGGCGGTATGCCGTCTGTCGCGCACGGGTATTGGATCGCAAACTGGGAGGCGACTGTTCCGGGAGGAACTGAAAAAGTATTCTCATCCCTCAGATGCCTTATCAGCGACTGGAAAATAAAAGTTACCGGTACCGAAACGTACTCGTACGCGCCGGGGAGCAGCACACCCCTCGATCAAAACCAGACCATTATTGAGGTTAACGAAGTCAACGGCTCATACGAGGTTATCAGCTGCTATCCTGAATATGTGCCGACCGCCGCAAATTTTGCGGCGGCGCTCACCGACTACCTGGGTAACGGGGAAATAGCGTACTATACTGATCCGAACCAGCAACCCCCCGAAGGCAGGTGGGTGTATATGGGCCCTTATGACCTCGCTCCAGTATGCGGTGGCGATTTCACGGAAGCGGACACTGAAAAGATGGTGGAGTTCTACGCGGTGAACGGCTGGGAAGCATGGGCGGCGACACATAGCGTTACGCCGGTGAAGAAATACGCAAAATACAAGTTTGTGTTCAATGGTAATAGTTTCGAAATGACCAAAATGATTAGAGGAGGGGGTACAGGTGGTGCGCTGGCCCCAGCGCCTCATCTGAATACCTACACCTTTGATACCCTGCAAGACTTAACAACAGGCACTGAGCTGATAGAGGAGCATAAATTTGCTTATCCTGGTGGTGCTGGTGCGCCATCTGTAGACTGTGGCATCTTAACGACGACGTTTACCCACAACTAACCGGCTTACGCGGCGGCAGGGGATTCCACAGCCGGCTGTAAAGGTTCCACAGCCGGCTTATTGGGGTTCGACACATCGACCTCACAGACAAACACGGACTTTTAGTTTCAAATTTATATTTTGTCCGTGTTGGTCTGTGTCTGTCCGTGGTAAAATTCTTTTTTGCGGTAAATTTTTTTCTTTATCACGGGCGCTATGCCGTCAAGCCGCCCGCCGCGTACAAGAGAAATATCGCCTGGGTCCCCAGGTCTTCGCCGTTGACGGCCTCAATTACGGTCAGGCCGGTTTCCGGTTTTCCCAGGGCGGTTCGGGCGGCTTGTTCAAGCTGGTCCCGGCTCATCGCGGCGAGGGCCTGGTAAAGCTGCCGGGCCTTTTCAAGCCCCGGCAGGGTTATTCCCAGTTCTCCGGCCGATTCGAGAGCTATGTTCATATCCTTGATAAAATGCTTGACGAAAAAGCCGGGCTTGAAATCGCCGGCAAGCATCCGGGGAACCAGATTGGAAAGGGTCCAGCTGCCGGCCGAGCCCGACTCAATGCTTTTCAGCATGGT
>JAISCR010000086.1 GCA_031265435.1 Treponema sp.
TAAGCGCAAAGACGATTTTTTTCATGCCTGTCTCCTTTTATTTGTAGTAAAAAAAAGCAAAATCAACGATTTCGAGCCAGATACCGCCGCTGTCCGGCATAACGGATCTGCCGTCGATGTGTATATTGCTTAACTGGTTGGGATCGAAATTTGTCAGATCGTTATCTACCTGGCCGGTACTTTGCTGTATGCCCCAACGCCACATTTTATAGAAAGGGATCACCACTTCTTTATAGCTGCCGCCGGGGACCGCCCAGCCGCCTTCCCAGTCATGAGCGTCGAATAATTTTTCGTCAGCCCACCCAAACCAGAAAGAAAAATCCCTAAAACGGAATTCGGTGTTATAGACATTGGTACGGTACTTAAAGACCACGCCATCGTAGGGTCCCGCGTCAAAGACGCCGTTCCTGACCGTAAGGTCCCGGTCAATGTTGAAGAGTCTGACGCCATCGTAGTGGCCGTCGGTAACCATATCGGAAGTAACCTTTTCCCAGATTCCCGCGCTGTTCTGGGCAAGCCAGCCGTGATTGCTGCCGCTCGCGGCTTTACTGCCGATAGCAAAGACATCGCTCATGATCACGTCTACCCGCTCGATCCCGTTGGTAACTTCCATGGGACAGCCGGGCAAAGCCAGAATACAGGCCAGCGCAATTAACAGGCAGGATATTTTACCCGGGAGTCTTTTATCGCTTCTCATAAAAACTTCCTCCTGAGTCCAGGCTATATTTATGTTGGAGAATTGAATTTAATATGTGTATGGTTAAAGTTCCGGCAAATACCATGAGGGGACGTAACAGCAAAGACAGCAGTACAGAGAGACCGTGGAGGAGGGAAACTATCGTTAGATTCGGGAAATCCCCGGTAATTCTATCGTGGGTGGTGGTAGTGGTGTGTGTAGTGTGTTGGTGGGGGGGGGGGGGGGGGGGTGATGGTTTTAAACGTGGCAGTAATTTTTCACGCGAATTATCAACAACCCAAGAACCCGCTTCGCGGAGGATGCAAACGGACGGGGTATGGACCCTTCGCAGCGAATTAAAAAAATACGTATACATTCCCTTCTTAACCCTTTGATCAATTATTGTTAAATAAATATATGATTGCTGTTTCAAAATTGAAGTTTTGAAACAGCAACCGTGAATTTAAGAGAAAAAGCGAGCTCTAGAACGCTTTTTCAGAAGCCGGTTTCAAAACCAACCAAATCTTGAAACTAATTTTATAGTAAATCACATTTTTATAGGGGTCTATGTCTTTTTACACAGAATTTTAGGACTTTTCCGTAATTTTTACCGGACAAGGGCAATGGTTTCCTTATCCACGGAATGGGGCTTTAAAATTCCCGCCGCTATACTTTCCGTTCAATGATCCAGGTTTCGTAAGGCTCAAGTTCCTTTTTACCCGGAGCCCCCGGGTCAACCGTTTTTTTCTCCGGCGTAAAATTCATCACAAAGATGTGTTCGCTTCCCCCGCCGCTCCGTACCTGGGCGGTAACGCCGGAAGGAAGGGGATTTTCCAGCGCCGGTTTGACGCCGCATTCCCGGCTGAGACGGGCATAGAAGTCCCCAAGGAAATCCTGCCCTGTCCGGGCGGCAATAAAGAAGGCCCTGCCGGAGCCGCAGCGGTTCACCGTGAGGGCCGGCCGGCCGGCGTAAAAATCCGAGCCGTAGGTTCCCAGCACTTCGGCGCTTTCGGCGTGTATAAGTTCGCAGAAATCGAAAGCCTCGTAACGCCTGCCCTCCCAGAGGATCGAATTGCGGTCTTCGGGGTAGAGCGCGTCTATCTCCTCGCACCAGACGCCCAGGCATTTCCTCAAGGGACCGGGGACGCCGCCGCGAAAAACAAGATCGCTCTCGCCGGCCCAGCCCGTCCCGTAGGTCGCGGCAAAGACGCCGCCGTTCTTTACAAAGCCGTCAACGGCTTCGGCAAAACCGGGCCTGAGGAGGTACAGCATGGGCGCGATTACCAGATCATAACCTTCCAGGCCGCGGCTTTGTCCGGCTATAGACTGCCCGATTATCGATTGGTCAATAATGTCCACGGGAATCCCAAGCTGCCAGAAAGCCCGGTAGTGATCGATGACGGCTTCCTGATAGCGGGTGTTTTTTTGGAGGAAGCCCTTCACATCCTCAAGGGCCCAGCGTACATGCCAATCGTAGATTACCGCTACCGCCGAAGGCGTGCCGGTTCCGATGACGGCGTCCATGGTTTTAAGCCGCTCGCCCACGGCGGCCACATCCCGAAAAACCCTCGTGTTCTCAGTCCCCTCATGATCCACCACCGAGCCGTGGAACTTCTCCGAAGCCCCCCGGCTTTTGCGAAACTGGAAGTATTGTACCGTGTCGGAACCGTGGGCCACCGCCTGCATGGACTGGAGCATGTGTACGTTCGGCCGGTGAAGTTTTGCCACCGGCCGCCAGTTGGTTGCCGACGGCGAAGATTCCATCAGCATAAAGGGCTTCCCCTTGAGGCTCCTGGTGAGATCATGGGCAAAGGAGGTCCGTATGCCTATTTCGATGTCTTTTGGGCCGCCGGTCCACTGGGGGTAGTTATCCCAGGAAACCAGGTCAAGAACTTCCGCCAGCCTGAAGTAGTCAATGCCCGGATAGGTTCCCATGAGGTTTGTGGTACAGGGAACGGCGGGAGTGATTTCTTTCAGCGGCGCGGTTTCGTGAAGGTAGAAATCCACAAACTGTTCGGTGGTAAAACGCTTCCAGTCCAGGTTGAGGCCGTGGGTGTTGAGTTCCCCGATGGGGCTGGGGCTTTCTATCTGGGACCAGTCCGTGTAAGTATGGCTCCAGAAGGCCGTCCACCAGGCCTCGTTCAGGGCATCCAGGGTCTTGTAACGCTGTTTCAGCCAGGAGCGGAATTTTTCCTGACAGAGGGGGCAGTGACACTCACCGCCGTATTCGTTGGAGACATGCCATACCCCCAGAGCGGGATGCTCCTTGTACCGTCCGGCAAGCCGGGTGTTCATGGCCTTTACTTTTTCACGGTAAACCGGAGACGAAAGGCAGTGGTTGTGCCGCTCGCCGTGGAGGCTCCGCTGGCGCGAGGCGTTTACCCGCAGGACCTCGGGGTATTTCTGGCTCATCCAGGCGGGACGGGCCCCGGAAGGAGTGGCAAGCACGGCGATCATGCCGTTGTCCGCCATCATGCCCATCACCTCGTCGAGCCAGTCAAACTGATACTCCCCTTCCCTGGGTTCCAGGGCGGCCCAGGCGAAGATGCCCACCGAGAGGGAATTGATGCCCGCCAGTTTGGCGAGGCGCATGTCCTCTTTCCAGATCTCGTCCTTCCACTTGATCCACTGATCCGGGTTATAATCCCCTCCATGCAAAAAGTGGGGAAACCGGGCAATTATCGGAGGAAACTGCCGCGCCTTTTTCATTCCTGACCTCCAAAAAAGCATGAGCACGGAGGCTGTTTCAAAACCTCGATTCAAAACATCGATTTCGGGACAGCCTCTATAAGAATGTCATATTTTCTGTTTTCAGAACCATGTCTTTTTACACAGAATTCTAGGACTTTTCCGTAATTTTTTACCGGACAAGGGCAGGAGGCGGCGCCCAAGTTATATGTTCCGCTGGGATACAAGGGAGGGCGTTGGGTTGTTTCGAATTGATTTGACAAAGGCCGACGGCGTTGTGGAACGGACCTTTTTATACAGACGGGAAAAATAAGATACGTCGCTGTAACCTACTTTCAAAGCCGCTTCTTCAATGGAGAGGGTGGGGTTGTCCGCCGCGACCGTTTCAAAGCGCTCGATCTTTTTGAGTATGCAAAGCTGTTTGAAATTCATATTCAGCCGTTTTTTCAAGACATTCAATATCGTGGATTGACTATAGCCTAAATAGTCCGCTACTTCAGAAAACAAAATGGGTTTTGAAATATGGCTTTCCACCCAGCGCAAGATCTCCTCGATAATGTCAAAACGACGAAGCCTGATATACCCCTTGGAAACAATAAAATCGCAGAGCATTGAAAAAAGATTGAGCATGTTCTCAAGCGCCTCTTGCCCGAAAAAAACCTGTTCGGCAAAGGCGGTCTTCAAAACAGCGGGATCAAAGCCGTTTTTCTCCCAGGCCCGGAGTATCGCGGCGGGGATGGCATTTTGAGTTCTGAATTGACCAATCATAGCATATCCTATGACTGCCGTCTCGTCCGGCTTAATGGGGAACACCGAGTCTACGAGACCGGCGTGGCAGACATAAGACAACGGGACGTGGCTGTTTAAGGAACGCAGGGACATCTTGCGGTCCTGTTGAAGACAATGATTCTTGTACCCGAGTTCTTCTCTGATGAGTTTGCAATAGCTGCATGTCGGATAGAAGCCCACAGCCAATTTTTCCTGCAAATCCACCGAGAAGATGGTTATCCGTACTTTAAAACAATAAGAAAAACTGTCTATCAGGTTTTTAACTTTTTTTTCCAGAAACAGATCGATCTCATTCATACCGGAAAGAATATCATAGAGCAGGATAAAAAACCATAGAATTCCGGGAAAATCCTAAAATTCTGTGTAAAAAGACATGGCATTGAAAACAGAAAATTAATATTATCCTGTTGAACATGAAACAGCTCTCCGCTCTTTCGATAGTTTTCTTGCTGGTAACACGCGCGGCCTGCGCCGAAAACGGTCTGGCAATTTCGGGGGATATTAAGACCGGTTTGAACATTTCCAAAGAAGGCGGCGGGGAGGCTATGGCGGTGGTGAAGAACTCCGATGACGCCGGTACGCCGGGAAGGATCAGGCTGAACTTTGTTCTGACCAGGAACAATATCCAAATTAAGTGGCGGGCCCAGGCGACAAGCCAGAGCTGGGACAGGTTCCAGACTACCCTGGATAATATGTTCGACTATTTCTATGGAGCCGGCGACTTTTTTGATCACCGGTTTCGCATGTCCCTGGGAAAGATAGGCGGCGATATGCCCTGGGAAACCGGCGGGGACGAAATCTGGGGAAACATCGAGGCCATCAGCGGCGCCCGTTTTGAATTTAAGCCCCGGGCGGCGCCGGGCCTGAACGTGGGCTTTATGCTGCCGGCGCTTTATCCGGCAAGGGTAGCGGCCGCCGATTATTTCAGCGAGCTCCGCTTCGGCGTCCGCTACGAGAACAACGCCGTTGATGTCCGCATCGGCCTTCAACTGGACGGCCAGGGGGATGATGGTGACGCCGCCGCGCCGGGCAGATGGAGCGTGAATCTTGAGGAATGGGACGGCGTTACCCCGAAACCGGCGAATACCGATCCCGGCGAGGCGGTTATTGACCATTACAAAACAAAAGGATGGAACTGGATTCCCGCAACCGGGGGAGAACAGGCCGGAAGCGTGGTTATCTACCGGTTCAACCCCAAATTTTTAAGGGACGCGGTTCCCGGCTTTTCGTTGTGGATGAACGGGCGTTTCCTCGGCCTCAAAACCACGGACAATGTTCCTGACAGCAGGTTTAACGCCCTGAACTGGCTCTATCTAAGATATGGCGCCGGAGCTTTTAACTACGCCCTTACCCTTGGCTTTGAGAACTGGGGAGGGGGAAACGACCGGATCATGGGTCTTTATGTCAAACCGGGGTTTTCCTGGAGGTTCTCTCCCCGGATGGGAACCGGTCTGGGCTGCACGGCCGAATTTTTCAGATATAATGACGGCTATAAAATTGCCGGCGGGGAACCTTCGGTCTTCAACAGATTGATCATTGAGCCTTCCATAGGCTTTGACCTGGGCAATGGCGCGAATATCACGGCGGTGTATACGGTGATATTGAACGCCGCCGGAGGGTACAGCGCCAATTCCGGGGATTCCAGAATCGACAACATTTTTGAACTTCGTCTGCGATATGGTTTCTGAGAACCCGGCGCCCTTTTCGTCCATTCAGGGGGACCTAACATCAAAATAGTAGGTTCCTGACTGTAATTTAAAAACTGCCTTATTGTTTTCTGTACGGATATATTCAACTCCCTCCGCCTTTGCCGCCAACTTATCGCCTTCGTAAATTTTATCGTCCGGCGCCGCCACCGGAAGGTATAGTGTCGCCGTTGTATTTGCCGGAACAACCGCCGTGCTGCTTATCCTTCCGTCCGCCTTGCGGTTCCAACTGCTGACAATATCGCCGCGGCAGGAATGGTAAACCGTGTTTACCCAATCTATCCGCTGTTGATTTTGAGGAAACCAGTTACGATCATCCGGCGCAGGTTGTAAAACAAAATGCTTAAAACCGGGGTTTTCTTCATCAGCCTCAATTCCGCCCACATAACGGAATAACCATTCCGATACACTTCCATAGGCATAATAACACACACTTACAAAACGGGCGTCCGTTTGCTCATAAGCAATCCAATCGCCAAAACTTGTACCCGCGCCATTGTAGTTATAGCCGTCTTTTTTCTGATCCGACAGA
>JAISCR010000089.1 GCA_031265435.1 Treponema sp.
AGCTTCCCATCAAGAACCAGCGGGGGGCCGAAGGACCAAATCTGCCATGCCCCATCCGTATCGGCGGCGCTTATATCCGTCTCGTTCTTACAGAATAGATTACCCTCCGTATCCATCAAGAGAGCGCTGTTTTTACCGCCGGCCCGGTACAGGACCCCATTTCGTAAAACATAACCGCTCTCCCGGAAGCCGTAGTAATCGCCATTGATGGCAAAAATAGCCCGGTGTTCCGCCGCCAGGGATGATGTAGTTTTACTGATGTTGCGGCCAAAGGTATTCCCCGCAAAAGCGGTCCTGACATAGACGGGGTTATGTATGATGATGTCGGCGATAAAAATCGTGGTGTCATACCTTCTGAGGGTTTCTATCGTGATGGAGATACGGTCGTCGGCATAAGAGGCATCGCCTATCACCGGAGCGGCAGGTCCGCCTTCATTTCCCGCCGGGATGATGGCGGGGGTTTTGGCGGCCACGGCGAGAGGCCGGGGTATGACAAAGGCATCCAGGAGAATAAGGACGCAAACGCCGGTTAAAGCCGTAGCGTATAGGGAGGCCCACCGATAAGGTTTTTTGAAGAAAAGCGCTATACTTTGCAGTCCGGGCATTTGATACGGCCTCCTATGCGGTCCGGGTAAAAACGAACCGCTTTTGCGCCATGTAGCTTACCGCGAAAAGCAAAGAATCGGTGAGCAGCTTCGCGGCTACAGCCGGAACCCCCGCAGAAGCCAGCAGGACGGTAAGAACACCGCTGGTAAACATGATAGCGGCGAACAGGACGGCGTATTTGACCCAGGCTTTCGGAGTCTTTCCCCGCATTCCAAAGACAAAGAATTTATTGCATATAAAGTTACAGCAGCCGGAACAGACCCGCGCCACGATGGTGGCTGCCATAATCCCCCCGGCGCTCTTGTCAAAGATAAACGTGGAGAACAGGGCAAAGAGTATCAAGTCCAGGCCCGCGCACACAGCCGAAGCCGCGCCGAATTTTAACACACTGCGGTAAATCAATATCGAATCCTTTACGGCGTGAAAGTTGGTGGCGTGGTTCTGTTCCCGGTAGATAGTGGTTATGGGCAGTGTTATCAAAGGAACCCCACGCCGCGTCAGGTGAAACAGCGCCTCCATCTCAAATTCAAAGTGGTCCCCCCGGATATCCAGACACTCGGCGGCGAAGGCTGCCGGGATGCCCCGCAGGCCGGTTTGGGTATCTAAAGCGGGAATACCGGTTATCATATAGACAATCAAAGAGGTAACGCGGTTCCCCCATTTGCTCTTAAAGGGCACATCTTTACCGCTGAAATTTCTTGAGCCCAGTACCATGCTGTTGGGATTTTCCTCCAGCGTTTGGGTAACCCGAAGAATGTCTTGGGGCAGATGCTGGAGGTCCGCATCTGCCGTCACTATCCCCGTTGATTCCGGGTACTTTTCGAGGATATAGACCATGCCGGTTTTTAGGGCCGCGCCCTTGCCGTGGTTGGTTTCGTGGCGCACCACCTCACAGCCCGTGCGGATTTTTAAGGCATAAAATACCCACCGGCAGCCGGGGGCGCTCCCGTCATCCACTACCACCAGGGGCGGGACGGCTTGGCTTCCGGCCATATTAATTTCTTCCGCGAGCCGCAACAGACGCCCATCGGGATTATATGCCGGAATAAGCAGAACAGACCGGCGGACGGGCATTTGCATTGATAATCCCGCCGTTATGATTTTTTCCGTTTCATAAATTATTCAAAAATATATCCAAAACCCTGCAGGAAGGTAAATGCACGATACTACCTATTTTTTGCCTAATATTCTCATTGTTGTATCCGTCATTATTGACAAGACCCGGCAAGAGGGAGATACTTCGTTAAAAGGCATTTTATGGCAGGAAATAACCGTATAGATTTGGATACAACCAACCGATTCCTCACGGAGACGCTCATCGATCTTGTGCCAAAACCGGGCTATTTTGAAACCGGAATACAAGGACTCGCCATAGCCCGCCACGATGAACCGACCGGTATCATACAACGCTTTTATAGCCCTATGGTCATCCTTCTGGTACAGGGAAAAAAACTATCCATCATAGGGACGGAGGAAGTCGTCTGGGGTAAAAACAAGTACATGCTCATTGGCGCCGATCTGCCAAGCGGAGGCAGGATACTTACGGCAACGCCCAAAAAGCCGTTCCTGAAGATTATTATGCGGTTGGATACATCTATTTTGTTGGAACTTTTGGCTGAAATTCCTTTTCCCGCAACGGAGAGAACCGGTGAAACTGCTCCCCGGCAGGGAATAGCGGTTGTCGATACAGACCCTTATCTGCTTGACGCATTTTTGCGCCTTACCGAACTGCTCAAACCGGAGCTTAAGTCTACGGCAGAACACACGGTACTGGCCCCGCTGATTATCCGGGAATTGCATTACCGCCTGCTCCAGGGACCGCTGGGAAGCCGGCTCAGGATGATACATACCCAGGGCTCCAAAAACTATCAAATAGCCCAGGCTATTCTCTGGCTCAAGAACAACTATACCAAGCCGTTACACATCAATGAATTGGCAAAACTGGTTAGTATGGCTCCCTCTACTTTCATGCGGCAATTCTTACAGCTTACCACGATAAGCCCGTTGCAATATCAGAAACGGCTGCGCCTCCACGAAGCGCAACAGTTAATGCTTACCGAAAGGATAGATGCCGCTCATGCAGCCTATTCGGTGGGATATGAGAGTATGAACCAGTTTAACCGTGAATATAAACGATTATTTGGCGAGCCTCCAAAGAAAAACATCAAGAGACTGCTGGCCGGATGATTCTGATGGCGGGTGCGGGGTTTTTCCGCCTTTAGGCGGTGATCGTTTAGCTCCTGTTCAATATTTCACCCATAGCCCGCCGGTTTTTGTATGTAATGAGATACCGGGCTTTCATATCCGCCACAACGGAAGCGCCGCCGGGTATTTTTTTCATCGTTCCGAATACATCGACAATATGTTTGTAGTAAGTGCGCCCGGTGTTGTTCTCCGCATAATGGTCAACGGCCTTCCGAAAAAGGGCAAGGGTCTTTTCGGGAAAAGCGCCGGCAAAGAAACTGTGGTACTTCTCCATTTTTTCCAGAGAAAGCTTTTTCCCGATATATTCCATCAACCGTTCCGCCATTCCTTCGGCGGCCAAAAGATCGGCGGCGGGATCATCCCACAAACTTTTTTGAGCCTCATAATGCTGAAGTATGTTTTCAAACCGCTCAGGCCACTCATTGGCGCCAAAGGCCGATTTGTAAATTCGATAATACTTTTCCCGGAAAGAATCTTTGATAAACGAATAAGAGATGCTCTGTATGGCGGGAACATCTTTTTCCCCCCGTGCGATTTGCAGGAGATAATCATCCCAGAAATCGGAACGGTATTTGTTTTCCTTCTTGCCAGTATAATCATGAATAAGTTTCTTTGCCTCGGGAAATTTCTTTTGTTTGATTCTCTTTTCTATCACCATCCGGCGGAAGCTCTCTATCTGTATATTTTCTTCAACATATTTCCACGCCGTTTTGGGATCATGGCGTTTTCTATAAAAATCAATGATCCGGTTAAGGATTTTTTCCGCCCCGTATGAGCTTTTATCCTCTGCTTTTTCGAGTAAGCTCTGCTGTAGTTTTATGAAAGCTTCGGGATTTACCTCCATCGAAAGGGGCATAAGCAGATCGTTAAAACAGTCGGCCATGTGGAGCCCGGCGTACTTTTTCTTTGACAGTTCACTCATACAATAGTCGTACAGATCCTTCACGTTTACCTGTGGAGCGGCGGCGGCCTTTTTCAGAATCTCAAAGGGCCGGGCCTGATAATCTTCGGAAATGCAGTCAGTGAAATCATCATTGGCGTTTTCCCGCAGCCACGAGGCAAATTCTTCAATGTACGCCTGGGCAATCAACACCGCTTCATGAGGTTTTTTCTCTTTAAGGTACTGTTCGGCCTTTTCAATCCATTCGTCCAACGCGTCAATGCAGATGTCTTCTTCGCTATAGTAATCGTTATCGTCAAATTCAATGCCCGCCAGTTCTCCGCGTATGATGGAAACATATTTGTTGCCGCTTTTGTTTTCGATTCTTTCCGAAAACTCAAGGAAGACAGCGTTGGTCAAGTCCGGATTGTTTTTTATGATCCTGACCGTAAAATCATACAATTCTTCATGGGTAAGTGTATTGAGCAGTTCTTCTATGCTCACTTTGGAACCCTGATATTTTGCCCGCCAGTGATCGGGAGATGTTTCCTGCAGATCGATGATATTGTTCATGGGAACCTCCTATGATTTCGTCAGGGGAAAAATTTGATTTTCGCAATTTTTTTTATCCTCCTGACCGCGTTGAAGGTGAGGTATCCTCAGCCGGGAAACAGCGCGCGGGTCCTTACGCCTTCACCGCTTTAGCCAGAGCACGGCCGGCTTCTTCAAGTTTGGCAAATTCGTCCGGGCCGGGGCAGCCTGCCCACTCGATGGGTTCCATGTTTTCGCACTTGAGGGCTTCAATGGCGGCGTCATATTCTTTTTTTGCGCCTCCTACCCAGCCCCAGGAGCCGATACGGAGTACTTTCTTGCCGAATACGTGCTTCCGCCGGAAGATGTCCAGCACATAAGCCATGGGAGGGAACATGGCGTATTCATAGGTGGGCATGGCGAAAACAAGGCCCGAGCTTTTCCACGCGTCCGCCAGAATCCATGATACATCCTCGTTGGGAACCTGATGTATGCTGCAGGGGACTCCTTCCTGTTCTATGCCGCGGAGCACCGCGTCAAGTCCTGCCTTGGTATTGCCGTACATGGAACCCCAGACGACGGCGATGCTTTTTTCCGCGGGCCCCTTGGCCCAGGCGGCGTATTTCAAATAGAGATCGATGATTTTTTTTGGTTCTTTTCGCCAGATAATGCCGTGACTCGGGGCTACGCAGTTGATTGTGAATCCCGCAAACTTCTGCACTGCCTTTTCCACAAAGATGGAGAAGGATGAAACGATGTTTGAATAGTACCGGAGGGTTTCGGCTTCGAAGTTTTGAAGCTCAACGCCGCTGAATTCATCGTCGAAGATACGTCCTCCCGGAGAACCGAAAGAACCGAAGGCGTCACAGGAGAAGAGGCTTCCCGACTGTGCGTCCCAGGTCATCATGGTTTCGGGCCAGTGGACATTGGGTGTCTCATGGAAACTGAGAACTCTGCCGCCTCCCAGATCCAGCGTGTCTCCGTCTTTTACTGCCCGCAGGCCAGTTTCGATTTTATAGAAGGTTTTGACCAGATTGATGCCCTTGGCGGTGGAGATAATCTCGGCCCCGGGGTTTTTTTCGCGAAATTCGCGGAGCCAGCCTGTATGATCCGGCTCAAGATGGTTGAGGATGAGGTAATCGAAACTGGAAAAATCCATGCCGATTGAGTCAAGTTCCGCGCCGATTTGGGCAGGTGCCTCAGTCCAGTCCCGAAAAAGGTCGATGAGGGCGGTTTTTTCACCTTTAACTACATAGGAATTAAGGGAAACGCCCTGGGGAATGGGCCAGATACCTTCAAAAAGATCGGATGTATATATATCTGCATGAAGACAATAGAGAGAATCTGAGATAAGCTGTGCTTTCATAATACCCGTCTTAGCCGGATTTACCGTTTAAGAACCGAAACAACGCGCTCCAACACCTTTTTCCGGTCTAAAGGCTTAACAATATAACTCTTGGCGCCCATAAGAAGGGATTTTTTAACCACATCCTCTTTTCCCAGCGCGCTCACCATAATTACAACGGCATCCTTGTCAAATTCCAGTATTTTTTCCAGTGCGGTAACACCGTCCATTACCGGCATGGTGATATCCATCGTTACGAGGTCTACATTTGGGTACAATTCTTTGTATTTTTCGACACCCTGGGCTCCATCCCCGGCAGTTCCTGCCAGCTCAAAACCTTCAGAAGTAAAAATCTGCCCCAGTTGCTTTGCGATGAACATAGAATCATCAACTACCAACACCCGGTACGAGCCTCCTTCCGGCTTTAAGCCTTCAGGCGGTTTTTCGTTAAGGCTGGGCATATCACTCTTTGCTGTCATGCAGTACGCTCCTCTCTTCTTCTTAAATCGTAGTCTCTTGATCGATGTAAGTCAAGCCATTGCCTCATAAAATAGGCATGATTTCATCATAGAAGCCGTTACAAGACGGTTTCTCCACAGCCGCATTTCGATTAGGATAATGGGATGACTAACCAGGTACCTCATAGAAGCATTATATCACCATGAAGCCTCTTTTACTAGCTCCGATGGCGGAATTAAGTCACCGGGCCCTGAGGGAATTAATCGAAAGTTTCGGCGGCTGTGATGAGTATTTTACCGAGATGATCAGCGCCGGGGCTCTCTGTGGCGGCGGCATCTTTGAGAAGTGGTACCTTGACGCAGGCCCCTGTCCCGAAAGGACCGTTTACCAGCTTGTAGGCGCCGATGCGGAGCAGTTGGCGAGGGCCGTCGTCCTTCTGGATGGACGGGAATGTGCCGGAATAGACATAAATATGGGCTGTTCGGCCCCCCTGATACGCAAAACCGGTGCAGGAGTGGCCTGGATGGCGGATATTGACAGGGCAGGGGAGCTTATCGCCCGTTTAAGGCCCCTTACCCGGTGCAGACTCAGCGTTAAGCTCCGTACCGGTTTTAACGATGATTTTGACTATCTTTTCCGCTTCTGCCGCCGCCTGGAAGCCGAGGGCCTGGATCTTGTTACGCTGCATCCCCGCATCTCTTCGGAAAAGTTCAAACGCCGGGCCCGCTGGGACTATATAGAAAGCCTGAAGCGGGAACTTTCCATCCCTGTGGCCGGGAACGGGGATATAGACTCCGCCGAAGCTCTGGCCGAAAAAGCCCGCCCGCGGGGGAGCCTCTGCGATGCCGTGATGCTGGGCCGGGCCGCCGTTCAAAGGCCCTGGATTTTCGCCCACGCGCAAGCCCTCACCGCGCCGTCGATTTCCGTAAACCCGCGGCCCGGTACATTCCGCCGGGCAAACGAACGTGAGCGAAGGTTCCCTTCAGAAACATTCCGTTTTCCACATCCTGAAGAAACCGCCCTCCGTTTTCTGGAACTCCTTGCCCGTCATCAGCCCCCCGAATTCCACATCAGCCGGGCACGGCGTTTTTTCGGCTTTTTCTGCAAAAATTTCAAATGGGGCACCTGGCTTGCAAACAGCCTCAACCGGGAGGAGAGTCTTTCGGGGATGGAAGGGGTACTGCGGAAATACTGCCGGGAAAACGAAGAAAACTGAGCTTGTTCCAAAACTCAAGTTTAATTTCGGAACAGCCTTCATTGAACCTGTTCCAAAGCTCAAGGCAGCTTCGGAACAGGCCCCCTTTTACACTCCCAGGCTTTTCCTGAAGTTCTCCACAACCTCATCTATACCGGGGCGGGCGTCCACATCGATGAGGAGGCCCTTCTCGCGGTAGAAGTCGATGAGGGGGGCGGTCTGATCCCGGTAAACCTGGAGCCGCTTCCGGATGGCTTCCGCCTTGTCGTCGTCCCTGGTGTAGAGTTCCCCGCCGCATGCGTCGCAGATTCCCTCCCGCTCAGGTTTATTAAAAAGGATATGAAAGTTGACGCCGCATTTTTTGCAGGTTCTCCGGCCCGAAAGCCGTTCCACTACCCCTGAATCGGGGATGTCGAAGTTAAGCACCTTGTCCACCGCGGAAAAACCTGAGAGGGCCTCCGCCTGGGGAATGGTACGGGGAAAGCCGTCGAGGATATACCCTGCCCGCGCGTCATCCTGGGCAAGGCGTTCCCGTACCAGGCCGATGGTTGTTTCATCGTCTACCAGTTTCCCCGAATCGAGAATCTCCTTGACCTTGAGGCCCAGGGGGCTCTTTGCCGCTATGGCCGCCCGGAAGATGTTTCCGGTACTGATGTGGGGAACCGTGAGAATCTCCACCGCCTTTGCCGCCAGTGTACCTTTGCCGGCTCCGGGGGGACCTAAAAAAATCAGTTTCATAATTTACTCCTTATATTAGTGTTTGTACACGGAAGAATTTTATAAACCGCGAAGTCAAATAAGTCAAATAAGTTTTTTAAGAGACCCCTCTTTCTCTTTCCGTCTTCGACTTCTTCGACCTTGCGGTAAAATATTCTTCTTTATGGCCTTGCGCTGCTACCCGAGAGCCACATCCAAAACCATCATCAAGGCAAAACCTAGCATGAGGCCGGTTGTGGCGATATGATCGTTTCCTTCCCGGTAGGCTTCGGGGATAAGCTCTTCGGCAACGACAAATATCATTGCCCCGGCGGCAAAGGACAGGGCATAGGGGAGGATCGACTGCATCGACATTACCAGAGCCGCTCCGATAAGCCCGGCAATAGGCTCCACGATACCCGATGCCTGACCATACCAGAAACTTTTCAGTCTGCCCATACCGTCCCGGCGCAGGGGGATGGAAACCGCCGCCCCTTCGGGGAAGTTCTGAAGGCCGATACCCAGAGCCAGCGCGACGGCGCCTGAAATTCCCGCTCCCGGAAGCCCCGCGGACGCGGCCCCAAAGCCCACGCCCACGGCGAGGCCTTCCGGTATGTTGTGAAGGGTGATCGCCAGCACGAGGAGTACGGATCGGCCCCAGTTGGTCTTGATCCCCTCGGCATGCTCCTGTTCCATGTGGAGATGGGGAAGTAAGGTATCTGCCAGTCTGAGGAAGAGGCCGCCTGCGAGAAAGCCTATGACCGCGGGAACCCAGCCGGGAACACCGGTAATCTCCGAGGCAGCCTGAGCCATCTCAAGGCCCGGGGAGAGGAGAGACCAGAAGCTCGCCGCGATCATGATACCGCCCGCAAAGCCCAGCATGCCGTCCAGCACCTTACGGTTTATGTTCTTGAAGAAAAATACGGTGGCGGCTCCCAGGGCGGTAACGCCATAGGTAAAAAGGGTTGCCAGCAAAGCCTGAAGCATTACCGGCTGTGTTTTAAACCATTCCATAATTTTATGTTAATAGAGTTGGTTCCACAATGTCAAATCTTGGAACAAGAACATTTTACGGCAATATTTCAGATTAAATCCATAAAATGAAATAGGAGTCACCGGCGCATGGGTCGTTTAACGGAACATTGCAAAATCCCGGAATTCAGATATAGTATAAAAAAAGAAGGTACCGGATGAATAAAGAACGACTCAACCCCCTCAACGATTTCGCCTTTCAGAAAGCTATGGGCGAGAAAGGAGACGAGGTACAGCTTATCGCCTTTTTGAATGCCGTCCTCAAACGGACCGGGAAAGACCACATCGAATCGGTGGAAATCCTTGAGGACAAGGACTTACCCGCCGCCGTGGTCGGGGGCAAAGCCGGAAAACTGGATGTCCTGGCTAAACTGGCGGATAACACCAGGGTTAACATTGAGGTTCAGATCGCCAACCAGTACAACATGGAACGGCGGAGCCTGGACTACTGGGCCTGGCACTATGCCAAGGGGATAGGGGCGGGAGAGGACTACAGCCAGTTACCGGCGGTCATCGGCATCAATATCCTCGATTTTGGGTATATCCGGCTGGAGGAGTTTCACACCAGCTTTCACATATATGAGGATCGGCACAAGGACTATATGCTGACCGATGCGTTGGAACTGCATTTTTTGGATATGGTGAAGTTCCGCAAACAGCCTGAGAAGGATATCGGAAGGAATGCGCTGCACCGGTGGCTGGTATATTTTGACAAGCATAGTCCGATAAACCTGATAGAGGAGGTACTGAGTATGGATCCTGCGATACAGGAGATGCAAAAGAAGATAGACTGGATAAACGGAGACCCAACGCTTTTGCGGTCGTATTTGAAGTATGAGAAGGCGGTCTCCGACGAGATAACCCGGATAAATGGGGCACGGCTGGAGGAAAGGCTTGAAATTGCCGCTAAAATGAAAAAACGCGGATTGCCTCTCGATCAAATAGCGGAAGATACCGGGCTTACGGTCGAGGAAATAACCCGGCTCTAAGAAACGCAAATGTGCCGGTCACCACCGACTAAACGACCACCCCCGATTAAGGGGGACCCTTTTTCCCCGGATTATTCCCTGTATTGTGTAAGAGTTTCAATGTCCAGCCCGGTAGCCTGGGCAACCTGTTCAAGGGGCAATCCTATGTTGATAAGATTTTTAGCTACTTCACGCTTGACCCGCTCTTCAGCCATAGCCTCTCGCGCTTCGCCTTCCGCCTTACCCCGGGCCTCTCCTCTGGCTTCCCATTTGGCGGTAAGCCCTGTCCGTTCAAGCACCTGTTCCAGCGTCATATCACTCATCCGTATCGCCTCTACATTAAGCCCGTTGTCCAGGTTCCTCAGCCACAGATTCTCCCCGTCCGATAGCTCCCGGCTATCGATGATCTGGATTGGGATGATGTCTCCTGTCACAGTATAAATCCCCCTGCCCCGTTCTTCAACCGTTACTTTTTCGACTTCTTCGACCTCGCGGTAAATTTCCTCTTCAAACCATTCAAACCATGCGACACACACCATGCGGCGCATTGTAATCATTTTTGCGAAATGGTATCATTAACATATCGTGCGTAAAAATCCGGAGTCCGGTTTATGGTTCCGCTTCAAATGGGTATGGACGTACATGGGGGAGAAGAAGTGGCGGTTTATCACCGGGCTCATCCTGGCGGGGATCACTTCTTCCCTCATCATTGTTAATCCTTACCTTTCCCAGCGTCTTATTGATGATGTGATCATTCCCCGCAATACGGCTCCGCTTTTGAAGCTGCTGGCGGCGATGTTCTGCATGCAGGTGTTTCGTCTTTCCCTGCGTTACATCATGGTGATCCTCATGGAACTTGCCAGTACCGACAGTCTTACTTCCATGCGGCGGAAAATGTACGAGGTTATCCAGATTCAGGATTACCGTTTTCTTGACAAATTCCGCACCGGAAACCTCATGACCCGGATGACCAGCGACCTTGATATGCTGCGCCATTCGGTGGCCTGGATCAGCTATCAGTTTGTGGACGCGGTGACGCTCTTTGGGGCAACCTTTGTCTTTTATCTTTTTATAAACTGGAAGATGGCTCTCAGTCTTGCTACCGTTACTCCCTTCATCTTTTTGATCAGTTCAATCTTTGTAAAACGTATCCGGCCCCGTTTCCGCCTGCTCCGCGAAAAGCTTACTTCCCTCTCCACCACGGTGACCGAAAATATCCACGGAAACCGGGTGGTCAAGGCCTTTGCCCGGGAAGAGTACGAGAAGGAGCATTTTGAGGAACGGAACGCCGATTACCGGGACACCAGTGTTGACAATGCCTATATCGTCGCGCAGTATCAGCCGCTTCTGGAACTGGTCAGCCAGGTGCTCCTCATCATCATGCTTCTCGTTGGCGGGATCTTCCTGATCCGGGGGGAACTTACGCCGGGCCAGTACATGAGTTTTTCGAGCCTTACCTGGGCTCTCGCAATGCCTCTGCGGATGCTGGGGATTCTTCTGGCGGACCTGCAGCGTTTCCACGCCGCGGCAACGATGATCATCGAGGTTGTAAGTTCCGTGCCCGCGGTGGTAGACAAGAGCGGCGCCGTGGAGATGGCGGAACGGCCGCAGGGCGCTATCGAATTCAGGAATGTAAATTTTTCGATAGACGGGGCGCCGATTCTGGAAGACATAAGTTTCCGGGCCGAGCCGGGGCAGAGCATCGGTATTCTTGGGAGTACCGGATCGGGGAAGACAAGCCTTATCAACATGCTTACCCGTTTTTATGAACCGGATTCGGGGCAGGTGCTTCTGGACGGGGTGGATATTCAGAACTATACCCTTTCAAGCCTCCGCCGCCATATAGGGCTTGCCCGGCAGGAAGTGTTTCTCTTTTCCGATTCGGTTACCGGGAATATCAGTTACGGTAATCCCGGCCTTGACGGGGAGAGTATCCGGCGCAGGGCCATGCAGTCCGATGCCCACGGCTTTATCCTGAACATGGAAGACGGCTACGAAACCCTGGTGGGGGAACGGGGAGTGGGTCTTTCCGGCGGACAGCGGCAGCGTATCGCCCTGGCGCGGGCTTTGGCGGTGGAGCCTTCCCTTCTCATTCTGGATGATACTACTTCCAGTGTTGACAGCGAAACCGAACAGTATATTCAGAACCAGCTGCGGAAGATGGATTTTTCCTGCACCAAGATTCTTATTGCCCAGCGGATCACCAGTTTCCGGGGGGCGGATCTGATCCTTGTCATGGACAGGGGTCGTATTGTTCAGCGGGGAAAGCATGAGGAACTGGTGAAGCAGCAGGGATTCTACCGTCATATCTGGGCCCTGCAAAATAATGTAAAAGAATGAGCCCCGGAGAAATATGATGGCACGGAAAAAAGATAAACAGACAAAGCAGACCCAGGGGCGGAACAAGTACGACGTTGATGAGTATCTGGACGATAAAGTCTCGTTTGTCAACTTTAAGTATGTGCTGGGTTATCTTGCAAAAGTAAAGGCCAGCATGAGCGCCGCCCTGATTTTCAGCCTCTTTTCAAGCATAATCGGCCTTTCGGGGCCTCTCTTTATCCAGCACGCGCTGGATGTGGCGGTGCCGGCCAAGGACTACCGCCTCCTCTTTCTTATGGCGGGAGGGCTTACGCTTACCATTGTGTTCTCCATCGGTTTTGGGGCCGTGCGGAACCTGATAGTGGCAAAGGCGGGACAGGCCATTATTCACGATATCCGTTACGATCTCTTTGCCCGCCTGCAAAGGCTGCCCTTCAGTTTCTATGACACCCGTCCCCACGGCAAGATCTTTGTGCGTGTGGTGCCCTATGTGAACAGTGTTTCCGATGCCCTCTCCAACGGTATCCTTAACTTTATCATCGAGATCCTCAACATTTTTTTTATCATCTTTTTTATGTACAAGGTCAACGCGCACCTGGCAACAGTAACAGTGCTGGGCCTTCCGGTGCTGGCCGCCTTTATCTGGACGATCAAAAACAGACAGCGGAAAGCCTGGCAGATTGTAAGCAACAAAAATTCCAATCTCAATGCCTATGTGCAGGAGAGTATTGACGGGGTGCGGGTTACGCAGGCCTTTGATCAGCAGAGGAGAACCCTGGCAACTCTTGACCGCCTGGCCGATGAGCGGAACAAGACCTGGATGTTTGCCCAGTACATTTCCAACTCCGTGTGGTTCAGTACCGAAACGATAAGCCAGATTGTTTTTTCCTTTGTGTATATCACGGGGGCCTACTGGATGAATCCTATGGCGAGTTTCGGCATGCTTTTGGCGATGGGGAACTATGCCTGGCGTTTCTGGCAGCCCATCATCAATCTGGCAAATATTTACAACACCTTTGTTACGGGCATGTCGTATCTGGACCGGATCTTTGACACCATCGCGGAGCCTGTCGTCATTGAGGATGCCCCGGATGCCCGTGAGCTTTCCGCCATGCGGGGGCATGTGGCCTTTGACAATGTAAGCTTTTCCTATGATCCGGGGCACAGGATTCTCAAGGGCGTATCCTTTACCGCGGATCCAGGCGACAGTATCGCTATCGTCGGCCCCACAGGCGCGGGCAAGACTACCATCGTCAACCTCCTCTCCCGTTTCTACAACATCGAAGAGGGCAGGGTGCTGATCGACGGTCAGGACATCATGAAGGTAACACTGAATTCCCTGCGAAGCCAGATGGGGATCATGCTTCAGGACAGTTTTCTTTTTACCGGCACCATTGCGGACAATATCCGTTACGGCAGACTTGATGCCGGAGAAGAGGAAGTGCGCAGGGCCGCGGAGCTTATCGGGGCCAACAGTTTTATTGAAAAATTCCCCCAGGGCTACGACACTCCCATTACCGAACAGGGCGGCGGCATATCCCACGGACAGAAGCAGCTTCTCGCCTTTGCCCGCACCCTCCTCAGCGACCCCAGAATTCTCGTACTGGATGAAGCCACCAGCAGTATTGATACCGGGACTGAGCAGCTTGTTCAGCAGGGGATTAAAACCCTCATGAAGGGCCGTACCAGTTTTATCATCGCCCACAGACTTTCTACTATCCGGGACTGCACCAGGATCATATACATCAAGGATGGCCGCATTGCCGAGTCGGGAACCCATGACGAACTTATGGCTCTGAAGGGCCTCTACTATCAGCTTTACTGGGCCCAGTACGCCTAAGAAACCAGCTTTGAAGACAGTTCAGATGAAGGGGAAACCTGAACGGCAGTGAATTTTTTTACGGCTTTGATTTTGATTTTGTGTAGCCTCATGAGGAGCTTTTATGCATGTTTTTATCGTCTATGCCCATCCCGGTAAGGATTGTTTTAGCGCGGAGATTCGGGACAGTTTTATCCGGGGCCTTGAAAGCGCCGGGCACAGTTTTACTGTTTCCGACCTGTACCGGATGAATTTCAATGCCCTCATGAGCGAGGCCGAATACAGGCGGGAGGCCTTTTACCGCGGCGATCTCCCTGTTCCACAGGATGTTGCCGAGGAACAGAAGAAGATAAACAACAGCGACGCCATTGTCTTTATATGTCCTGTCTTTTGGTCCGACGTACCGGCCATACTCAAGGGCTGGTTTGACCGGGTCTGGACTTACGGCTTTGCCTATGGGGAAAACACGGAGAAGCCTGTTTCCGCAAACAGAGACGGCCCGCCCGGACAGGGACGTTTAATGAAGCGGCTTGAAAAGGGACTCTATCTTCTCTCCGCGGGGAACACGATGGAGTATTTCAACAGCACCGGTATTCTCTCGGCGATGGAAAAGGTTCTGCTCGACGACAGGCTCTTTGACCGGGTCAGGCAAAAGGAACTGGTGATTTTTGAAGGTACCAGCCGGGAGATGCCCAGCCGGGAAGAGAAACGGGCAGGCCATCTTGAAAGAGCCTTCAGGTGCGGCGCCCTTCTGTTTTAGGGTAGTTTTTTTAGCAGAAATATTGCCGCTTTTTTCCCCGAAAGAAGAATGGGAATTGTGTTCGTAACGGAAAGGCCGCTTTCCGCCGAGGCGTTTTCCAGCGCTTCCACCGCCGCGCTGAGGATCACCGCCCTGCCTGCTGCCGCAAGAAGCTTTTCAAAACAATTCAGCATTTCCCGGTAAAACTGCGCATCATTTCTGTCTGTTTCCCTGTAGAGTCCCCAGGGAGGATCGGTAACGATTCTGTCTATGTTTTGCATGCCCGGCTTCGGGGGAAGATCCCTGAAATCGCTCTTAAAAATTTCACGGAAACGGCCCGGGGAAACCAAACCGGTTTTCTTCAGTGTCTCCTGTACCGCTTCCGCGGAATTATCGGAAGCGTAGATTTTTTGCGCGGGGAAACGGGAGAGAGCCTGGAAAGGGATGGAGCCGTAACCGCAAAAGGGATCCAGAACACTTAAGGATGCGCTTTTCTTTTCGCCAAGGCCCGCAAGGCTGCAGAGAGTCCAGGCAAGCGGAGGAGGGAGTTCCCCGGGGTGAAGCTGCTTTTCCCAGGAGGCATGCCGGGTAAGGCGTTTCATGAACACCGAGAAACCTTCCCTGCGGTAGAGGAACCAGAATTCCGTATCGGGTCTTGAACGGCAGAGGGAAAGTCCTGAGGCGCGGGAAATAAAGGCTTCCGTTTCCCTTTTTATCTTTTCGTTGACCGCGGCGAGTCTGTTTTCAATCGAGAAAACGATTCTGAAACTGAGAATCTTTTTGTTGTTTTCTGAAATGACAGGATTTTTACCCGCCCTGATTACAGCCCTCATGTGCTCTTCCAGGCCCCCGGAGGGGAAGAGCGGCCCATCAGCCTTCCGGCGGAATGTTCCTGCGGGTTCCGCCTTTTCAATGATGCTTGCCACCGCAAAAATATTGTTGAAGCAGAAAAAATTCAGCCTGTCATAGGAACAGGCGGTTTCAAAAATGACGGCGCCGTCGAGGAGTTTGTGAATTGTTACATCTTCAAGGCGTCCGCGGACTACGGCGGCAATTACATCCTGCAGCCCGGGAACAAAGGTGGCATAGTAGATCATGGGCAATTATACACATACAAATAATAAACCGCTACGGCTGCATACGCGAAACGGTTGGTTTTACCCGCGGCTCAAGGCTATAATCCGGATATAGCCCCATCAAGCCAGTTTAATCTTGTTGTAAGCCATGATTTCATGTAAGCTATCTCAGCTTCATAGGTTCCGGTTACGACTGCATTGGGCCATACAAATCTTTCCAGAATTTTCCATTTTTTGAAGTTATAATCCTGCGCACTGTTCAGATAAACAACACGATCATCTATATATTGAAATATTCCGTTAACTGCCGCTCTTTTTTCGTTCCAGCGGTTTTTTACCAATGTAACGAAATACGGATCTTCAAACAATCTCGAGATCCAGGTTGAATCCTTAACCCAAAACCCTTCAGGATTGTCATTGTCATTATAATTAACATTGCCCAATGCAATATCAAAATCCCAAATCGGCCCCATGCAGTATTTTCCTTTTTCCGGATCATAGTACATATAGACACTCGAAAAAAACACCGCATCGTTGTTTTTTGTTATTTCGTTTACAAAATACCAGTCAACAAAGGAACCGACATCCATATATTTTCTGTAGCCTTCGTCACTGTCTTTGAAATTATCGGAATATAGGACATCCTCAACACGCTGGACATCGTTTTTTATTTTTTCAAAAAGTGAAATCGTGTCTCCGCTTATTATGTCATCAAGATCTTCGTCGGGAGCGGAACAGCAAAATACTACCCCCCGTGTTGTCGTGAAATTGAACACTTCGCCTTTACGGACATCTATTTCCAATATGTATCCGTCACTCGGGTTCTTCTTTTTTATTTCATCAATGTTCACACGGTTCGTATCTATTTTGATCTGTTCCGTCAATTGATATACTCCCCTGTATTTGCCATTGAGGTATAAATCTACCTGAACGGAATGCGGAGTCCATGCCAAGTTATCGAATTTGTATCCCAGTTCAAATGCTGTTTCTGTTCTCAGCAATGTCTTGTCGGAATAATTCGCAAGCAAAGCCCATCTTTTATGTTCCGACATGCCCAGAAGGGATGTCTTTTGCGCCAGTTTCAATGAATATGGTTTTTTCGGCATGCCCCAGGTAGTGTTTCCCCGTCCTTTAATATCCATGCCTCCATTTGAAAGCAATGCACCTGCCGAATCGTAGAGATTGTATGCCGCGTTTTCGAGCCATGTTTCCGTAGAATCAATGCTTCTCCCGGCGGTTTCTATTTTCATAACCGGCAGCCCTGACGGATACGGCGGTTCAAAATCTGTTTCTATATCATCTTCATCAATCGTTTCTATATCTTCTGTTGTCTCTGTATCTTCTGTTTCCGTCTCATGTGCCATTGATCCGATATCACATCCGTAAAAAAATATTCCTGAGATTATTATAAAAAGCAAAAAACATTTTATACTATAACAGATGACGGGGGGGGGGGGGGGGCATAATTACAAAACCAGGATTTTTCATAAAAAACACCATGGTATAGACCTGAGCCTTTCAGAACA
>JAISCR010000100.1 GCA_031265435.1 Treponema sp.
ATGGAAGAAGAAGCGGCGAGTTCCGAGAGGAGTTTCTTCCCCCCGGTTTCCCAGATTTTTTCCGAATCGATCCGGTGTTTTTCCAGCATCTCCTCAAGCCTTGCCTGCTCATCCGCCGACAGGGAGGCATAGGCGCGGCTTTTCCGGAAGTACCAGGCCGGGAAATACCTGCCCGGTTCGTACTCGACAAAGAGCCGGTTATGCCATGCCTTGTAAAGAAAATCCCGGGCTACGGGATGGAAGTTCATGGCGTCAATGTCCCTCTCCCCCCTGATCGTATCCCTGAAAAGCCAGAGTTCCTCCTGGCCTATCCGTTCCAGGGCTTCGGAAAAGATCCGCTCCGCTTCCGGCGCGATAGCGTTGGTATCCATACCGAAGCCGTCCCGTATACCCCGAAGGCCGTCCCAGACTTCCCCGGTGGGAACGTGGGGCCGGGATACCCAGCGGATACGTCCCTTGTCGAATCCCAGTTCCGCGAGATCCTTCTCCCTTACCGGGACATAGGGGATATACCTTCCCAGGGCGGAGGTATTGTCCTGTCTGGAACTGGCCCAGATGCGGAAGAAGCCCAGTACGTGGTCGATGCGGTAGGCTCCGTAGTATTTCTCCGCCACCTTAAGCCGGCTGCGCCACCAGGTGTAATCGTCCTTTGACTGGGCCTGCCAGTCATGGAGGGGGAAGCCCCAGTTCTGTCCCTCGGGACTGTACATATCCGGGGGAGCCCCGGCGGAAAGATCCAGCCGGAAATATTCCCGGTGGGCCCAGACATCGCAGGAATCCTCGTTCATCAGGATCGGGATGTCCCCCTCCAGAAGAATACCCTCGTCCGCCACAGCTTTGGCGGCCCTGCCGAACTGCCCGTCCAGGGCCTCCTGCAGCCAGGCCCAGAAAACATGCTCGCCCCTGAGTTCCCTGTCGTTCCAAAGGGTCTCGATATCCGAGGCGGCCACTTCCCGGTGGTTTTCCCACTCCTTCCAGCTCTTTTCACCGTTGGCCTCTTTAAGACGGCGGTACACGGCGTATTCCTTTACCCAGGGATTCCGCTCAATCCAGGCCGCAAGAGCGCCTCCGGGGGCCGCTTTTTTAATGATCTCCTCTCTATGGGCGTCGTACAGGCTGCGGAGGATCTCCATCTTGGTTTTAAGTATCCGGTAGTAGGGAAAACGGCTCTCTTGTTCAAAGGCCGATCCGGCTTCGGCGATTTTTTTCCTGACTGCCTCGCCGGCGTTCCCGTACTCCTCCAGATCCTCAATCCGCAGGTACAGGGGATGGAGGGCGAAGGCGGTAAGGGCAAAGTAGGGGGCGCTAAAGTAACCCGTGTCATTTACCGGCAGCAACTGGATAAGCCCCACTCCCGTCTTTTTGCAAAACCGGGCGAATTCGGCCAGGTCGGGGAATTCGCCGACCCCCAGGCTGCCCTTTCCCCGCAGTGCGCCCAGAGGAGCCACCGCCCCGATTAAACGCTTTTTACCGCCGCCGGCCGCGGAAACCGCGCCGGAATCTTCTTTCATTATCCCTTTTCCTTTTTGCGCCATCTTATCCCCCTTGTTTATAATAGACTTGTTCAAGAACCCGGTTGGTTCTCTGCTAACCTGCGGTTAGCTTGCAAGTCCTGCAAAATGCTCCGCATTTTGTGGTTTTTAAGTGGTTGTTGTTCAGAAACTGAAGTTTCTGAACAACTCTAATGGAACCGGCTCCAAAGGCTTATGCAAGACTAAATTTTCGCGGGAGCCTTTCAAATAAAAGTATAATATCAAACAAGCGAAGGGTAAATAAAAAATCACGCTTAATCTTCGACGCCGCCCACGATTCTTCCGGGAGCCTCTTCAAAACCAACCGGACTTCGGACAGGCCGTTCACCTATTTTTTCCTTGACAGGCCAAATAATACAATGATATACTCCTATACATAACGTTGTTATGCATAGGAGAACGAATTGACGGCAGAAACAAGGTTGAAAATAAAGTCCCTGGCAAAGGCGTTAAAGATTCTTGAGTGTTTCAAAAATTCTCCTGAAATGGGTATATCGGAAATCAGTAAAAAAATGGGCCTTTATAAAAGCAATGTATATGACATTCTGGTTACTTTCGAGGCATTGGGATATGTGGGCCGGAACAAAAACGGCAAGTACCATCTGGGATTCAAAATACTGGAACTGTCCCATGTCATAACGGGATACATGGGGTTCAGACGGAATACCTATCCCCGCATGCTTAAAATTGCCGAAGAAACCGGGGAAACAGTATACCTTGGCATTCCGGATGGAACCGATGTGCTGTATCTCGACGCCGCGTACCCCAGCAGCGTTCTTAATACCCGGAGCATACTTGGAGAACGGATACCCATGTACTGTACCGGAATCGGGAAAGCGATTCTGGCCAATCTGGGTAAAGATATCCGGGACCTGGTTTTTACCCAGCCAAAAACCAAATTTACCGAAAACACAATCTTGGATAAACAGCAGTTGCATGATTCACTGACAGAAATTCTAACGCGGGGCTACGCGGTTGATAACATGGAACATGAGCGTGGAATTAAATGCGTAGGCGCGGCAATCATAAACGATTTGGATGAAGCGGCGGCAGGGATAAGTATTTCCGGACCCTCTCTCCGTTTTGACGAAGTTTCCATTCCACGGTTTGCAAAGCTGCTGAAAGAGGAAGTCCAAGAACTGAGGCTTTATTTCTAGGAATTTGGTTTTTGTGCTTTGCACATAAAATGTTAGGCGCAATATGGCCTAAATTTTTTGAAAAGTATTGACAAAAACATTCGTTTATGAAAAAATAAAAAATAGAAGGAGTAAATAAAATGTTATACGAACATATACTTAATGGAAATAGGCAATTTGGTACAAACCCAATAGATATATGCCGTTCCTCGTTTAATTGTGAACCTGATGCAATTCAAAAAGA
>JAISCR010000013.1 GCA_031265435.1 Treponema sp.
TCGCGCTTCTGTTGATTATCCTGCCGGCGGGGGGCTTCGCGCAAAGTTCCGTTCCGGATCTGACGGAAGCCGAGAGGAATTTTATTGGGGAACACCCCGTCATCCGCGTAGGCATCGATCCTGCATTCGCCCCCTTCGAATTTCTTGACAAAGAAGGAAATTACACCGGTATCGCGCCGGACTATCTGGCGCTAATCGGAGCAAAAACCGGCCTCCGCTTTGAGCCTGCCATGGACGTTCCCTATGCCGAGGCCCAGGCAAAAGTACTGGCCCATGAACTGGATCTGCTTCCCACTCTGGGCTGGACCGCGGAGAGAGAAAGGGATCTTCTGCTTTCGCGGCTTTATTATGAATACAAGCTGGTCCTGGTGGTGCGGGAAGACAGCCCTGTCAAAAGGGTCGAAGACTTCTACGGCCAGCCCCTGGCGGTGCAGGGGAACACCTCCAACGCCGACTTTGCCTTTTCCACCCTCCGGGCCGGCATCAGTTTATACGAGTCGGAAGAGGACGCCGTTTTGGCGGTAGTGGAGGGCAGGGAGGTGGCCATGCTCGGCTATCTGCCCTCCGTTTTATATTCAATCCGGAACCTGGGTCTGTCCAACCTGAACTATATCACCTTTGATTCGGAGAACAACAACGGCTGGCACATGGGTGTGCGGGATGACTGGCCTGAACTGTGCAGTATCCTGGACAAGGCTTTCGCCGCGATCACGCCTGTGGAAAAGGCCGGGATCCAGAGCCGCTGGATCCGCGTAAGCGACCACGGGGAGCGGGAGCGGGTGCTGCGGATTGTGGGAGCAGCCTCGGCGATTCTGTTTGCCATGCTGGTATTTTTCGTGTTGAAGATATACAGCGGCAGAAAAAAGATCGCCCGGCACCGGCAGCAGGAAACCGTTTTACAGGAAATGGTCCGGCAGCGGACAGAGGAGTTGGAAAATCAGACCCGGCTGGCCGTGGAAGCTTCCCGCGCCAAAAGTGTCTTTCTGGCCAGGATGAGCCATGAGATACGCACGCCCATGAATGTTATCATCGGCCTTTCGGAGGTACTGCTCCAGCGCGAGCTGCCCGGCGAGACCATAGAAGACATAGTGAACATAAAAGAGGCCGGAATCGGTCTTCTTTCCATCATCAACGACATCCTGGACTTTTCTAAAATTGAAGCAGGAAAGCTGGAGATCGCAAATACCGAATATACGTTTAGTTCCCTGGTTCACGATGTGGAGAATATCATCAAATTCAGGATTTCCGAAACGAAACTCACGTTCAACACAAATATAGACGCCGGCCTGCCCAACAAGCTGCGCGGCGACATGATCCGCATCAGGCAAATCCTGCTGAACCTCCTCAACAACGCGGTCAAGTACACCCGCGAAGGTTCCGTAACCTTCACCGTTTCCGGCATGGTACGGGAAGACGGAAAGATCCTGCTTTCCTTTGAAGCAGCCGACACAGGGATCGGGATCAGGCAGGAAGATATGGAAAAACTTTTCGGCAGTTTCAGCCGGGTCGATTCCTCAAAAAATCAGGGCATTGAGGGAACCGGCCTGGGCCTTGATATCTCTCAAAACCTGTGCCGGCTGATGGGCGGCAATATTACCGTGCGCAGTGTGTACGGGAAGGGCAGCGTGTTTACCGCCCTTATTCCCCAGGAAATTGTGGACGGGCGGCCTTTCAGTCAGGAAACGGAAGCTGCCCGTGAGGGTGGCGGAAAACGGAACATCGGATTCACCGCGCCTGAGGCGAGAGTTCTCGCGGTGGACGATTCCAGGGTCAACCTGACGGTGATCAGGAATCTGTTGCTGCCGTACAAGATGCAGATCGATATCTGCCTGTCCGGGGAGCAGGCTGTTGCTCTCATGAAACAGAAATCATACGATCTCGTCTTCATGGATCACATGATGCCCGGCATGGATGGGGTGGCGGCCGTGAAGGAGATACGGAAATGGGAAAACGGGGCTACCGTTCCCATTATCGCGCTGACCGCAAACGCCATTTCCGGAATGAGGGAGATGTTTCTGGAAAATGGTTTTAGTGATTATCTCTCTAAACCAATTGACATGGTAAAGTTAGATAAACTTGTCACAGCCTGGATAAAAGAAGATCTGAAAAAATGGGCTTAAAAACCCGGACCCGCTTTATCTCAGATAAATCTCCGACTCCTCCATCCGGGAAAGTATTGTTTCAAAGGCTCCTGTTACCCAGGCAAGATCCAGAATGCCGTACTTGTTCCGCATCATCTGGGCCCGGCGGGCGGTGGCAATGGTATAGTTCCGGCTCAGATTGATTTCTTCCGGTATGAGGGGACAGCCCGCGCCGGCCAGAAGTTTTTTCAGTTCGGAATACGGAACAAGCTGCTCAAGAATCCTCTCCCGGATCTCTTTCCAGTTGCTGCGGAAGGCATCGTTTATTACGCGGGCGTTTTTTTCGCCGGGTAATTTTTCCAGGGCGATCTTTACAACTCCGTCGTGGGCGCGGCTGTTTTTGAAGGCTCCGGAAACTTCCGCCATCCGCTCCGAACCGGCAGGCAGTCTGAAGTCCTTGTGTGCGGGCGGAGGGCCTTCGGGATCGGCAAAGAATATTTCGGTAAAGGCTGTAGCCGCCAGTGTGCCGATGGTTACTTTGTGGCCATGGGTTACCGGGACTCCGTTCATGGAGAGGTCTTCCATCTCCCATACATGGCTGAAAAGATGTTCGGAGCCTGAAACAGACCTGGAAGTTTTCAGAAGCTGCATGGAAAGACCTGTAATGCCCAGCGCTTCAAAGAGGGCGTTGACCGCGTCTCCGTCGCCCTTTGCCGCGCCGACGCTCCGCTCAAGATAGTCCATGAGACCGTTCTGGGTCATGTCCCAGGCCTTTTGATTGATGGGATCTGCCCCCGCGGCTCCCGCCTTTCCCGCATAGTCACTGATGATCCAGTCGGTGCCCGCAATGATCTTGCTTGCCAGATCCCCAAAGCCCGAGGATGAAAGGTAAGCCGGCGCCCCGGCCAGTACATCCGTATCCGCGGCAAGACAGCGGGGGGCGGTGCAGGGCAGTGTTTGTTTGAAGCCGTCCATGAGGATGGCCGCTCCAAAGGCGGTGTAGCCGTCCACCGAGGCCGCTGTAGGCACACAGAGATACGGCAGTTCTTTTTCAAACGCGGCGCGTTTACTCAGATCATTCACCGTACCGGCGCCGATGGCAATGGGAACCGTCTCTTTGAAGGAGGGAACGGCGCCGAGGGCCTCAACAAGGGCTTTAATGTGGTAATACTCCGCATGGAGCCGGGGTTCGGCAGGGAAAATATACTTTCCCGCAACGGCGATACCATTGTCAAGCAGGACCGTTTCTACCGCCTTGCCGGCGGCGTCCCATGTGTTGCCGTCCGCAATGAGAAACACGGAAGAAAAAGAAAAAAACTCTTTTAGAATTTCCGGGATGGTATTAAAACAATTTTTCTGTACCCGGAGAGCCTTTGTTTCGTCCGCCGCGGCAAGACATTCGGCCAAAGAGGGGATGTATTTTTTACCGTTCATGATTTACTGTATCATTGAGGAGGCTGTCATGCCTATAGCAGCAAAGATTCAGGATGCCCTTGGGTCTTCATCCATGATCAGGAAGATGTTTGAAGAGGGGAATGCCCTCAAGAAGATACACGGAGACGATAAAGTCTTTGATTTTTCCATCGGAAACCCGGATCTTGAGCCGCCTCCCGCTTTTCACGATGTTTTTCTGCGTCTCGCAGGCGAAGACAAGCCTGGTTCCCACGGCTACATGCCCAATGGAGGTTTCCCGGAGGTGAGGGGGGCTCTGGCAAAGAAGGCTTCCCGGGAGCAGGGGGTAAAACTCGATGCTTCCTGCCTCATAATGGCTGTAGGCGCCGCCGGCGGGCTCAATACGGTTCTCAAGACGATTCTCAATCCCGGCGATGAGGTGATAGTTTCCAGGCCTTTTTTTATGGAGTACAGGCCCTATACCTCCAACCACGGCGGAGTTCTTGTAGAGTTGGACAGCCTCCCGGACTTCAACCTGGATCTTGAAGCAATCAGGGCAAGGCTTTCCCCCAAAACCGCGGCGGTGTTGATCAATTCACCCCATAACCCGACAGGCAGGGTGTATCCTGAGGAAACCATAAAGGTCCTGGCCGGAATTCTGGAGGCCCACGGCAAGGCTTCGGGCCGCTATCCCTATCTGGTTTCCGACGAACCCTACCGGGAGATTGTCTACGGTCCGGAAGTTCCTCCGGTACTTTCCGCATACTCCGAATCCATTGTTGTCAGTTCCTATTCCAAAAGCCTCTCCCTTCCCGGGGAGCGGATTGGATATGTCGCGGTAAACCCGAATATCCGGGACAAGGACGCCGTCATGAACGGCCTCATCTACGCTACCAGGGTGCTCGGTTACGTCAACGCTCCGGCGCTGATGCAGCGTATCGTGGCGGAACTTACGGAAGAGCGGGTCGATGTGAGTATCTATGAACGGCGCCGGGACGCCTTCAGGGAGCTTCTTGACGCGGCAGGGATCGGCTATGCCGAACCGGAGGGGGCCTTTTACCTCTTTTGCAAAGCACCCGCACAGGCTGATGGATCTGCCGGAGACGACAGGGCCTTCGCCGAACACTTGAAAAAGTACCTGATCCTCGGGGTACCCGGTTCCAGTTTCGGCGCGCCGGGCTGGCTTCGTTTTGCCTACTGTGTAGACGAAAAACATATCCGCGCCTCAGGGGCGGCCTTCAAAAAAGCTATGGAAGAATGGTGAATTGAGTTTGTTCCAAAACTATGATTTTTAATTTCCTGTAATTTTAAGCGCTTCCTCAAAAGAAACGTCTTCCCGGTTTTCCCGTTTTTTCAGATCCCTCAGGGTAAAATTTTCAGAGCCCCCGGCGGGGATCAGGAGCCAGCGGGCGCCCTTCTTCTCCGCCAGAATATACTGTTTGGTGAGCTGCCTGGGATCCGCGGAACCGGAGGGCTCCGGGAGAACCTCGCAGGCTATCCCCCTGGCGCGGAAACGCCCTGCCAGGGCCTGACAGCGGCCCCCGTCTTCCTCCCGGATCCCGGCCACGGCAAGCTTCGCATAGGAACCGAGCCCTTCAAGTTTTCCCAGATTTTCCAGGGCGGCTATGAGCCGGTCAAGGCCGATGGAAGAACCCACACCGCTGATCCGGTCTTTCATGTAGAGCCCTGCCAGATTATCGTAGCGGCCTCCGGAACACACAGATCCGATAGCGGGATCATCTTTGAGGAAGGTCTCATACACGATGCCCGTATAGTAATCCAGCCCGCGGGTAATTGAAGGATCAAGCTGAAAGGAAGCTTCCGTGCCTGTATCGATCATGAAGCGGCGTAAAGCGGAAAGCCTCTCCGATTCGGGACAGGCCCCCCCCGCAAGGCCGCTGAGGGTATCGAGGATCTCTTCAAAAGTCCCCCCCGCGTTTATGTATTCCAGAACAGCCCCGGCCTGTTCCTTTCCGGCTATCTCTTCCAGCCGTTTCCCCGTTTCCTCCTCTCCGATCTTGGAAAGCTTGTCCACGCTGCGGAGGATCTCCACGGATTTATCCCCGATCCCCCTGTGCTCAAGGAAACGATTAAAAAGCCCCCGGTGGTTCAGATGAATGAGGACCTCAACGCCCAATGCCTTCATTGCCTCCCTCATCATGAGGAGGATCTCAAAATCGGCTCCGGGACTGTCGCTTCCGACAATATCAAAGTCGCACTGGGTGAATTCCCGGTAACGGCCCCGCTGGGTATTTTCTCCCCGCCAGACCTTTGCCATGTGATAACGTTTGAAGGGCAGGGTTATTTCAGCCTGATGAAGGGCCACAAAGCGGGCAAACGGAACGGTAAGATCGAAACGGAGGGCTACATCCCGGTCTCCGTTATCCCTGAAACGGTAGATTTGTTTTTCAGTCTCTCCGCCGCCCTTGCCAAGAAGAATCTCCGCGTATTCCAGAGCGGGGGTATCGATGGGAACAAAGCCGAAGGAGCGGAACACGCCTTCAACAGTCTCCATAAGACGCCGCCTGATAATTTCCTGCGAAGGCAGAAAATCCCGAAAGCCTTTGAGTATCCTGGGTTCAATAATCGGCATTATATATACCTATTTTGGATTTGAATTTGTCCGGGAATTATACCAGTAATCATCGATCACTTCTACCAGTTCAGGGCTGTAGCTGATCGTGGCTGTGGTTCGTACCAGGCCCTGCGGCAGAGCCTGGGAACCGGTAATGGTTCCGGCGATGGAGATCCGGTACTTGCGGAAGTAGACTTGATATGCCACCGAGGTACCCGGAGAGCGCAGAGGCGCTCCGGCGGCCTCAAGATGTTCAATGATTTTGGTACTCAGGGAAAAAACCTGGATCTTCCGTTCCTGTGTATTGGGCTCGGAAATAGTGGCATACATGTTATAGCCCATGATCTTTGCCACTTCCCCGGTTATTTTGATGGGCGCTTTGCCGTAATCTTCGTACTGCATCTTGATTCTGTCCTGGGTTTCCAGAAAACGGCCGAGCATGTTCACCAGTTCATCCGGAGTGGTTTTGTAATCCACAACGAAAAGGCCGACATTATCCCGGCCTTTCATCGCTCCGATGGTAGCCAGATTGCAGCGGATAAAAAACTTGATCGGCTCCTTCTTGGGATCGATGATGAAGCCGATGGAAAGTCCCACGATGCCGTTTACATACTTTTGGAAAAAGGCCATCTCCTGCCTGGAGAGGGAGGCCAGAAAGATGGAGCGTTTGAAACCGAACTGGAAGGGCACACAGAGGATCATGTATTCATCGATCTTGAGAAAACAGTGACTCCGGTCAACCCCCAACTTGGTCAATGCATAGGGGCTGCAGGCTATACTTTGTTCGCTAAAACGGGCCAGGTATTGAGCGGGCCCTGTGGGTATACTTGCCATTCTGTATTATATCCCCAACTCCCCAAAAAGTACTTTTATCGAAGCATGTTCAATATAGACTGATTTTAATACACTTTGCAATCCTTTCAAAGGACAAAACCCCTCCATTTCCGCCTAATTTTTCTTTTGAAAGAGGATATCTTCAAGCCGTATGCCTTCTCCTGCAGGGATAAAGGCGGCTGCCCGTGCCCCCAGAATCCGCTGTTTCCAGGAGGGCGGAAGCCCGGGCTTGAGGATTTTTTCGGTTCTCAGAACGGCAATTCCCGTTTCGCTGAGTATTTCTCCGGGAGCTATGTCCTTTAGCGCATGTATGGAGCGGTTTGTCCGCTCATAGTTGGCCTTTTCCGAAGGGGCAAGCCGTTTTATCCCGTCCCCCAGAACCGCTTCTACCGTATCTTCCCCCCTTTCCCGGCTGTAACGGGCTAGTGTTTCCTCAGTACCCTCGTGTGCCGCCCTCCGAAGAGCCTTTACCATGAGGCCGAAGTCCCCGGGCGGCAGGGCAATGGGGTCATCCAGGCCCGGATCTTCCCGTGAAAGGCAGAAATGCTTCTCTATTACGGCGGCTCCCTGGCTCAATGCCAGGACAGGAACCAGTTCCGGGTCCAAACTGTGATCGGATACGCCTGCCGGTGTTCCAAAAATTGAAGAGAGCGTAGTTAATAGTCTCAGGTTATAATCCCTTTCCGGAGCGGGATAGGCTGTAACGCAGTGGAGCAGACATACAGGGATGGAGGCCATCTCTTCCAGTGCGGCTTCAATGTCCCCAAGCTTTGAAACCCCGCTTGAAAGTAGAACCGGCAGCCCCCAGCAGGAAATTTCCCGCAAAAGTTCGCTGTAATTGAGCTCCGGAGAGGCGATTTTAACGAGAAGCGGCTGCAATGTATGCAATTCCGCGGCGCTCCTGGGACCAAACGGGGTACAGAGGAAGAGAAGCCCCAGCTTTTCCACATAGTTTTTCATTTCGGCATAGAATTCCGGCCCTGTTTCCAGCTCTTTGAAACGGTCGTAGAGCCGTATTCTGCCTCCGGGCAGGGCCACTTCTCCGGTATTTGGGTGCAGAATCTCATCCGCATACACTATCTGGAATTTGACGCAGTTTGCCCCCGCTTCCGCGGCAGCGTCGGCAAGGGCTCTGGCTTTTTCCGGATCTCCTGAGTGGGAAGTCCCTGTCTCCGCGATGATCAGCGGATCGGATGGACTATAGAGACGATCTTTTACATGAAAATCCCTGTTTGCAATTCCCGTTCTTTTTTCACTTTGCATATTGAGTTTCCTCCCTTCAGATGATATAGTATTACGTATCCCTAAAACATCTCGACATTATCGAAGAAAGGGGATATATTTTTACATTATAATTATGAGGAGTTTACCATGAAGACCCTTACCTGCGATGTGTGCCGAAAGGTAATACAGCAGCCTGTATCCGAACGCAATTATTTCCACATGGCTCACCGGGACATTTGCGAACCCTGTCACGATGCCCTGGAATTCGAGTTAAAGCCTGTAGTGAGAACTAAACAGCCCTTCAATTATGAATGGTATGACCGGCTTGTTACCGATTCCATTGAAAAAGCCATCCAGAAAGGGAAATTCTAGTATCCGGGCGGCAGGCTTTACCGTAGAAACGTGCTGCCTGCCTCTTTTTCTCTTTAATATAAAGCCTTTCCTCCTTGACTGTAATAGGCAAAATTGATATATTTCCCTGTGTAACAGATCTCTATTCATTTTTTAAGGAGAATTTATGTCGGGCCACAGTAAATGGGCGACTATTAAACATGCAAAGGGCGCCGCCGACGCAAAGCGGGGCCAGATGTTCACCAAGCTCATCAAGGAAATTTCCATTGCCGCCAGGATGGGCGGAGGGAATCCGGAGGGTAATCCCCGGCTCAGAACGGCGATTATAAAAGCCCGCGGCGCAAATATGCCCAAGGACAATATCGACCGGGCAATCAAGAAGGGTACCGGAGAGCTTGAAGGGGTAAACTACGAAGAGTTGACCTATGAAGCCTTTCTCGGCGGCGGGGTAGGGCTTCTTATCGAAGTACTTACCGATAACAAGAACCGGGCCGCCGCGGATGTCCGTAACATCCTTACCAGGGGAGGCGGGGAACTGGCCAAGGCCGGTTCTGTTTCCCGGCTTTTCAAACGGCAGGGGATCATCACCCTTGACGGAGAAAAGTATACCGAAGATCAGGTGATGGAAGCGGCTATCGACGGGGGCGCCGAAGATGTGGCCGCGTCCGACGGCATCATCGAAGTGCTAAGCGCGCCGGAAGATTTTGAAGCGGTCATGAATGCCCTGTCCGGGAAGAATTTTGAAACCCTGAGCGCCGAGATCAGCATGGTTGCGGAAACGGAAGTTTCCCTGGAAAATGACGCGACTTCCAAGGCCCTGAGACTTATCGACAAGCTGGAAGAGAATGATGACGTCCAGAACGTCTATTCCAACATCAGTATTCCGGAAGGCTTTGAAAGCGAATAAATTTAGAATAATAGGCATTGACCCGGGCCTGGCCTCTACCGGCTGGGGTCTTGTCGATGCATCAGGCGGCCGTATACGATATGTAGCCCACGGCTGTATCGAAACAAAGGCGGATGTCCCCAGGGCAGACCGCCTTCTTTTTATCTACCGGTCTGTTCTGTCTCTTGTAAGTGAATGGAAACCTCTGGAATCCGCCATGGAGACCCTCTATTTTGGCCGTAATGTCAGCAGCGCCATGGCGGTGGCCGAAGCCAGAGGGGTTATCATCATCGCGCTGGCGGGCGCGGGCCTTGAAATACGGGAGTTTACCCCCAGCCAGATAAAAAACGGAGTGGTAGGAGTCAGCAGGGCGGACAAGCGGCAGGTTCAGGAGATGGTACGCATCATCCTGGGCCTCAAGGAGATACCCAGGCCGGATCACGCCGCTGACGCGCTGGGAGCCGCTATCTGCGCGGCCCATGCGGGGAAATGGTAACTTCCGCCGTGACATCAGCTGTGGAGAAATTTATTGAATCTCTCCGTCAGCATGTTCTGAATCGCGGTAATGTCATTATTGTAGATATAATCCCAGCCGAGCCATTTGATCTTTCCCCCGGCGGGGATTCTTGTATCCGCTCCGGGATCAACAGAGATAAAAAAATTCTCCGCAAACATTTGTGATACCTCAGACGAGAGGAGAAAGTTCAGCAGCGCGTCTGTTTCCTTAGGTCTTTCTTTTTTGATCATCAGAATCATGGGCTCTGCCAATGCTCCTTCGGAGGGCCACACGATTTCTGCGTTTTCCTGCCCTGCCGCTTCCTGGGCAAAGACCCAGGGCACAAGATATACGGCGGCGGCGCTGTTTCCCTTCCCGGCGATTTTCGCCGCATCGGTGCTCTCCATGCTTCCCCGGATGTTCTTTTCAATCCTGTCAAGCCCGGCCTCTCCGTAGTTTTGGTAAATGTGATGGAGGAGCATGGTGGAAATATCGTCGGTCTCAAGCGAAGGTATGACAATACTTTTTTCGTAGACCGGATCCATGAGGGATTCCAGGCTGGCCGGTACAGGCCTGTTCCCCAACTGTTTTTTGTCAACCAGAATAATCTGGGGGAAGAAACCGATGCTGTTGAAAGATCTGCAGGGGTCATCGAATTCATTCCGGTTGATGAAGCTCAATCCTTCCGTATCAAGCGCCTTTTCAAAATAACCCGGCCTGATATATTTTTCGATAAAATCCCTGCGGGAAAAAACATCAAGGGCATAACAGATAACCATGTCCGGAATATTATCAATTGTTTTTGCCGATTTAATATCCTCTATAGTCATGGTTTTTTCCGCATCACTGGGGTTGAGGGAGAGAATAAAACTGCAGAAACGCTGTCCTGTTTCCTTAAAATGCCGTGTTTCAAAGGCGTCATAGGCGTCCCGGAAACGCTGCTTCATGGGACAGGGCAGGTCGGCAAAAAAATTTATCCGCCCTTTCCTGCCACCCTGGGCAATGATTCCTTCACCAATTAAAGTGCCGCTCATGGCTTTCCTCCGGCAGATCTTGTTTTCTATTTCCTGAATCTACCGTTAAAGGCACATAAAAATCAATACACAGGGAAAATGAATAAAATCGTTGAAACTTTTTTTACTCCCTGATAGACTCATGGCGAAAACCATGGAGGCAAACCATTTATGGAGCATACGCATCGGCGGATCATCGCCGTCCTCTTCATCCTCCTCCCGGTTTTTTGGCTTGCCTCCCTGAGTATAGGCAGATTCCCCGTGCCCCTTCAAAAAGTCGCGGCAATAGTAGCTGCCAGGGTGCTGCCCATAAACCCAACCTGGACTATCCAGATGGAAAATGTAGTGATGAACATACGTTTTCCCCGTATATGCGCCGCGGCTCTGGTGGGCTGCGCCCTGGCCCTTTCCGGCGCGGTCTATCAGGGAATATTCCGGAATCCTCTGGTTTCCCCGGATCTGCTGGGGGTATCCTCCGGGGCCTGCGCGGGCGCCGCGTGGGCGATACTGCTTCACCTTGAGTCCTGGACAGTACAGGTTTTTTCCCTTGCGGGGGGACTCGCGGCGGTGCTGATATCCGTTTCCATCCCCCGGATCTTCAAAAACAGATCTTCCCTCATGCTGGTTTTAGCCGGGGTAGTGGTTTCCGGGTTTATGAATGCGGTTTTGGGATTTATGAAGTATATGGCGGATCCGGAAAACGAACTGGCGGCCATCGTGTACTGGACTATGGGAAGCCTTGCCTCTGTCAGGCAATTGGATGTCCTGCTTGCCTCTCCGGTAATTTTTGCGGCCTCGGCAGTGATACTGTTACTGCGCTGGCGGATCAATCTTCTGGCGCTGGAGGACGCGGAAGCCCATTCCCTGGGGATCAATGCGTCTGTCATGAGGGGATGGATGGTGCTCTGTTCCACCGTGCTTACTTCTTCGGCAATATGTTTGTCGGGAACCATCGGCTGGGTGGGACTTGTCATACCCCATCTGGGGCGGCTTTTGACCGGTCAGGATCACCGCTATATGCTCCCCGCATCGGCCCTGCTCGGCGCGGTATTCATGATCATGGTTGATACGCTGGCGCGGAATATTTCCGGTTCGGAAATACCATTGAGTATTCTTACCGGGCTTTTGGGTACGCCGCTTTTTATATGGCTCCTCTTGCGTCAGCGGATGAGAATAGGGTGAATGTGATGAACACGGAAAAAGCGCCGCTTCTGGAAGTGGATAACATCAGTTTTTCTTATGAAAAGGGAAATCCTGTTTTTTCCGGAGTATCCTTTACCCTGGACGCGGGGGAGATATATACGATTCTGGGGGCCAACGGATCGGGGAAGTCTACTCTTCTTGCCTGCCTTGAGGGGATGTTATCTCCCGGCAGCGGTACTATCAGGCTGGACGGACAGGATATCCGCGGCATAAGTCCCGGAAACTATGCCCTTAAAGCGGGGATTGTCGCGCAAACAGAAAGTCTGCGTTTTGATTTTACGGTGACGGATTATCTTGTGCTGGGCCGCGCCCCGCATATCGGAATGTTCAAGGTTCCGGGGAAGGCCGAATACGAAATGGCGGAACATGTTATGGAACAGATGAACATTACACATTTGGCCCGTAAATCCATGCTGCGCCTTTCCGGAGGTGAAAAGCAGCAGGCCCAGATCGCCCGTGTCCTGGTACAGAATCCCAAATTAATCCTGATGGATGAGCCTGCCAATCATCTTGATTACGGAAACCAGATTAAAGTTTTGAAGACGATCATCCGTCTCGCCGAAGAGGGGATCGCCGTGATACTCAGCACCCACATGCCCGACCATGCAATCCTGCTGGATGCCGGGGCGGGGATACTGGACAACGAAGGCAGGCTGACAAGCGGAAGCGCCGAAGAAATTGTTACCCAGGAAAATCTCAGCCGGATTTACAGGACCGGCATGTACATGGCATATATTCCCGAAATAAAACGAATGGCCTGTGTGGCCTGTAATATTCGATAAACAAGGAGAGAAGAAAAATGAAAATGATGAGTAAAGGATCGATGTGCATATTTTCCGCAATCGTATTGCTTTCTCTGGTTCCGGGAAGCGCCTGGTCACGGGGCCAAAAACAGGATCAGGGATCGCCGCAGTCCGCGGCGGTAAGTGTAATTACGGATCTGGCGGGCCGTTCGGTATCTCTTGTCTCTCCTGTCCGGCGGGCAGTCGCCCTGGCAGGGCCTTCCTATGAAAAGGTCTTTATGCTGGGACAGGCCGGCAGGCTTGCGGGGGCTCATTTCTATATGACTGGCCGCCCCTGGGTGCAGGCAACGAATCCCGCGATTGCTTCGGTACAGGCAATACGGAATCCCGCCGAACCGAATGTGGAAGAACTCTTAAACCTTGGTACGGATTGTGTGTTTTTCTGGGATTATGCCGGGCCTCTGGCAAGTCTTGAAAACGCGGGTATCCCCGTAGTGGTTGTACAGAATTCCAGCGGCAATCCCCGGACTCAGGATGAATTTATCGCCTACCAGAAAAGGGAGATACAGGTTTTTGCGGACGCCCTGGGAGACGGAGCCCGGGCTAAGGCCGGGGACTGGTTCAGCTACTTTGATGAAAAGATTGCCTATGTACGCGCACGTACTGCCGCTATCCCCCGGACGGAACGTAAAACCGCAATCTATGCCTATGGAGAGGAAGGGCTCGGCCTCTTTTCCCAATACTCCTATGTATCATTTTGGCTTGAATTGGCGGGGGGAAGAAACATAGCCGATGAAACCGGCAGGGAAATGGATACCGAAGTAACCATGGAAGAGATCATTTCCTGGGATCCCGATGTAATTTTTATGGGACGCATGGAATCCGCAGAACCGGTGCTTGGAGGGCGGGCCTGGTCGGAACTTAAGGCGCTTAAAAATGCTGAAGTTTACCTCTGTCCTGACGGCGTCATGTATTGGGATTATTCCAGCGAGGGAGTTCTGCTGATGTTATACCTGGCTCAAAAAATGTATCCCCAGTTGTTTAACGATTTGGATATGGTCGCCGAAACCCAAAACTATTACCGGCGTTTTTACAATTATGATCTGTCCGCCGCAAACGCGGAAAGACTCCTCAATCATCTTCCCCCGGAGTGAGCCGTCCCGATGCCGAACAGGGCAAAATCATATCTGACAGGATCTTCGGGTGAAAATTCCCGAAGTTTTTCCGTTAGTTCTTCCACCGCCCCGCGGTCGTTGGCTTTCCGTTCCAGAAGACCCAACTGCCGGGCGGTGCGGCCCACGTGGAGATCCAGGGGAATATAAAGAGACGCTGGAGAAATGCGTTTCCATATTCCCGGGTCAACGATGCCGTCTTTCCGTACCAGCCAGCGCAGAGCCAGGTTGATGCGTTTGCAGGCCGAAGAGGAACCGGGATTTGAAACATGCTTGCTGTAGAGCGTCTTGCCTTCTCCGCCGCCGTTTCCCAGGGCCATGGTTTCCCGGAAAAGCCGGATGCCTTCAAACATGCCGCCTCCCCCGAGGCCTTCGGCAAAGAGATTTTCCAGATCCCCGTACCGTGTATAACAGAAATTAAGACCCCGGCAGTAATACTCAAAGTCGTCTTCAAAAAAGGTACGGTGGATGGATCTACCTCTGCCGCCGGTTTCCCCGCCGCTTCTTTTCCATGCTCCCTCCATGACAAAGTCATAAGGGTTCTTTCCCATCACGAGAAGCATCTTTTCCGCGGATCTGAGTATCAAATCCCGTCTGCCCCAGGCAATGGCGGCGCTTAAAAAGGCGGCAATTTCGATGTCTTTTTTCCTGCGGTAGCGGCGGGGAAAGCGCACCGGATCGTTTTCGATAAAGGCAGGGGTATTGATACGGAGCGTCCATGTGTCAAGGAGTGTTTTCAGCTTCCGTGTATTCAATGCTTTTCTTTCCCGCCGCCCCCGGTTTTGCCGCATTACCTTTTTCACCTTTCCTGATACAATAGACTATCATGTTCAACAGTATCCGGGGAATAATCGGCGGCAAGGGCTCTGATACGGTCTTTCTGGAGACCGGAGGGCTTGAGTGGGAGATCAGCGTCCCCGCGGGAGATATTGCCCGGCTTCCCCCCGAGGGTGAGGAGGCCCGGCTTTTTACATGGCTCTACCACCGGGAAGACCAGATGAAACTCTACGGGTTTGCCGACGAAACCCGCCGCGCTACCTTCCTTGAGCTTCTCAAGGTTGAAGGCATCGGCCCGAAAGGGGCTGTAAGAATTCTCGGGGGCATCGGCCAGGAGGAGCTTGAAAAGGCCCTGGAAAACGAAGATCTGGGCCGCCTTGAAGCGGTGCCGGGACTGGGTAAAAAGACCGCGCAAAAAATGCTCCTTGCGCTCAGGGGGAAGCTCAAGTTTAGTTCGGCGGCGAAGGCCGATGTTTCTTCCCCTCACGCGGAGCTTCTGGAAGCCCTGGTCGGCATGGGTTATGATCGGCGGGCCGCTGCGGAGGCTCTTGCAAAGGCAGACCGCGCCATTGACGGTAAAAATGTTCAGCCTGCGGAACGGGAAAAGCTTCTCTTCAGGGAAGCGATTGTATTCCTGACTTAGTGTCCGTCCGTAAAGCCGGTTGGTTCATGGATAGAATTGTACAAGGGATGTAATGGGAAAGAAAATGGCAGCCTTATCCCCGGAAGGGGCCGGAACGGTAACGGTGACTCAGGCTCTCCGTGCGGGAGATTCCGAAGAAGCGGGATTACTGCACCCGGAAAAGAAACTTGCCGAGGATCAGAACGAAACGGCGCTCCGGCCCCGCTTTCTCAGCGAGTTTCTCGGCCAGGAGCAGATGAAGGATAATCTCTCTGTTTTTATGTCCGCCGCGAAAAGCCGGGGAGAGGTTCTTGACCACCTCTTTCTCATCGGGCCGCCGGGCCTGGGGAAAACTACACTCGCACAGGTGGTGGCAAACGAGATGGGAGGAGATTTCAAACACACCGTTGCTACCGCTCTGGACAAGCCAAAGGATCTCGCGGGGATACTGACCACACTGCCTGCTTCTTCGGTATTTTTTATTGACGAGATCCACAGCCTCAAGCCCGCCATAGAAGAGATGCTTTACATAGCCATGGAGGACTACGAGCTGGATTGGGTCATAGGGCAGGGTCCCCAGGCCAGAACAATCCGTATCCCCGTCAAGCCCTTTACACTGGTGGGGGCTACCACCAAGGCGGGTAATGTTGCCGGGCCCCTGATCAGCCGTTTCGGCATAACCTGCCGTTTTTCCTTCTATGAGCAGAAGGATATGGAGGCCATCATCCGCCGTTCCGCGGAGATCGTCAGGGTTCATGTTGACAGCGATGCCGTTCCTCTTATGGCGGCCTCCGCCAGGGGCACTCCCCGTGTCGCAAACCGTCTGCTCAGGCGCATGAGGGACTTTGCCCAGGTGATGCCCGAAGAAGGCGGCAGGATCGGTCGGAGAGTAGTATGCGAAGGGCTCAGGCGGCTTGAGATTGACAGCCTCGGCCTGGAACGCTACGACAGGGAGATCCTCAGGATGATCATTGAACGCTACGGCGGCGGCCCTGTGGGAGCGGAAACGCTGGCAATTTCCATTGGGGAATCGGTGGAGACCCTGGAGGATTACTACGAGCCCTTCCTTATTCAGGCGGGTCTTCTCCAGCGGAGCCCCAGAGGCCGCATGGTAACCGATCTTGGCTATAAACACCTCAACCTTGCAAAAAAATCTTCAGACCAATACGGCCTCTTTTAAATCTATATGTCCCTTTGGGCCGCGAGCGTGAGGAAGTGGTTATATACGCCGCCAGGAGGGCGGCTTGCGCATGAAAACAGAGGACTTTTTTTTTGAACTGCCCGAAAGCCTTATAGCCCAGGAGCCTTTGGAGCGGGGGAAAAGCCGGCTCATGCTGCTTGAACGTTCAAGCGGAAAGCGGGAACACAGGCTTGTCGCCGATCTTTCGTATCTCCTGGGGCCTGAAAAAAAACTGCTGGGCGAAAAACCGCTTTTAGTGTTCAATAATTCCCGTGTCCGCAAAGCCCGGCTCTACGGTATCTCCGGGGAGACCGGGGCCAGGGTAGAATTTTTGCTCCTCAGGAAACAGGATGAAGAGGGGAGGATCTGGCTCTGCATGGCCCGGCGGGCAAAGCGCCGCCGTCCGGGGAGCCGCTATGTTTTTGGAAGCGGCAGCGATTCTGTCGAGGCTGTGATTACAGATCTTGAGGGAGAATTTCGTGTCCTTCAATTCGCAAGAGTCCTGGACGAATCCTGGCTGGATATCCATGGACACATTCCCCTGCCTCCCTACATCAAACGGGAAGACAATGTTTCCGATTCGGAACGTTACCAGACCGTCTATGCCGGGGAAACAGGTTCCGCCGCGGCTCCCACCGCCGGGCTCCATTTTACCGGGGAACTCCTCGCGGAACTGGAAAAAGCCGGCGTGGAAAGCGCCTTTATCACCCTCCATGTAGGGCTGGGAACCTTTCTCCCGGTACGCAGCGATACTGTTGAAGAACACCGCATGCACGAGGAATTTTATTCCATTGACAGAATCGCCGCGGAAAAGATAAACAGGGCCGCCGCGGAGGGAAGGCGGATCTGCGCCATAGGTACTACCAGTGTGAGGACGCTGGAATCGGCATGGAACGCGGAAACAAAATCACTGCCCGCAGGGGAGGGGAGTACCTCAATCTTTATCTATCCCGGCTGCCGATTCGCGCTTGTGGACGCCCTCTTTACCAATTTTCATACTCCCGAATCGACACTGTTAATGCTGGTATCGGCCTTTGCCGGAACATCCCGCCGGGCCGGTGATGGGGAAGACGGCAGGAATCTCATCATGGAAAGTTACGGTGAGGCGGTTGAGAAGGGCTACCGTTTCTACAGCTACGGGGACGCCATGCTGATCCATTAAGCCTCTTTGCGGCTCTGGCTCACTATCGAAGAGAAGACCACCGAAGAAACAATGATCGTACCCCCCAGGAGAGCCGACGCCGAAGGCTTTTCCCCGGTTATTGCCAGAACCCACACCGGGTTCAGCACCGCCTCAAGAAGAGCGGTGAGCATGGCCTTTACGGCGCTGATCCGTTTTATGCCGTAGGAGAAAAGCAGGGACGCCAGCCCTATCTGTATGGTACCCATGTAGAGAATGGCAAGCGCATTGGCAGGCCTCAAGACCGGGGTAAAGATAAACCAGAAGGGAATGCTTACCGCCGCGCAGAGTACATGGGCAAAAAACATGGAATCCGCCGGATTTCCGTCCTTCTGGAGACGCATGCACACCGAGTTGGCGCCGAAGAAGAAACCTGAAAGCAGGGCTATGCTGTCGCCGAGGAGGGAACCTGAAGAACCAAGGGAAAACCCCTCCCGGAAGAAGATGACAAGCCCGGCCATGACCAGTACCAGTGCCGCCCAAATTTCCCAGCGCGGCTTTTCCCCGATGACCAGCCACCCGAGAAAAGCCGCCCAGACAGGGGCGGTATACTGAAGCAGAATTGCGTTTGCCGAGGTGGTAAGCTTGTTGGCAATAACAAAGGAGATCATCGTAGCCGCATAGGCCGCGGCCCCGGCGGCCAGATACCAGGGATTGTTCCTGGGTCTGTAAGCCCCTGCCCGCCTTATGCTTATCTGCCGGAACACAAAAAGAAAGAGAGAGGCAACGGCGCTCCGACCGCCTGCAATGATCAATGGATGCCAGTCAACCAATTTGATAAAGAGCCCGCTGGTACTCCAGAAAAAGGCACAGAGCGCTATGGCAGGCTGGCCCCATAGCGCATTTGATGAACGAAGTTTCCGCGGCATTTTTTTTAGTATACAGATAAGGGCAAGCCGTTTCCAGCTCTAACGTCCGTTTTGCGGTACCGTTATTCTACCTTGAATTTTGATACCTCCCCAACCAGCGCATCAATGTTTTCCTTGTTTTTCCCGCTGATCGTATTTATGTGATTCACCGACACATTGATCTGGTCCGCTCCGGCAGCCATTTCGTTCATACCGTTGGTGATCTCCGCAGTCGCCAGTTCCAGATTTTTGCTTTCCTGTATGACCTGTTTGCTCCCCTCAAGCATCTCCTGTGAACCGCCCTTCACCATAAGAGTTGCCTCGTTCAACTGACCGATGGCTTCCAGTATCTGCTTGCTTCCCGCCCCCTGTTCCTCCATGGCGTTACGGATATTTTCTTCCTGATCGGACACGGTTTTAACCCCGCCGTCTATGGCCTCAAATTTTTTGAGTACATTGTCGGTAGATTTGGTTATCTTGTCGATAGAATCTTTAATCTTTTTAAGCACGGTGGAAATGGTTTTTGACTGTTCGCCGGAATTCTCGGCCAGTTTGCGTATTTCGTCAGCCACAACGGCAAATCCCTTTCCCGCTTCTCCGGCATGGGCCGCTTCAATGGCGGCGTTCATGGATAAGAGGTTGGTCTGACTGGCTATGTTTTCCATTACCGCGTTTATCTCCAAAAGCCCTTCGGATTC
>JAISCR010000021.1 GCA_031265435.1 Treponema sp.
GAACTGGAAGGATTCAGCCTGGGGGCGATTGATTATATCTCCAAACCCTTTTCTCCCCAGCTTCTTTTAAAGCGGGTAGAGGTACACCTGCTTCTGGAATCCCAAAAGGGGGAACTGAAAAACCTGAATGAAAACCTCCAGCATCTGGTAGAGGAAAAAACCGGAGAAGTTCTTGAACTGCAAAACGCGGTGCTGATCACCATGGCGAACCTGGTGGAATGCCGGGACGATGTAACCGGAGGCCATGTGGAAAGGACGGAACAGTTCCTGCGTATCCTGGTAGAGGAAATGGTGATACAGGGAATGTACAAGGACATACTGGATACCTGGGACATTAACTTGTTTCTCCAGTCTTCCAAACTCCACGACGTGGGCAAGATAGCCATCAGGGACAGTATACTCCTCAAACCGGGCCCCCTGACCAGGGAAGAATTTGACGAGATGAAGAAACATACCGTTTTTGGCGAGACGGTCATCGAAAAAATACAGCAAAACGCCAGGGAAAGCATATTTTTGACCCATGCCAAAATCATGGCCGGTACTCACCATGAAAAGTGGGATGGTACGGGGTATCCCAGGGGAATGGCGGGTTCCAATATTCCCCTCCAGGGACGGCTCATGGCCTTTGTGGATGTGTATGACGCATTGATTTCGGACAGGCCCTAAAAAATGGCCTTTTCTCCCGAACAGGCGGTAAAGATAATCAGTGACGGATGCGGAACCCAGTTTGACCCTGAGCTTAAGACTGTATTTCTCTCCGCCGCCGGGCGCTTTAAATAGAGTCTGTCCATAATGACAGACACTAAATAACATCCATAGCGGATTCATTTATACAGTTGTAAAAATATTATAAATTTTTGTAATATTCCGATTGTATTTCAATTGTAAATAACCTATATTAAAAATAACAAGATTTATTCAAGGAGTTGAGTATGAAAATGAAGCAATTGATCTGTCTGTCTGGCTTGCTGGTAGTGGTTGGTCTGAGCGTACATGCACAGCAGGGAGGTTACAGAGGTCCCGGAGCGGTTGCCATTACAGTGTCTGAAGCAAAAGGTCTCCGTGATGATACTCCGGTAATATTGCAGGGGAGAATCGAACGTTTTTTGGGTGATGAAAAATATCTGTTTTCAGATGACACCGGAAATATAATCATCGAAATAGATAACAGAGTATGGGGCAACATTTCAATAGATGAAAATGAAACGATTGAAATTAATGGAGAAATTGACGGAAAGTTCCGCGGGAATGAGGTGGAAGTAAGAACCATACGAAAATTATAATGAGGCTTTTTTTAATGTTGAATTGCTGTATAATCTGTTCATGCTGTTTACCATCACTTACACCGGCGAAAATCCCGCCGATTTGGGATACCTGCTCCACAAGAACCCGGCCCGGCCGCAGACCGCGGAACTGAGTTTTGGACGGGCCCATGTGTTTTACCCCGAGACAGGACCTGAGCGCTGCACCGCCGCGCTGCTCCTGGACATCGATCCCCTGGATTTGGCCCGGGGCAGGGGGAGCGCAAAGTCAGGCGGCATATTCGATTATGTAAACGACCGGCCCTATGTGTGTTCCTCTTTTATGAGTACCGCCATATCCATGGTCTACGGAACGGCCATGGCCGGAAGCTGTGCCGGGAAACAGGAACTGGCTGATACTCCGCTGGATTTGAGCGCGGGGCTTTTCATGCTGCCCTGCCGGGGCGGCGCTATGCTGCCGGAACTGTTGTTTGAACCCCTTGGTTATGAGGTGCACGCCGAGGAAACGGCTTTGCTTGACGAACAATTTCCCGAATGGGGAAACAGTCCCTATATCAACCTCAGCATCCGGGGGAAGCTGCGGCTCCGGGATTTACTCAACCATATTTATGTGCTTATTCCGGTCTTTGACCGGCAGAAACACTACTGGGTAGGGGAAGATGAAATTGACAAACTTCTCAATCATGGCAAGGGCTGGCTGGAGGATCATCCGGAGAAAGCCCTGATCACTCACCGTTATTTTAAAAACCTGCGGAGTCTGGTCCGTATCGCCCTGGACCGGCTGGACAACGGTCAGGGGACTTTGGAAGGATTGCTTCTTGAAGATTCGCCGGCGGATCACGATGACGCCGCTCCGGCTGCCGTGAATAGTATGGACGAACAAGCGGAGACGCCGCGCCCCCGGCTGAATGTCCTGCGGCTGGAAGCGGTACTGAAAGCGATAAAAAAAAGCGGTGCGGAATCGGTGATAGACCTGGGCTGTGGGGAGGGAAATCTGCTGCGGCTTTTGATGAAGGAAAGATCCTTTACCCGTGTGACCGGGGTTGATGTTTCCCGGATCGCTCTGGAACACGTTCGGGATAAATTGAAAACAGACCGGCTGCCGGAGGAGCAGCGGAAACGGCTCTCCCTCTTTCAAAGTTCCGTTACCTACCGGGACAAACGGTTCAGGTCTTATGACGCCGCCGCTTTGGTTGAAGTGATGGAACACCTGGACGAAAACCGGCTTGATACCCTGGCGGCGGTTATCTTCGGCGACGCCCGTCCGGGAACCGTGGTGATCAGCACTCCCAACAGCGAGTACAACGAACTGTACGGCATATCTCATTTCCGCCACGGGGATCACCGATTTGAGTGGAACCGCGCCCGGTTTCAATCCTGGGCAAAAGAAACTGCCGGACGCTACGGTTATACAGTATCCTTTGAGGACATCGGCGAAGCCGACGAAAAACTCGGCGCGCCGACTCAGATGGGGGTGTTTGTCCGGGAAGATCTTTCTCAGGAAATTCCCCGGAGTTCTCCATGCGCATAGAACTGCCCGAACTGTGCCTCGTCGCCCTTATCGGCGCTTCCGGGAGCGGCAAGTCTACCTTCGCAAAGACCCGCTTCAAAGCCACGGAAGTCCTCAGTTCCGATTTTTTCCGGGGACTCGTGTCCGATGACGAAACGGATCAAGGCGCCACAGACGCCGCCTTCGACAGTTTATACTACATTGCCGGAAAGCGCCTTGAAGCGGGCAGGCTTACCGTCATTGACGCGACCAGCGTGCAGAAAACGGCCCGCAGCGAAATCATTCGCCTTGCCCGGGAACAGAATGTACTGGCCGCGGCCATCGTTTTAGATATGCCTCAATCGATCTGCATCGAACGGAACAAGGAGCGGCCGGACCGGAACTTCGGTCCTCATGTGGTGCAGGGCCAGGCGCGGGAATTAAGGCGGAGCATCAAACATCTGCGGAAAGAGGGCTTCCGTTTTGTCTACATCCTTACGACTCCCGACGAGGCGGCGGAGGCGGAGATCGTGCGGACGAAACTCTGGAACGATAAAAAAGATGAAAGGGGCCCCTTCGATATCATCGGGGATGTTCACGGCTGTTACGACGAACTTTGCGCCCTGCTGGAAAAGATGGCCTACACCGTAGACAAGGCCGATTGCACGGCGCAGCCGCCTGAGAACCGGCGGGCAATATTTCTGGGCGACCTCTGTGACCGGGGGCCTAAAAATGCGGATGTGCTGCGCCTCGTGATGAACATGACCGAAGCAGGTCACGCTTTCTGTATACCGGGCAACCACGATGTAAAGCTTCTTCGTAAACTCCGGGGCGCGGATGTCAAACTGACCCACGGCCTTGATATCACCGTCTCACAACTGGAACAGGAAAGCCCGGAATTTATTGAACGGGTAATCGCCTTTCTGGATAGTCTGGTGAGCCACTACGTGTTTGACGGGGGGCGGCTGGTGGTAAGCCACGCGGGCCTCAAGGAAGACTGGCAGGGCAGAAGCTCCGGCCGGGTACGGGAGTTTTGTCTTTACGGCGAAACCACCGGCGAAACCGACGAGTTCGGCCTTCCGGTCAGGCTCAACTGGGCCGGTGAATACCGGGGCAAGGCTCTGGTGGTCTACGGTCACATTCCTTCCCGGGAACCGCGTTTTTTGAACAACACCGTTTGTATTGACACGGGCTGCGTCTTCGGCGGCAGCCTCAGCGCCTACCGCTATCCCGAGGCCGGGGTGGTTTCGGTGGAAGCGGCGCAGGAATACTACACTCCGGCAAAACCACTTGACTACAACAGTAATGCTGTTCCTTCCGATGATACTGTTTCTGCTGCCGCGGGAAGCGGCGCAGCCAATGACCGGTTGGAAAAGGCACGGTTAAATTCCCCCGCGCCGTCCTTTCCCGGTGTCGGGAATCTTCCGGCCATTGAAGATGTGCTGGGACGGCTTAACATTCAAACCCGGCTGCACCATAACATTGTTATCGGCGAAGAAAGCGGCGCCGCGGCTCTTGAGATTATAAGCCGCTTTTCCGCCGATCCCCGGTGGCTTATCTATCTTCCCCCGACCATGTCCCCCTGCAAAACCAGTTCCCTTCCGGAATTTCTGGAACATCCTGAGGAAGCGTTTGAATACTACCGGAAGGCCGGCATTGCCCGGGTTGTCTGCGAGGAAAAACACATGGGTTCCCGTGCGGTGATCGTCCTCTGCCGTAATCAGGAAACCGCGTTGGATCGTTTCGGTGTACAGGATGGTTCACGGGGGATCATCTATACCCGGACAGGGCGGCATTTTTTTGACTCCGCCGGGGCCGGAACGGAAAGTGACATTCTTGAACGGCTGGGGAATGTTCTTGACCGTTCGGGGTTTTGGGAAGAATTCGCCACCGGCTGGATATGCCTGGACACGGAACTTATGCCCTGGTCCGCCAAGGCGCGAAGCCTCCTTCTGGAGCAATATGCACCGGTGGGAAGAGCCGGGAGGGACGGCCTTGCCGCAAGTATCGCCGCCCTGAAGCGGGCGATTCAGGGGCAGACAGAGAAATCGGCAGGACTGCCGGTTTCATCACCGGTAAAAGAGCCGCCGGTCCTGCCGCCGGATACAGTGCCGGCATCATCTGAAAAACATAGCGGCGGCCCGCCTGTTGATATGAATATAGCCGCGGTGCTGGAACAATTTGAAGGGCGCAGGGAATGTCTTGGCCGCTACACGGAAGCCTACCGCCGTTACTGCTGGGCGGTGTCCTCGGTGGAAGATTACCGCATCGCGCCTTTTCATATCCTTGCCACCGAAGGTAAAGTCTGGAACGCTGAAAACCATCTTTATCACATGGAAACAATCAAGCGCCGCATGACGGGCGCCGATCCCCTGTTCGTTGCCACCAATCATATTACCGTTGACCTGGACAACGGGCAGTCTGTTGCCGATGCAGCGGACTGGTGGCTCGACCTCACCGGTTCCGGCGGAGAGGGTATGGTGGTAAAGCCCCTGGATTTTGTTGCCCGCCGCGGGACGGAACTGCTCCAGCCCGCGATCAAATGCCGGGGACGGGAATACCTCAGGATCATCTACGGCCCCGAATACACGATGCCTGAAAAGCTGGAACGTCTGCGCAGCCGTACTCTGATAAAAAAACGCCGCCTTGCCCTGGCCGAGTTTGCTCTGGGGCAGGAATCCCTGGAACGTTTTGTCCGGCGGGAACCCCTTCACCGTCTGCACGAATGTGTATTCGCGGTTTTAGCCCTGGAAAACGAGACGGTGGATCCCCGGTTGTAGAAAAACCGTATCCTGTTTTTCGATACATAACGGTACACTGTTTACGAACAACCATGCTGAATAGTTACAAAAAATCTTTACTTCCCAAGAGCATGGGACTAGAATAATACTATGTACAAAACGGCTGCGGTGTTTTTACGGACCCCTGTGGGGTTTCTAACGGAGTGCGGCAAATAACGGAGGAGGATGGTATGTGGTTTGGGAATTGGACAAATGCGGTTTATGCGGATCGGGCCAAAGCGGCGGTACGGAGCGTTGACAACTTCAATTGGACCTTTATTGCGCTGCTGGCGCTGGTGGTTTATGTGTATGCGTCGGAATTGAAAAATAAAAATTACCGGGGTATTGCGGGAGGACTTGCGCTATACATGGTACACTGGTTCTACGAAATTATTAATGCGGTGATCGGCGCGGCCTCAGGCTACGCCCTGTGGACTGTATCCCCGGAAAGTACCAGTTTTATACTCCTCATCGGGGTAAGCTGGGAACTTTCCATGATGTTTTCTGTCGCGGGCCTCACAATGGGAAAATTGCTGCCCGAGGATCCGAAACTGAAGATCCTGGGGATCAACAACCGCTGGCTTTTCGCCGTTGCCAATGCGGCGTTTTTCAGCGCGGTGGAAATCTTCCTGGCATCTACACCGGCCTTCATCTGGGTATACCCCTGGTGGGGGGCGCTGCCGGTGTTCATCACCACCTATGTTCCCTTTTTCCTGGCCGCGTTCCTGATCCCGGACACAAAGCCCAAAACCCAAAGGATATTCATCGGCGGCCTTGCGGCAGTAAATGTTGTCCTGATGGCGGTCCTCGTTCCGCTGGGAATAATCTGAACGGATAAGTTACCGGCGTTTTTCCAGGATGATACGGGCGATCTCGGCGAAGCCGTCGCCGCATTCCTTTGACGCGACAAATGCGGGAAACTGTTTGATATAATCTCTGTACTTTTCTACGTTTGCAACGGCGCAGGCCAGGGGAAAGCGGGCAAACATCGGTTCGTCGTTGGGGGAGTCTCCCACAAAAACCACCTCCTTCTCTCCGCCGGCCTGTCTCCAGCCGAAGCGGTCAGCAAGAAAACGTTCGGTCATGGAGAGCTTGTCGTATTTTCCCATCCAGATATTTACATGAATCGAAGATATCTTTGCCATGGCGCCCTCCTCAACGGCAATGTCCCGCACTCTTTCCGCGGAGGCCAGGGGGAGTATGGGTTCCTCCTCGGCAAAGTCAAGGGCAATGTCAAAGAGCCGGGCAAACTGATCCTTTGCGTCCCGCAGTCCCGGTACTTCCTTCAATGCCCGTTCACGGATCTTTTTTAACACCGGGTGATCGTTCCGCACCGCATTGGGGTGGTACTCTGCCTTGAGCACCGGGAATGCGCCTGTTCTCTCTTCCCGGAATGCCAGGGCCCCGTTCTCGCCAACTACACCGTCGACAGGCCATTCCCGCGCAATAAGATCGCACCATCCCGCGGGCCTTCCGGTAACGGGGATCACTTTAAGGTCCGCCTCTTTTAGTTTCCAGAGGGCGCCGTATGAACAGGCGAGAAGTTTCCCTTCACGGGTGATGGTATCATCAATGTCCATGAGAATATATTTTACCCCGGCGGCCTGGGCGGCGCTCATCTCCGCAATGTTTTTCATGATGCCGGACACCATCACATTATCTGTTCATCTATGGGCTTGCCGCCGGGAACCATGGGGAGCACCCGTTCATCCTTGTCGATGAGGGCGTCGATAAGCACAGGTTTCCCCGCGGCAAGATCCTTCTTTCCGCTGTTCAGGGCGGCGCCGAATTCCTCTTCGGTTCCCGCGCGGTATGCCCTTACCCCGTAGGCCTCCGCCAGCTTGAGAAAGTCAGGCGGCCTGTCGTCAAGATCCGTTTCCGAATAACGGCCTTCGTAAAAGAAGTTCTGCCACTGCCGTACCATGCCCAGAGTACCGTTATTGAAGATCACGATGAGCACAGGGATACCGTAATGCACCAGTGTTCCCATTTCCGCACAGTTCATTCTGAAGCAGCCGTCGCCGGTAAAAAGGACAACGGGACGGCGGGGATTGGCGATCTTTGCCCCTTCGGCAGCGCCAAGACCGAAACCCATGGTTCCCATGCCGCCGGAACTGAGGAAAGATCGCGGCCTGTTGGCGGGAAAGAACTGGGCGGTCCATATCTGGTGCTGACCCACATCGGTAACAGCGATGGTGTCATAACCGAGAGCCTTTGCGACTTCCCGGATCACTACCCGGGGATGGAGGGCCGTCTTCCTGTGGTGATCCCTGGGGATGATGGCCTTCCATTTTTCAACATCCCCGTTCCATTCGCTTTCTTTTTTGGCGGGAAGATTTTTGTTGATCCGTTTGAGAACGTCCCTCAGATCCCCGATAACAAAAAAGTCAACGGAAACATTCTTGTTTACTTCCGCGGGGTCAATGTCAAGGTGAAGTATTTTTGCGGTTTTGGCAAACTCGCCCTTGTGGCTTGTAACCCGGTCGGAGAAGCGGGCGCCGATCGCCACGAGAAGATCGGCTTTCTGTGCGGCCTTGTTGGAGGCGACGGTTCCGTGCATGCCGATGAGGCCGGTACAAAGCTTGTGATCCTGGGGAAAGGCCCCAATCCCCATGAGGCTCAGAGCCACGGGTGCGGAAAGTTTCTCCGCCAGAACCGCCAGTTCCCCGGAAGCTCCGGCAATGTTGACGCCGCCCCCCGCGTAGATCAGCGGACGTTTTGCGGCTTTGAGCATGGAAACCGCCTGTTCAATGTCTTCATCGCCGAATGTCCTGCGCCTGTTCCGCTCACCCAGGCGTCTTGCCCTTGCCCCGGCCTCGCCTTCAATATCCGCGCCGGTATCTTTAAGCGGTACATATTCTGTCATGGCCGCGGTAATATCCTTGGGTATGTCTATCAGTACCGGGCCGGGTCTGCCGGAAAGCGCAACGATAAAGGCTTCCCGCACAATCTCCGCCAGTTCCCTCACGTCCCTGACGATCCAGTTGTGCTTTACAATCGGCATGGTAATGCCGGCGATATCCACCTCCTGAAAGCTGTCTTTACCGAGAAGCGGAGTGGCAACGTTGCCGGTAATGGCAATGAGGGGCACAGAATCAATGGCGGCAGTCGCGATGCCTGTAACCAGATTCGTCGCGCCGGGACCGGAAGTGGCAAAGCAGACTCCGGGTTTTCCGGTGGAGCGGGCATAGCCGTCCGCCGCGTGGGCCGCATGCTGTTCATGGCTTACCAGAATGTGCCGTATCCTGCTCCGCTGTTTGTAGAGTTCATCGTAGATATAGAGTACCGCCCCGCCGGGGTAGCCGAACACTGTGTCCACTCCCTGTTCAATAAGGGCTTCAATCAAAATACGGGAACCGGTATATTGCATAATTATATTACTCCTTAAAGATAGCGCCGCCCGCGGCGGAACTCACCAATTTCGCATAACGGGCAAGATAGCCGCTTTTCACTTTCGGGGGAAGGGGTTTCCATTCCTCCTTCCGTTTTTTCATCTCTTCTCCGTCCAGGGCGACAGAGATACTGCGGGCATCTATATCAATTTCGATGATGTCTCCTTCCGCAAGAAGGCCGATGGGGCCGCCCTCGGCCGCCTCCGGAGATACATGCCCTATGGCCGCCCCCTTGGTAGCGCCGGAAAAACGCCCATCGGTTATAAGGGCCACCTTATCGTCAAGGCCCATGCCCGCAAGGGCCGCGGTTGGGGCAAGCATCTCCTTCATGCCGGGGCCGCCCTTTGGGCCTTCATAGCGGATAACAATTACATCCCCGGCCCTGATCTTCTTTCCCATGATTGCGTCAAAGGCCGCTTCTTCGGAATCAAAAATTCTGGCGGGCCCCGAATGTTTAAGCATGGAAGGCGCAACGGCGCTGCGTTTTACCACGGAGCCCTCCGGCGCAAGGTTTCCCTTGAGGGCCGCAAGGCCGCCTGTCTGCGAATAGGGTTTTTCGACAGGCCGGATGATCTCAGTGTTCCTGTTCACAGCCTTTCTGTGCAGGGGATCTGTCTTTCCGTTGACGGCGTCTTCCAGAGTTCCGTAGACCGTCGCGGCTCCGGGATCTACCAGGTGTTTTTTTAAAAGTTCGGCAAGGACTGCGGGAATGCCCCCGGCCGCATGGAGATCCTCAATCGCGTGGGGGCCCGCGGGGGCAAGGCGGCAGAGATTGGGAGTCCTGGCGCTTACCGTGTTGAGCAGATCCAGATCGAGAGCGAAACCGGCCTCGTGGGCAACGGCGGGGAGATGCAGAGCGGTATTGGTTGAACAGCCCAGAGCCATGTCCAGGGCAAGGGCATTCATAAAGGCCTTTTCCGTCAGGATCGCGCGGGGGCGGATATCTTTTTCAAGAACATCCAGTACCAGCATGCCGCTGCGCTTGGCAAGACGCAGACGTTCCGCCATTACCGCGGGAATGGTACCGTTTCCGGGCAGGGCAAGGCCCAGGGCTTCGGTGACGCAGTTCATCGAATTGGCGGTAAACATGCCCGAACAGGAACCGCAGCCCGGACAGGAAATTTCCTCCAGTTCGGCAAGTTCGGCCTCATCCATCTTTCCCGCTCCTACGGCTCCCACGGCTTCAAACATGGTAGTAAGGGTGAGGGGTTTCCCGTCTCTGCGGCCTGCGAGCATGGGCCCTCCGGACACAAATACTGCGGGAAGGTTCAGCCTGGCCGCGGCCATGAGCATACCCGGTACGATCTTGTCGCAGTTGGGAATAAAGATCAGCGCGTCAAAGCCGTGGGCCATTGCCATACATTCGACGGAATCGGCTATGAGTTCCCTGGTAACAAGGGAGTAACGCATGCCCTCGTGCCCCATGGCGATGCCGTCACAGACGCCGATAACGGGAAATATTACCGGCACTCCTCCTGCCATGCGGACACCGCCGGCCGCCGCCCCGGCTACCGTATCCAGGTGGAGATGACCGGGAACGATTTCACTTTTTGCGGAAACAATACCGACAAGAGGCCGGCTGAATTCTTCTTCAATAAAACCGAGAGCCTTGAAAAGGGATCGGTGAGGCGCCCTGGGCATCCCCTTATTCACACTATCGCTGCGCATGTATTCTCCTCCGGTATCAGTCCAATGATAAAGCCGCTTTGCCTTTTCATTCTTCCAGCGCCTTTATAACCGCGCCGCCCATTTCTCTGGTGCCGACGATCTTTTCGTAAGCACCTTCACTGTCATAACCTGAATGAAACGTCATTTCATGTTCGACTGGATTTTTGCGGTTGGCAATGTCTCTGGTACGCAGGCCCTCGTCCAGAACCCGGTTTACCGCATTTTCAATAAGGACAGCCTCTTTTTCAAGGCCAAAGGAGTAGCGGAGCATCATGGCCGCGGAGAGGATCGCCGCCAGGGGATTGGCAATGTCCCTGCCTGCGATGTCGGGAGCCGAACCGTGGATAGGCTCATACATGCCCATTACCGTTTCGCCTCCCGCGGAGGCGCTGTTGTAACCCGCAAGGCTTGCCGAGGGCAGCATGCCGATTGAACCGGTGAGGACCGAGGCTTCGTCGGAGAGAATGTCCCCGAAGAGATTGCTGGTAACAATCACATCAAAGGCTCCCGGAGCGCGGATCAACTGCATGGCGGCGTTATCCACATAGAGGTAGGAAGTTTCAATGTCCGGGTAGTCCTTTGAAACTATGGCGGCGACTTCCCGCCAGAAACGGGAGGATTCAAGCACATTGGCCTTGTCCACGATACAGAGCTTCTTTCTCCGCAGGGATGCCGCATTGTAGCCGGCCCGGAGCACCCTCTCGATCTCCGTCCGGGAATAGGTTTCCGTATCGAATGCCGCTTCTCCGTCTTCGCTGCGGCCCCTCTTACCGAAGTAGAGGCCCCCGGTAAGTTCCCGGACAATAAGGATGTCGAAGGAAGCCTTCCCTTCAGGATTACTGTTCTTGAGAACTTCGTCTTTCAGGGGACAGGCGGCCCTGAGCTGCGGCAGCAGTACTGCGGGGCGGAGATTTGCAAATACGCCGAGACCTGCCCGCAGTCCCAGGAGGGCGCGCTCGGGCCGCAGATGGCCCGGCAGGGTATCCCATTTCGGCCCGCCTACGGCTCCGAGGAGCAGGGCATCACACTGTTTTGCCGTTTCAAGAGTTTCCTCAGGCAGAGGCTCGCCGGTTTCATCAATGGCTTTTCCTCCCGCCAGTAATTCTACATAGTTAAACACATGACCGGTCCTGTCGCCGACGCAGTCAAGCGCTTCCGTTGCCTGGCTAATCACATCGGGCCCGATTCCGTCCCCGGGAACCAACGCTATTTGATAGTTCATTTCCGCTCCTCCTTACAGATACGCCTTGAATTTACGCTCTATGTCTCCGATAAGTTTGTATTCAATTGAATCAACCAGAGCGGCGCGGCTGGCATCAATAATGTCGGCGGAGACGCCCACGGTACTCCAGTTCCGCTGACCGTCGGTGGATTCAATGAGAACCCTTACCTGCGCCGCGGTAGCATCCTTGCCGTCAATAACCCTGACCTTGTAGTCCTCCAGCCTGACTTGTTCAAGTTCGGGGTAAAAATGCCGGAGGGCCCGGCGGAGCGCGCCGTCCAGCGCGTTTACAGGCCCGTCACCCTCGGCGGCCGCTATCTCGTCCTTTCCTTCCACCCAGACTTTAACCCAGGCATGGGAACACAGGAGAGCTTCTCCTGTAGGATGTTCACTCATCACCCTGTAGGCAAGAATTTTGAAGAGTGGCTTGTAACGCCCCAGTTCCCGGCGTACAAGAATTTCAAAACTCGCGTCGGCCCCTTCAAAGGCCCAGCCTGAAGCCTCAAGGGACTTTAACTTTTCAGACAGTATCTGTGTTACCGGATGATCTTTTGTTATAGACGGATCGATCCTCTTTGCCCTTTCGGCAATCGCGGAACGGCCTCCCATTTCGCTCATGAGGAAATGCCTGTCATTCCCCACAAGAAGCGGATCGACATGCTCAAAGGATCTGCGGATCTTGAGGATGCCGTCGGCATGCATACCCGCCTTGTGGGCAAAAGCATGCGCCCCCACGTAGGGCATATCGTCACTCAGGGAGACATTGGCAATCTCCGCAACCTTTCTGGTTACTTCACAGATGTTCGCCAGCTTTCCTTCGGGAAGGCAGCGGCAGTTCAGTTTCAATTCCAGGCTGGGGATAAGGGCCGCAAGGCTGGTATTGCCGCAGCGTTCCCCGAAACCGGCAAGGGTACCCTGCACATGGCCCACCCCTGCCCGGACGGCGGCGATGCTGTTTGCAATGGCAAGCCCCGCGTCATTGTGCACATGGATTCCCAATTGAAGCGAAGGGGACTCGCCCTCCGCGATATTTTCAATCACGGCGGCGGCGGCGGCGGCGATCTCATCGGAGAAACAGCCGCCATTGGTGTCGCAGAGAACTATACGGTCCGCACCGGCTTCCCGGGCGGCCTTCAGTGTCCCGAGGGCATAATCCCGGTTCGCCCTGAAACCGTCAAAGAAATGTTCCGCGTCATAAATGACGAAGCGGCCCTCTCCTTTAAGAAATGACACTGTTTCTGCGATCATTTCAATGTTTTCTTCAAGACTTACCCGCAGAACTTCCGTAACATGAAGATCCCAGCTCTTTCCAAATATCACGATCCCCTCGCAGCCCGCGCCGAGAAGACTGCGGATCTGGGAATCTTCCTCCGGTCTCATTCCTTTTTTGCGTGTGGAACCGAAGGCGCAGAGCCTTGCATGCTTCAGCTTGAGGAGCGAAGCCTGCTCGAAAAATTCCAGATCCTTGGGATTACTGCCCGGATTACCCGCTTCGATCCACGCAAGACCCAGATCGTCGAGAGCTTCCGCCACCGCAAGTTTATCCCGCACGGAGAAACTGATCCCCTCTCCCTGCGCTCCGTCGCGGAGGGTGGTATCGAGTATCTCTATGCCGCGTTCCCTGTTATCCATTTTCCTTACGTCCTGTTTCCGGAGGGAGATCTCTGTTCCGCCGCGGCCTGGCCGGATGTTCCGCTCTCATACTCCATCGCATTGACGGCGGAAAGATAGGCCTTTATTGAAGATTCGATAACATCGGTAGAAACACCATGACCGTTATAGTATCTGTCTTTCCAGAGTATCCTCACCATGGTTTCACCCTGGGAGGCGGAACCGCCGGTGATGGCTCCGATTTCGTAGAGTTCCAGTTCCGGTTCCTTTCCGATGATCTGGTTGATCGCCTTGAAGATCGAATCAATGGGGCCGTCCCCCAGAGAGACAAGTTTTTTTGTCTCGCCGTTCTTGTGCTGTAAACGGATCGTCCCGGTGGCTCCGAGTGCGGAACCGGTATTGACAGCCCAGTGATCCAGTTTCCAGGTTTCGGGAGCCGTGGCGGAAAGGCCCATTACCAGGGCCTCAATGTCCCTGTCGCTGACATTTTTCTTCTTGTCCGCAAGATCCTTGAATTGCGCAAAGAGGGTTTCCAGTATTTCACTGTCCGGCGCAAACCCGAGATCCTTCAGGCGATCCTCAAAGGCATGACGGCCTGAATGTTTACCGAGTACCATCGCCTTGCGGGGAATACCGATTGATTCGGGAGTCATGATCTCGTAGGTTTCCCGTTTTGCCATTACCCCGTGCTGGTGTATCCCCGCTTCATGCGCAAAGGCATTGTCCCCGACAATGGCCTTGTTGGGTTGAACCTTTACGCCGGTTACCTGGGAAACAAGACGGCTGGCCGCGTAGATCTGGGTACTGTCTATCCCGGTATCCGCATCAAGCAGATCCCGCCGTACCCGGAGGTTCATCACGATCTCTTCCAGAGACGCGTTCCCCGCCCGCTCCCCTATGCCGTTGACGGTACATTCGGCCTGGTCCGCGCCGTTGCGGATCGCAGAGATACTGTTGGCTACGGCAAGGCCCAGATCGTTGTGGCAGTGTACCGAAAGCCGCGCCTTTTCGATATGGGGAGTGTGTTCCCCGATGTAACGTATCCTTTCCCCGAATTCGTCGGGCATCGCGTAACCGACGGTGTCGGGAAAGTTGACCGTTGTGGCTCCCGCTTCAATGGCCTCTCCGAATACCCTGCAGACAAAATCAGGATCGCTGCGGAATGCGTCTTCCGCGGAAAACTCCACATCGGAACAGAATTTCTTCGCGTATTTGACAGATTCAACGGCGTTGACCAGCACTTGATCGGGAGTCATCCTGAGTTTGTATTCCATGTGAATGGGACTGGTAGCAAGAAATACATGAACCCTGGGACTGACCGCCTTTGCCAGAGCCTCCCGCGCCGCGTCAATATCCTGCTCCCTGCATCGGCAGAGTCCCGCAACGATACTGTTTTTGACGATACCCGCGATGGTCTTAACCGATTCGAGATCTCCGGGACTGGACGCGGGAAAACCCGCTTCCATGACATCCACGGAAAGTTTTTCAAGCTGCCGCGCGACTTCGATCTTTTCCTGCAAATTCATGCTGCATCCGGGCGCCTGTTCCCCGTCCCGCAGTGTCGTATCAAATATCACAATACGACGGGTCTTGTCGTTGCCTGACATACCATTCTCCTTATATAGTGTCTGTCCATAAAGCCGGTTACTTTATATATCTTTTTTCAACCAGCTCATCATCCCTCTCAATTCTTTTCCAACCTTTTCAATGGGATGCTCCGCTTCCATCGCGCGCATACGGTTGAAGTTGGGACGGTTCACCCGGTTTTCAAGAATCCACTCACGGGCAAACTTGCCATTTTGAATATCCTTCAAAACATCCCGCATGGTATTTTTGGTTTCCTCCGTGATGATCCTGGGGCCTGTAACATAATCTCCGTATTCGGCGGTATCGGAAATTGAATACCGCATAAAGGAAAGGCCGCCGCGGTTTACAAGATCGATGATAAGCTTCATCTCGTGCATCACTTCAAAGTAGGCGCTTTCCGGCTGGTAGCCCGCTTCGACAAGAACTTCGTAGCCTGCCTTCATCAGCGCGGAAACGCCGCCGCAGAGTACGGCCTGCTCACCAAAGAGATCCGTTTCGGTTTCTTCCTTGAATGTTGTTTCAAGCACGCCGGCTTTCGCTCCCCCGATGGCCGCGGCATAGGCAAGAGCCAGCCGCTTCGCGTCCCCGCCTGAATCCTGATGCACCGCGATGAGACAGGGAACCCCGGCGCCCGCCCGGTACTGTTCCCGCACAGTGTGGCCCGGCCCCTTGGGAGCGATCATCACAACGTTAATGCCGGGAGGCGGAACAATCTGCCCAAAGTGAATATTAAAGCCGTGGGCGAACGCGAGAGTCTTTCCCGGTTTCAGAGCGGGCTTGATCGACTCTTCATAAAGAGCCGCCTGTTTTTCATCATTGATAAGGATCATGATGAAGTCCGCGGCGGCGGCCGCTTCCTGTGCCGTCTTTACTTCCAGGCCCGCCTCTTCAGCCTTCTTCCAGGAGAGGGAACCTTCGTAGAGTCCTACAATCACCTTCATCCCGGATTCCTTCGCGTTAAGCGCGTGGGCATGTCCCTGCGAACCGTAGCCGATCACGGCGATGGTTTTTCCTTTAAGGGCCCCCAAATCGCAATCTTTTTCATAATACATAGTAGCCATGTTGCCTCCTTCGCAGGTTCTTGCCTGCGTTATGTGTGAGTAACCGGTAATCGTCTTTTGGCCCAGGGCCCAAGCAATTACCGCTATTTAATGAGCAGTTCGGATACGGAAAGTACGAGGGAGCCGCGTTCCAGTGCAACAAGACCGGTGCGGGCCAATTCAAGAATACCGTAAGGGCGTAACAGGAGAAGGAAGCCGTTGAGCTTTTCTATGTCGCCCGTGGCCTCAATGGTAATGGTAGAGGGAGATACGTCTATAACCCGGGAACGGAAGATCCCGGCAATTTCGATCACCGCGGGGCGGGAAGTTTCACCGGCATTGATCTTAACCAGCATGATTTCCCGGCGGATGCAGGATTCAGGTTCCAGTTCCCGAACGGCGATTACATCAACCAGTTTGCCCAGCTGCTTGATGATCTGTTCGAGCACATCATCTTCCCCGCTGACAGCAATAGTCATTCGGGATATTGAGCCGTCCTCGGTTTCGCCGACGGTGAGACTGTCTATATTGAAGCCTCGGCGGGCAAAAAGCCCCGAAACCCGGCTTAAGGTACCCGCGCGATTTTCCACCAGGGCGGACACCACATGCTGCTTCACGTTGACCTCCACCGAAAGCCTAACAAAAAAAAAGAACAATGACAAGTACGCGCTGAACAATACCAGCAATTCTCCATTTAAAATAACCACCCGGTTCTATCCGGCAACCACTCGAACGAAAGAGGAAGAGATTGCCACAAAAAGTCGAATAAGTCGAAGAAGTTTTTAAGAGAAACCGCTCTTTTCCCTTTACTTTTTCGACTTTTTCGACCCTGTGGTTAAAAATTCTTCTTTCCGGCAAACAAAGGAGAGATTTCAGGGTACATTGCGGAATATCGAAGCAAACGTTCGTGTCTGTTCTTGGTTAAATGGAGAATTGCTGAAACAATGCGGAATATGACGATGTTTTGGACGATGACAACGAAAAACACCTGGTATTGGGGTTTGACAGCAAGGCAAACCTGCTGGAAATTTTCTATAATGTTATTGACGAGCAGACCGTCAAGGTATTTCACGCTATGCAGTGTACGCATACCTTCCGCGCTTTGCTTGACCGGTAGGAGGAACCGATGCCCGATTATACTGATGCGGAATACGATGCGTTGGACGAATACTATACCAAAAACCCGCCCAGGGTTTCCGGCGATGGGAAAAACGGCTTCTTTGCGCAGCATAAGGGCCACGTCATCATCGTGGACGACCTTTCCGCGGACTGGCTCCGCGTCAAAGCCGCGGCGGAACATACCACCCCGGAGGCAATTGTCGGCCAACTGGTACGCAAAGAAATTTCGCGAACCGCGTAAGTCCCCGGCGGACTCCGCTCCCAAAATCAGCCAGGGCGCCTTTTTCCCGCAGGCAACGATGAAGAACTTACCGCCACGTCGAAGAAGTCGAAGAAGTTTTTAAGAGAAACCGCTCTTTTCCCTTTACTTTTTCGACTTTTTCGACCTTGCGGTGATTTTTTTCTTCACAGTATGCCGCTTTAAGGTGATTTTCATATCTTTCCCAAAATAAAGGCGCTTGTGCCGGGAACCGATGCCTTTCCCTCAAGCCGATCCAGAGGCCGGATTCCGGCATTCCGGCCGTTTACCAGAAGATCCCAGCGGCCTTCGTCCAGGCTGAATTTCATCTCTTTCGCAGACGGATTGAGGATCACAATGAAGCGGCTGTAGGGAGATCCGGCGGCAGGGGGAGGAAGTCCTTCCCCGTTGAGGCTGTACGCGATGCCCCGATCCGTTTCAAAAAACCGGAGCCTTTTGCGAATCTCCCCGGAAGATCGGAGCGTGAAGGCTCTATATGTTTTCCGCAGAAGTATGAGGCCCCGGTAATACTCCGTCAGATCCATGAATGCGGCTTTCCTGTCCCAGTCCAACATATTCACGGAATCGGGGGAAGCGAATGAATTTTTTATTCCCCCTTTTGTCCTTGCCATCTCTTCCCCCGCAAGAAAAAAAGGAATGCCCTGGCTTGAAAGAACTATTGCCGCGGCGAGTTTGTTTAACGCGGCGAGTTCATCATCCCCCGAACCGGCGGCGGAGAGTTTAAGTTTATCCCAGAGGCAGTGATCGTCGTGGCTTGAAGCATAGTTGACGCAGCGGGAAGGTTCCCCTGCCCAGAAGTTTTTTGAATACTGTACCTTTTCAATATCCACCTGGGGATGCTCTACCCCGGCAACAATGCCGAACTTTATGTCTTCCGCCCTCTTTCCGCAGCCGTTTACAAAACCCGTGTCATTCTCGATCATGACACTGCCCCTGATCCCATCCCTCATGTCATCACTAAAGAGGCCGATCCTTTCATTGAGGCGTCTGCCGTTCTTCTTGAGCGCCCGCAGATCTTCCGCAAGGGGAGAATCTTCCGCGGCCCAGCCTTCACCGTACATGATGATGGAAGGATCGATTTTATCAAGTTCCCAGCGGATGATGTTCATGGTTTCAATGTCGTGGAGTCCCATAAGGTCAAAGCGGAAGCCGTCAATCCTGTATTCATCCGCCCAGTAACAGAGGCTTTCTACCATGAATTTCCGCATCATCTCCCTTTCGGAGGCAGTTTCGTTGCCGCAGCCTGAACCGTTTGAAAAAGTTCCGCCGCCATTCATCCTGAAAAAGTATCCCGGAGAAAGAATTTCAAAATTGGATTCTACGGCTGAATACACATGGTTATACACTACGTCCATGATCACCCGGATTCCCGCTTCATGAATGGCCTGCACCATGGTTTTAAATTCCCTGATACGCACGGCGCCGTCAAAGGGATCTGTGGAATAGGAACCTTCGGGAACGTTGTAGTTTTCAGGATCGTAACCCCAGTTGTATTCGGCGGAAATGCCCTTTGACTCGTCAACGGAACCGAAATCGTATACCGGGAGAAGATGAATATGGGTGATTCCCAACTCCCTGATATGATCCAGGCCCGTAGTTACCGCCTTTCCCCGATAGAAGAACTCAGGGCTGGCGTTTACGGTCCCCTTTTCCGCAAGCCCCGCATACTTCCCCCTGTGTTTGATTCCCGAATGTGGATGCATGGAGAGATCCCGTACATGCAGCTCATAGATGACAGAATCGGTGGCGGCGGCAAGAGGAGGTTTTGCGTGAGTCCTGAAACCGGGAGGATCGGTTTCCCCAGGGCAGACTACCATGCCCCTTGTGCCGTTTACGCCAAGGGCTTTTGCATAAGGGTCAAGCGCCGTCATGAAATTTTGTTTCATGTTTGTTGAGCTTATGGATTCTTTATCGTTCCGCGTTACACCGTATACATAGTATGTGTTTTTTATATCTCCCCCGGCTTCCGCATACCAGAAGCCGCCGTCTTCCCGCTCCATGGCAATACGCGCGTAAGGACATTCATCGCTCCTGCCGGAAGTGTAGAGCAGAACTTCTACCGAATCCGCTCCGGGCGCCCAGACGCGGAAACTTGTCTTTGCCGGACTGTATACGGAGCCCATGGAGACCGGCTCAAACCGCATCTTCTTTTTCACCGGCATCGTACCTGTTGGAAATATGGAAGGCGAGCAGAATCTCCGCAAGATAAAAAACCACGATATGCAGTACGGGAATAAAAAAACCAAAAAGGGCGGCGAGAATTACAGGGATGGTGGAGGACATCACAAAAATTCCAAAACGATCCCTGAAAGAGAATTTTTGCGAATTCCAGCGGTTAAGGCCCAAAAATACCGCCCCAAGGCAAAAAAACACAGCCTGCAGTACGAGAAGCACCAAAAAAACAAGGAACAGCAGGGGAAGCAGCACCCTGCCTCCGTATCCTGCCAGATACATGCCTTCGTTGAAATCCGCTTCCGTAATGCCGCCGGGAACTTCTATGCTGAGGCGTTGAAACAGTTCCCAGGGGCTGAGCCTTGCAAGGCTGTGCATCAGCGGGATGTAAAGCATGGCGCTGATCAAAAAGAAATGGAGGAGGGGCAGGGGCCCCTTCATTCCCCGTACAATTTCTACAAAACGGCGCAGGTCTCCGTTGGCCAGAGAGGCCGCCATAAAATATTCCCGCAATCATTCTCCCTTGTTTGCGCCGGCCATGAGGCCTTCCAGAAGGAAGCGCTGGAAAACCATGTAGAGGATCGTGATGGGTATTGCCACAAGGACACTACCGGCGCAGAAGGCGGTAAAGTCCTGTGTCGTTCCGTTTATAAGATCAAAGAGGCCGATAGCCAGAGTCCGTTTTTCGCTCATGTTGATGAGGTAACGGGGCAGCATGTAATCCATCCAGGGGCCCATGAAGCTGGTTACCGCGATGAAGAATATGATCGGCAGGGACAGGGGCAGAATGATCTTGAAGAAGAGCTGCAGTTTTGTAACTCCGTCAATTGAAGCCGCCTCATCCATTGATTTTGGAATGTTGAGCATGTAGCCCCTGACAAGCCAGATATTCTGCGGAATACCGCCCGCGACATAGACGATGATCAGCATAAAAAGATTGTTGAGCATACCGAAGTTCAGAGCCACCATGTACAGGGCGGTAAGCCCCATGAAGCTGGGGAACATCTGCAGTATCATTACAAAGAGAAGTCCCATCTTGCGTCCGCGGAAACGGAAGCGGGCAAACACAAAGGCTGTCATGGTATGGAGGATGATCGAAAAGATTGTGGTGAACACCGCCACAAAGAGCGTGTTGCCGTACCAGGCCAGGTAATGCGTTTTCTGGAAGAGCCGGACATAGTTGGCCAGGGTGGGATGATCCGGAATCATGCCTGAGCGGGCAATGCCGTTCTGCGGATTGAGGGAGGAACCCACAACCCAGAGCAGGGGATAGATTACAATCACCGCCACGATTAAAAGTTCCAGATAGATAAAGATGCCGCTTACGATTTTCTTTACTTTATACAGTTTCATGCGCCGCTCCTTTAGGGAAACACTGATTAAATGACGCCAATCCGCGTTTTTCTAGTCTTCCTTGAATGCTCTGGTACGCAGCAGATTCCATGCGGAAACCGATGCTACGATAATGAATATGAATATACTCAACGTCGAGGCATAGTTGTACATCCTCTGATCCAGCGTCAGCTTGAATATCCAGGAGATCAGAATATCCGTTGAACCGGCCATCTGGAACGAGGGATTGGGCGGCCCGCCTCCCGTAAGAAAGTAGATCATGTTGAAGTTATTGAAGTTGAAGGTAACGCTCATGAGGATCTGCGGAGCCGTGGAAGCGATGATGAAAGGCAGTGTAATCTTCCTGAAAACCTGGAACACATTCGCGCCGTCAATCTGGGCGGCCTCGTACATCTCCTGCGGAATGGTGGTCATCAGGCCGCTTATCAGCGCCATGAAGTAGGGGAAGCCGAGCCACACATTCACCAGGACAAGACAGAGCCTGGCCCAGAATACGTTTGACAGGAACGGGATGGCATGCTGAATAATACCCGCCCCGAGAAGAAGCTGATTGATAGCCCCTTCGGAGTTGAGCATGGCCCTGAAAACCAGCATGGACACAAGGCCGGGAACGGCCCAGGGAAGAATGAAGATCCCGCGCCACACACTCCGCAGTTTTACTACCTTTGCCCGGAGAATCAGGGCCTGGAAGAGCCCGAAGGCATAGGCGGAAAAGGTAGCCAGAAAGGCCCACACCACAGTCCAGATAAATATCTGTACAAAGGTGGAACCCCAGATCCTGATTTTGAAGATGTCAATAAACGTGTTGAATCCGTTCCAGTCCACAAGACGGCGCGGAGGGATAAAGTTTGCGTTGTAGTTGGTAAAGGCCACAAGGACGGCAAAGATAATCGGAACAAGGGAAATAAAGATAATGAGGAGTACGCCGGGGGTGATCATGATGTACTCAAAAGAATCGCGCCAGAGTTTTTTAAAATACTGTACGCTGGATTCCGTTTTTCTTCCGCCGCTCATCCGCTTTCTGGTTTGCCACGCGTCGGCAATGTTCCAGATCCAGACACCCGTAAAGATCAGGAGTACCAGGATGGAAATAATCCCCGCCAGCATGAGCATTATCGAATGATCGTAAAAGGGCTGGCGGGAACTTTCCCTGGGCATCGTGCCGAGGGTAACAAGACCCCACAGGCCCTTAACAAAGAAACCGGCATTCCTGAACTGGGGCTCCGCGGTTCCGGCCAGGATAGCGGCGCTGCCGGAGAGAAGCTCCACGCCGGCAAACAAAAGCTGAAACACAAAGAAAATAAGCGCCTTTATCTTCTGTTTATTGATGAGCTGTCCGGAACCCCATATAACAGCCGAACAGATCGGCGGAAGGAACTTCATTTTATTACCTCGATTTACCTGCAATCTGTAACGCGTTGTCGTAGGTTTCCATGGCTTTCTGCTGGGCTTCCGCAGGACTAAGCTGATTGTCCCAGGTGAAGGTGAAAAGGTTCTTGAGCGCGTCCCACATCTGGTTTACTTCGGGGATGGTCGGCATGGGGTCGGCATAGGGAGCCTGTTCCATGATGCCCTTGAGCAGGGGATCGTCCCGAAGGCCGGGGATACCGCTCACGTCCTTGTAGGCCGCAAGCTTGCCCGTAACCTCGAACTGGATCGTCGCGCCTTCAGTACCGGCAAGGAAATCCACAAAGGCAAAGGCCGCGTCAAAGTTCTTGCTGTAGCTTGAAACCGCGGCAATAATGTTGCCGCTGAAAGACCGGGGCTGTTTTCCCTCAATAGTCGGAAGCTTGGAGATACCGAAATTGACGCCGTTGTTCTTGGCGTCTCCGATTGCCCAGGGCCCGGTAATGGTAAAGGGCACCTCGCCGCGCTGAAAGGCGGCGACGGTGGTATCCCAGGTGGCGTCCGCCACATTGACATTAAAATACGTGCGGAGACTCCTGTGGAATTCGATTCCCTTCAGCGCGGCTTCGCTGTCAAATCCGGGGTTCCTGAAATCGTCCATGTTGGGCCCGAATATGCTCATGCCGTAGGCGGTAAGGAAGAAGTAGTTGTGGTAGGCGTCATCAACCTGCCAGCGGAGCGCATACTTGTTCTGCGAAGGATTGTTCCACGTGTCCGCAAAGGCCTTGATCTCTTCAAAACTTGTGGGAACCGGAGTATCTCCCAGAAGATCCTTGTTATAGAAGAAGGCAATGTTCTCCGTGGAAATGGGCAGCGCATAGAGTTTGCCGTCGAAAGTACAGGTCTTGATCGACGCGTCCAGAATGAACTGGGAATAGCGGGCCGCATCCTCCGCATCAAAAGGCTCGCAGATATCGTCGATGATCGCGTTGCCGATATGATCATGGGGCATGAGGAACACGTCCGGCCCGATACCCGCAGGCCCGTCCAGGGACACTTTGCCCCGGCTGTCTACGTTTCCAACGTTCTGATAGCTCACCTTCACGTCAGGATACTTGTCGTTGAAAGCCTTAATGACCGCCGCGGCCCAGTCATCATTATCAAGCCATACCATGAGTTCGCCTGAAATTCCTCCCGATCCTTCCCCGGTCCCGCCGCCGGCCGCGGGGGCCTTCTTTGAACAGGCCGCCACGGACAGGGTCACAAAGGCGCAGAATACGGAAACAAGTACCCGCGTCAAAATGATAGTTTTCTTCATTATTATCCTCCTGAAATGCTTTCAAATTTTCATTTGAAAAAACATCATGTTTCTATGATAACACAAAGGAAGAATAATTCAATATCATCTGAAAGGGACAGCTTTCGATCGCAAAATTTTACCGTGAAGCCCGGTAACGGCCCAGAAAATGAAAGTCCCTGGTTTTGGTTTTCAACTCCTCCACCGCGCGATCAAAGTCCTGTTCCGCCTCGGGAATACTTACATCGGCATAGAACAGGTACTCCCAGGGCTTCCCCTGGATGGGGCGGGATTCCAGCTTGGAGAGATTGATCCCCCGTTCACTGAGGATCCGCAGGCATGCGAAGAGGCTTCCCGGCTCATCGGACACGGAAAAAACCATACTGGCCTTGTTCAGGGGGCCGGAACCCAGGCTGGGAGGGAGAGCGGCCTTGTCCCCGATTTTTCTGGAGATGATGACGAAACGGGTGTAGTTCAGGGGGTTGGTCTCTATCCCCTGCTTGAGCACCTTGAGACCGTGAGCCCTGGCCGCGGCCTCGCCGGCAATGGCGGCCACCTTTACCGCCCCCTCCCTGGCGATGGAGGCTGCCGCGGCGGCCGTGTTGTTCCAGGGTTCCAGGATCCAGCCGGGATGCTTGTCCAGAAAGTCCCGGCACTGGGCAAATCCCTGGGGATGACTGCGGATGATGCCGACGCCTTCAATGTCGGCCTTTTCATCTCCGATGAGGCAGTGAACGATCCGCAGCTTGAGTTCTCCGGCCATTGCGATATCCGGATAGCGGAGGAAGAGATCGTAGTTTTCATGCACGGAACCGGCAAGGCTGTTCTCCACGGGAACCATCCCGAAGGCCGCCGAACCGTCGAGTACCGCGTCGAAAACAGCCTTGAAACCGTCAAGCCCGAGCCGCGGCGTCTCTTCCCCAAATGCACGGAGAAGGGCCTGCTCGGCAAAGGCGCCGCTTTCCCCGGAAAAGGCAACCGGAAGGTCCGCACGATTCAGGTCCCGGGAGGAAGCTTCCGCGTTCCCGGCCAGGGCATTGTGAAGGCGGATATGTTCAGGCCGCGGCGTCCTGAGCAGCTCCTTTCCAACCACCGGGGAGAGGGCTTCAATGTCCCGCATGAGCCGTTCAAACTGTTCGGGGTAGAGGGACTGGGGGCCGTCGGACAGAGCGTCATCCGGCCGGGGATGCACCTCCACGGTAAGGCCGTCCGCGCCCGCGGCAATGGCTGCCAGGGCCGCGGAACTCACCTTGGCCCGGATTCCGACCGCGTGGCTGGGATCCACGATCACCGGAAGATGGGAGAGTTCCTTGACTACCGGGATGGCGGAAATGTCGAGTGTGTTCCGCGTGTAGGTTTCAAAGGTACGGATTCCCCGCTCGCAGAGCACCACATCTTTCGTTCCCGATGCCAAGAGATATTCGGCGGAGAGGAGCCATTCTTCTATAGTGGCGGAAGGCCCCCGCTTCAGAAGAACCGGCTTCCCCAGGGAACCGACTTTTTTCAGCAATTCAAAATTCTGCATGTTCCGGGCGCCGATCTGGAACATGTCGGTAAGATCCTTCATCTGAAGAGCCAGCTCGGGAGAAACTACCTCGGTAACAATAGGCATACCCTGCTCTTCTCCGGCTTCCTTCATGTATTCAAGGCCTTCCATACCGAGACCCTGAAAGGCGTAGGGACTGGTTCTGGGTTTATAGGCGCCCCCCCTGAGCATCACCGCGCCGCTTTCCCTCACCCGCGCGGCGGTTTCCCGGATCTGCTCCCGGCTCTCTACCGCGCAGGGGCCGGCAATAACGGTGATGCGGCTGCCGCCGATCTGTACGGAAACACCGTTCCCCGCGCCGACACGTACTATGGTATCTTCGCCGTGGGTTTCCCGGCTCACCAGTTCGTAGGGTTTGCTGGTGGCGGCCACCCGTTCTATGCCGGGCAGCAACCCCAATTCATGGAGATCCACAACTCCCTTGCCCGAAGCGCCGATGATGGCGTCTTCGCCCAGGGACTGTTCCCGAACCTGAAAACCGCGATCCTTGAGATAGATGCGGATCATCTCCCTGTCGTGGTTTGAAATTCCTTTTGATAGCACAACGATCATGTGTCCCATCATAGGGATACGAAAGATTTTGGGCAACTCCCCCTCCAAAATGCTTCATTTTGAAATGTTACCGGCGGGAGGTTCACTGTATTGCGCCAAAGTCATGTTGTTGGTCAGGCTTTTTTGTGGTAGAATAAAGTATGGAGCAAGAGATTATCTATGCGCCCTCTGCCTTCAAGCATGACATCGCCGGGATGGATATTGAGCACGCTATCAAGACCCACATTACCGATGAATTGATGGCAGGTTTTGACAATAAATACTTTGTTATTGGTTATGACCGGGCGGGGAATCCCCTTGAGATCATGTATAATCGTATTGACGAGGTGACAATTAAAGTGTTCCATGCGATGAAATGTCGTCGGCATTTCCGCGATAAATTCGGTATCTAGGAGTAAATGATAGAACCTATGGCAGATAACCTTGAAAAAAGAACCGTACATGAAACAAAGCTTCATGATATGACTGATGAAGAATACGACGCACTGGACGAACTGTTGACGCGCACCAACCCGGAACTTACCGGTATACCGGGTGTATTCGCCAGTCAGCGCACCCTGCTCGGCCTTTTGGATACGGTAACCGCGAACTATATCCAGACCCGTGCCGAAGCTACCCGCCAGACCGCCGCTCAGGTGATCGGTGCGATAGTACGTAGGGAAATCGCCGCGCGGGTGTAACGACTAGTGCGTTTCCCCGAACCTGCGGCGCTTCCCCTTCAGATGGGGTCGAAAAAGTTCAGGCGGAGTATGAAGCGTCTCTTTTTTCCCTTCTTTACATGGCGACACTTTACATGGCGGCCACTTGACAAAAGTGGTAAACCGGGATATTGTTTTAACTGAAAAACGTATTTATATGAAAGCGAGGGTTTTTTCGTGATTAGGCGTAATCCTTTATATAATATAGTAGTATATAGCCTA
>JAISCR010000124.1 GCA_031265435.1 Treponema sp.
TTGTATATTTTGTTCCCAGCAGCTTTGCCATGTACCGTATCCTGGACTCGATTTCATCACGGTTGATCTCAAGCTGGTTCCCTACCAGTACCGAGGCGATGCCGTGGGCGTAAAGCCACATATCAAAAAACATGGCCTCAACGTCTTTCTTGCCGCCATATATCCTTTTCCGTCCTTCACATAATTCCTCGTTGCCGGTTTTACTGCCCGCGTTGTCAAAAATTTCGAGAAAAGGGCGCCCTTTGTATTCATTTGACTGGTATTGCAGACGAAAAAGGTTTGGTTCCTCCGGGGCGAAATTGATATAGACAAGATAGATATGTCTCACGACGGCTCGCTCCGCGAAACCCGCACATGGCTTTTTACCGGGAAAAGCCGGCAGATGCCCTTTCTATTCCCCTAAATAGGCCTTGCGAATCCCATCATCTTTAAGCAGCGCGTCCCCTGTGTCCTGCATGGTAATTCTGCCGGTTTCAAGCACATACGCATAATCGGCTATTTCCAGGGCCGCGTGGGCGTTCTGTTCAATCAACAGAATCGTTGTACCGTGTTTGTTGATCTCCATGATGATCTCAAAGATCATCTTTGACACGAGGGGCGCCAGTCCCAGGCTGGGTTCATCCAGCATGAGAAGCTTCGGGCTTGACATAAGACCGCGGGCCACGGCGAGCATCTGCTGTTCGCCTCCCGACAGTGTTCCTGCGCTCTGGTGGATTCGTTCCTTGAGCCGGGGAAAGAGTCTGAAACAACGTTCCCGATCCTGTCTGATCCCCGCCTTGTCTTTGCGGATATAGGCTCCCAGGGTAAGGTTTTCGTCTACGGTAAGGTTGGGGAATACATGCCGGCCTTCCGGAATAAGCGCCATGCCGCCGGAAACGATGTCGCGGGGATCGTGTCCGGTTATCTCTTCGCCGTTCCAGAGGATCTTTCCGGCGGCAGGTTTGACAAGCCCGGCAATGCTGTTGAGCATGGTGCTCTTTCCCGCCCCGTTTGCCCCGATAAGGGTGATGATCTTCCCCTCGGCAACTTCAATGTCAATGCCCTGCAGCGCGTGGATGCCGCCATAGTAAACCGAAAGGCTTTCGAGTTTCAACAGGAAATTTTGTTTCCCGTTCGGTTCGGTGTTTGGGCCCGGCATTACTCTACCCCCAGATATGCGTCGATGACTTTCTGGTTTTTCTGAATCTCCTGGGGAGTACCTTCCGCAATGGTAATGCCGTAATCCAGTACATAGAGCCGTGTACAGATTCCCATAACCACCTGCATGTGGTGTTCGATAAGGAGTACGGAAATATCGAATTTGTCCCTGACGGAAACAATAAAGTCCATGAGTTCGTATGATTCCTGCGGATTCATGCCTGCGGCAGGTTCATCAAGCAGGAGAAGCCTGGGTTTTGTAGCCAGGGCCCGTACAATTTCAAGACGGCGCTGTTTGCCGTAAGGCAGGGATACTGCGTTGTCATTGGCATTCGGCAGAAGTCCTACGGAATCAAGGAGTTCCAGGGCAAAGTTTTTGCTCTTCGTCTCCTTTTTAAGGTAAGCGGGCAGATGCAGCACCGATTCAAAGAGCGAAGGTTTTTCCCTGAGGCTGCAGGCCACAAGGATATTCTCCAGCACCGTCATTTCATGGAAGAGCCTTATATTCTGAAAAGTTCTGGCAATACCGATTTCGGTGATCCTGTGGGACGGCATACCGGCAATTTCCCTGCCGTTAAGGAGTATCCGGCCCTTGGTGGGAGTATAGACTCCGGTGATCATGTTAAAAATCGTAGTCTTTCCCGCGCCGTTGGGGCCGATGAGTCCTACAATTTCCCCGTCATTGACAACAGTGGTAAAATCGGAGACCGCGGTAAGTCCGCCGAATTGCATGGTAACATGTTTGGTAAGCAGCATCAGTTGCTCTCCTTGCCGCTTTTTTTTGAAAAATACGCTCCGATTGCGGGTTTGATGCCGGCAAGGAGTTCCCAGGAAAATTCGGTTTTCCCCATAAGGCCCTGCTGCCGGTTTATAACCACCACAAGAAGCAGGATGCTGAACACTACCATCCTTAAACCGGGAAGTCCGTTGGTCTGCACAAAGATAAAGTTGAGGGGGCCGTCAAGGAAACGCAGAGCCTCCATGGAGATGGTCACCACAATCGCCGCGATCACGGAGCCTGTGATGCTTCCGTTGCCTCCCAGTACCACGATGAGCACAATGTTGTAGGTAAGCGCAAAGGTGAACATCTTGGGATCAATGGTACTCATCATGTGACCCAGCAGCGCCCCGCCGATTCCGGCAATAAAACTGGCTATGGTAAAACTGAGGACTTTTATTTTTGCGACATCTATGCCCATGGCCTGGGCCGCTATTTCGTTATCCCGGACAGCCATGCAGGAACGGCCAAAGGCGGAACGGATAAGAGCGAACATGAATACTACCGTTAAAAAAGCCAGGCACCAGATCATCCAGGTGGTAGAAAATTTGGGGAGCCCCTTGATGCCCAGGGCGCCGTTGGTCACCGATTGCATGTTGGTGATCACCACCCGGATGATCTCGGAAAAACCCAGGGTGGCAATGGCGAGGTAATCGTCCCGGAGGCGGAGTACCGGAGTACCGATAAGAAAACCCGCAAGGGCGGATACCGCTCCGGCGATGATCAGTGCGGGAATAAAGGGAAGCTGTATGCCGGCAAGCCAGGGCTCTATGGGAGCCATGAAGAAATTCATTTCCTTCTGGGCGGGGCTCATGGTAAGAAGGGCGCTTACATAGGCTCCCAGAGCCATGAAACCCGCATGCCCCAGAGAAAAGAGGCCTGTAAAACCGTTAATCAAATTGAGCGAAAGGGCAAGAATAATGTAGATTCCGCAGAGGTTGAAGATCCGCAGGTTGAAGGAACTGAAAGTCTTGTCCGCAAAAAGTATAAACAATGCGATGAGAAGAACCCCCGCAATGCTCAGTATCAGCCTTGTTTTTTTGTTAAGCGTCATGGTTTCCTACACCTTTTCTATCTGGTGTTTCCCCAGAAGACCGGAAGGCTTCACGAGTAATACTATTATCAGCAGAATAAATGCAAAGGCGTCCCGGTAGCCTGTAAGCGTGGGCAGGAAGGCCATGATCATGATCTCAATAAGGCCCAGGAGGAAGGCCCCCAGCACCGCCCCGCCGATATTGCCGATGCCGCCGATGACGGCGGCGATAAAGCATTTCAGTCCCGGCACGGTTCCCATGGTAGGGTTAAGCTGGGGATACTTGAGCGCCCACATGACTCCGCCAATTGCCGCAAGTATGGAACCGGTGCCGAAGGTAAAGGAAATAATCTTGTTAACGTCTATAGCCATAAGCCGGGCCGCCGCAAGATCCGTGGAAACTGCCCGCATGGCCATGCCGGTTTTTGTCTTGTGAACAATGATTAAAAGGATAACCAACAGTATCGCTGTCAAAACAGGAATAAAGAAACTGACGCTCATTACGGAAACCGCTCCCATGTGAATGACCCGGTTGAACATATCGGGTACGGGAAAGGGTTTCTGCCGGCCGCCGAAGATAACCGTGGCCAGATTCTGAAAGAGGAAGGAAGCGCCGATGGCGCTGATCATAATCGAAATCCGGGGACTGTTCCGCAGCGGAGCATAGGCCGCCCGCTCCAGGGCTATGCCCAGAACACCGGTAAGACCGAAGGCTACGATAAAACCAACCCACCAGGGCATAAGAAACAGGGTTACCGCATAGAAGGCAAAGTAGCCTCCCAGCATGAATACATCACCGTGCGCAAAGTTGATGAGACGGAGGATGCCGTACACCATGGTATAACCAATGGCAATAAGGGCATAAAGACTGCCCAATGAAAGAGCGTTAGCCAGATACTGCAAGAACGAATCTATACTCATTTATGTCTTTTGGCATTGAAGATTGAGAATCGGACTGCCGCCAACTCCCAATCTTCAATTTTTAATCCACAACAGCGGTTATGGATTCACGACGGTCTGGAATACATATTTGCCGTTTTTGACGGTTTTAATAACCGCGGCTTTTATGGCATCCCCATTCTGATCCAGAGTGACTGCCCCGGCGGCACCCACAAAGCCTTTGGTCTGGGCAATGGCACTGCGGATCTTCTCCTTGTCCAGAGAATCGGCCCGCTTGATAGCGTCAAGGCAGAGCAGGTACGCATCGTAGGCAAGGGCGGCAAATCCGGAGGGCTCGGTTTTATAATCTGCCCTGTAATCGGAGATGAATTTTCCGGTAATGGGGGTAGCGGCATTTTCTCCGTCAAAGAAGGTTGAGAAGAGGGCGCCTTCTACCCGTGCGCCGCCGACATCGAGAAACTCGGGAACGTCCCAGGTGTCGCCGCCGAGAACCGGACAATTAACACCCTGTTCACGGGCCTGCTTCATGATAAGGGCGGATTCGGTGTAGTTTCCGGGGGCAAAGATGACATCAGGATTAAGGGCCTTGATCTGGGTAACCTGGGCACTGAAATCCTGATCTCCGGTCTGGTAGTTGAAGGTTCCCAGAATCGAGTTGGAGTTCCCGGTAAGTTTTTTGAAGTTTTCAACAAAGAAATTGGCCAGACCGACCGAATAGTCATTGGTTACTTCCTGAACGATTACGGCAGTCCTGGCCTTCTGATCGTTGAAGGCAAAGTTGCTCATCACAGTCCCCTGGAAGGGGTCGATAAAGCAGACACGGAAATAGTAGTCGTTTCCCAGCGTTACCAGAGGATTGGTACAGGTAGTCCCGATAACAGGCACCTTCTTCTCCTTGGCAACTTCCCCGCCGGCAATGGCAAAGGAGGAACCATAGGTTCCGATGATGATCGAAGCTTTTTCCCGGTCAATAAGGCGTTCCACCGCATTGGCCGCCTCAACCTTGTCGGTCTTGGTATCCACGATTGCCAGGTTGACCTTGTACTCCTTGCCGCCGGCCGTGACGGTTGGGTAGAGCTTGTTTGCCAGACGTATAGCTTCCACTTCCATCTGACCGCCGGCCGCATTAGCCCCGGTCATGGGTTCAAACACGCCGATGGTGATAGTGTCTCCGGCGGCGCCGTCGCTCTTGCCTCCGGCGAAAACCGGCAGTGCCAGCACCGCAAGGATCATCACCAGGGCACACACTTTGAATGTCCTTTTCATTTTACTCTCCTTATTAAAACTGGATAATCTCTTAAGCCTGTCCCAAAACCCGGCCGGTATCGGAACAAACTACTCTGATTTGGTATTTTTATACAAATTGTAATAATATTCAATAGAGTTGTTCAGAGTTGTTCGGAAATCTCGGCTTCCCGAACAGGTTCAATGGGTATTAATATTCCAGTGAATAGAAAAAGCCGAAGCGGAAGTCGTCATTCAGGCTGAAAACTCCGTTATTCACGTTGGAGGCCCGCCAGACCATGTAGATGCTGGGAGTAAATTTTGCCGGTACGGCGGTGATGAAAACCGTGGAGGCCGAAAGGGCAAGGCGGAACAGCACCGACTGGGTAAGGGCGTAATCGTTCCCCAGCGGGGTTCCCTCAATTTCTTTTATATCCCTGGAATCGTAGAGAGCCGCCCGGTAGGCCAACGTGCCAATGAGGCGGTTATAGTAGAGATGGGAAATGTTCTTCTGTATCTCCGCCCGGAAAAGCCGGAATTCCACCTGTCCGCCGGAGATCCAGGTAAGCGCGTCGATTTCCGGGTTTGAATACTCCGCCGCGGATACGGAGGAGAATATTGAGCCGGTAAAATTCCGGGATTCACCCTGAAGATTCATGCCTCTGGTATCCCAGGCGCCGTAAAGATTCAGTTGGGCCGGGAAGAAGGGTTCAAAGGCCGCCTCCAGGGAAGTTTCCATCCGGGGAGGCAGGTAATCCGTGGTAAAACGGGCAAAAATATCGGTTCGCAGCCCCTGACCGAAGCTTTCCCAGCCCAGACGGCGGAGGCTCGAAAATTCCAGACCACCCATGTAGTTGAAGTAGAGGCGGTCTCCGTATTTCCAGGTATAGGCGGAACTTCCGTTTTCCGGATCCAGGGCATAGGCATGCGCTCCCATTTCCGCGCTGAAGCCCAGCCGGTTCCGGTCATCCCAGAGGTAATGGCTGGCCGAAACGGCAAGGCTGCCCTGGGTAACGCGGTAGGTATTGAGCCCCGTTTTGTCTATATCATCCCGGAAGTGAACCCGCAAAGGGAAACCCAGATTCAGATTAGTCCAGTTTATGTCGGTATAGGCCATCCATGAACGGGCATCCAGGGCGGCATAGAGTTCCGCGGTGTTAAGATCGGCGGCATCGCTCAGGTAGGAGAAGAAGCCTCCGCCGTCAAAACTATAGTTTCCGCCCCGGACTTCACGGATAAGGGGGTAGGGAACCCAGAACCGGAAAGGATTGAGATACTTTACCGGATTGTAAAGTCTGCTTTTCAGGGGGGAATTCCCGGAAGAGGCGGCGGGAAGCGGAATCTCTTCTCCCTCCGGTTTCAGCCCCGCTTCACGGCGTTCTTCCATATTCCATGCTACAAGATGAAGGGAGGCCCGGCGGCCGCTCAGGGATTCGGCGTCTTCAGGGTATTGCATCAGTGCGTCCCAACTGCTAAAGGCTCCCCGGTAAAAGATCCTGTTTTCCGCACGTACGGGCATGCTCACCCCGCCCGAAAAATTTCTTTCGGAGAAGACCGCCTCCATTTTTTCAGGATCAATCATGCCGAGCTTGTACATGCCTCCGGTGTTTTCGTAGCCGAAAAAGATCCGGCCTGCGGAAACATTGAGCCAGCGCATGTAAGACCAGTACCCTTCATCATCCTGAAGATCCGAAGCAAGCCTGTAAACCAGGGCCGAAGGATAATGGTAGAGTCCCAGTTCCCGTTTTCCCCGGCGGAGCGCCGTGAAGACAAGCCATTCATCATTCAGGGCCGCGGGCCGGGAAAAGATCAGTTCGGCATTTCCCCGGAGCAGTACTTCTTCGTTTTCCGGGGCGGCCTTGCCCGGCTTCCCGCGGTACACGAGGCTGTTACTGTGCCGTTCCGCGCGGAGTCCCGCCAGTCCCTCCCGGAAGTAGACTCCCGAATAGAGATTCCGCCAGACCCGGCCCGAAAGCCTGCCCTCCGCGGAATACTCCCTTACCACCGCCTCCGCGAGGCTTCCCGTATACCGGTATGATGAAACAAGAAGATTTTCCCCGTTTTCATCCGCGTCAATACCGTAGGTTGAAGTATCCGCAAAAAAGGCCCGCTCTTCCTTTCTCCCGGCGTTCAGCCGGATAAGCTGCCGGCGTATCCTGTCAAAAACAAAGATCCTGCCGCCTCCGGAGGCCGTCGCGGTGATCAGCTGCCTCTTTCCGGACAATCTTCCCCGGGCATTGTCTTCAAGCCCCTCAAACTCAAAATTTTCTTCAAAGTCTTTCCAGACATCAAGGAACGCTTCCCCGTATACATTCTTAAAGGCATTGTAAAAATTGAAGTTATAGAAAAAGAAGGTAAAATGATACAGCCTGCCCAGGGCTTGCCAGAGTTCCGCGTATTTTTCCGGGCCGTATCGTTCTTCAAGATATGAGGAAAAATGGGCTCCGTAGTTGTAATGGTGGGAACCCGCAGGCAGATCCCAGACCCCCGAAGCCTGGAAGGGACTTAAAAAAGCGCCTTCCGCGCGGGCCTGTATAAGCGTCTGCCGGATTAGGGGATCGTTGGCCCTGCCGCCGCCGTCGGAGCTTTCAAATTTTACCGCAAGTCCCTCTGTCATAAAGAGGGGAACGGTCATGGCCGGGGGGTAGACCCAAGCCCCAAAGACGCGGTGGAGAACCCTGTAAAACGGGCTTTTGACGCTCATCGAAACCGCGTGGCTCATCTCGTGAACAAAGAGCTTTTCCAGGGAATTTTCAAAACCTGTCCACTCAGGATCTATCGGGGCGTCAAAGAGAAAAATGTGGAAAAAAGGCATGGGGTTCATGTAGCCGTTGAATTCTTCGGTGTGGGGCGTGATGCTTACCGGCACTTTCCGCGAGAGGCTCAAGCCCAGCGAGGAAGAAACCTTTTCGTAGACGGAATCCGCAAAACCCGCAAGAGTCCGGGCCGTTTCTTCGGACTCGGAAGGGTAGATGATCTCAAAGTGTTGGGTTTCTATAACATGCAGTACCGTGAAGGGCCTGAAGTTTTGGGCAAAAAGCCCGCGGCAGCAAAAAATGAAAAGGAAAAAAAATGTTCTGTTGAGAGCCATCAAATAACGGTTTTTAATTCCTTTATACCGAGTTTTGTGAGTGGCCCAATTCATACATTAATTTCCTGAATTTGACAATACTCCTCATGGAGGGTAGAGTCAAATATGTGGCCTTCGGCCACGAGCGTAAGGAGCGGCATGAGCGAGTATTTGATCGAAGGCGGCCATCCCATCGGCGGAAACATACGGGCCAGCGGGAACAAGAACGCGGCCCTTCCCTGCATCGCGGCGGCGCTGCTCACCGGTGAGCCTGTGGTACTGCGGAATATTCCCGTCATTGAAGATGTACAGGTAATGCTGGAGATATATCAGTCTTTCGGCGGCAGCGTGGAGAGTCTGGGGCCCGGAGCTTGGCGGCTTGTCATGACGGATATAAAATCTTCCGCGATACCGGCGGAACACGCGCAGAAGATACGGGCTTCGATCCTCTTTGCGGGGCCTCTCCTGGCGCGGACGGGCAAGGCTGTGCTGCCTCCCCCCGGAGGGGATGTTATCGGCAGGCGGCGGCTGGATACCCACTTTCTGGCCCTTACCGAACTGGGCGCCAGGGTTAAAACCAGTGATTCGTTTACCTTTACGGCAAAAGCCCTGAGGGGGGCGGACATCTTCCTTGATGAAGCTTCCGTTACCGCAACGGAAAACGCCATCATGGCGGCGGTGCTTGCCGGGGGGCTTACGATCCTCACCAACGCGGCCAGCGAGCCTCATGTGCAGGATCTCTGCAGGATGCTTGTTTCCATGGGAGCCCGGATCGAAGGCATCGGTTCAAATATTCTTACCATCACGGGAACTTCAAAACTTTCCGGAACGGATTTTGCCGTGGGTGCGGACTTTATGGAGGTAGGCTCCTTTATCGGTCTTGCGGCCGCCACCAGGGGGGAGCTTACCATCGAAGGAGCCGCCGTAGGGGATCTCCGTTCCGCCCGGCTCGCATTCGGAAAGCTGGGCATTGTCTGGGAGCATGAAGGAAACCTGATCCATGTACCTGCCAGGCAGTCCATGACGGTGAACAGCGACCTCGGCGGCATGATCCCCAAGATCGACGATGCCCCCTGGCCCGGCTTTCCCCCGGATCTTACGAGCATCGTTACCGTTGTAGCCACTCAGGTAAAGGGGACGGTACTTATCCACGAGAAGATGTTTGAATCCCGTATGTTCTTTGTAGATAAACTTATCGCCATGGGGGCCAGGATCGTACTCTGCGATCCCCACCGGGCGGTGGTTACAGGCCCTTCAAAGCTCAGCGCCTCGGAACTGGTAAGCCCCGATGTGCGGGCCGGCATGGCGATGATCATCGCCGCCATGTGCGCCCGGGGAAAGAGCATTATCCGCAATACCTACCAGATTGAACGGGGTTACGAGAATCTTGTGGAGCGGCTTTCCTCTCTGGGCGCCGTCATAGAGAGAAGCGGTTAGGTGAATAGGGCAGGCCGGTTTTTATACAGACACCGCCGTATCGCCGGATCTCTTGCCGGAGGTTTTGCCGGTATTATCGGGGGCTTTACCGGTTTCTTTATCGGTGTGCTTCTCGGCTATCTTCTGCAGGAGATCCTTGCCCAGGCGATCGAAGACCGCTCCGTCAGGAGCTACTTTGACGATCCTGAACTGCGGAACTTACAGGAAGGCGAACCGGGACTCGCCGCTTTCTGTGCCCTTTCCCTGTACATCATTGGAAAAAATCCCGCTGGACAGGAAACGGAAGCGATACATGAAGAGATCATCCAGACCGTCAGGAGTGTTTTCCCCCGGAACCGGGAAGAAATACCCTTTGTCGAAGCCTTTTGCCGTATTGCGGTTTCCCGGCTTGAAACCATAAATCACATTCTTTTGGCGGAAAGCCTCGTTTCCCGGCGTTCTTCCAGGGGAGATCTCCCCCTCCTTGCCAGGGCCCTCTACGCCCTTGCCGGAGGCCCTGCGGCGCGGGAAACCGCCGCGGGAATCGCCCTGATCCTCGATCCCGCGTTCCGGGCCGGAACAGGGATTCCCGGCCGCGCCAGGGCCGGTGAGGAAGAATGCTGGCGTATCCTTGGTCTCAAGCCCGGTTCCTCGGCGGAGGAACTCAAATCCTGCTACCATACACTCGCCCTCCAGTTTCATCCGGACAGCATGGCGGCTCTCAGTCCCAGCCAGCGGGAGGAAGCGGCAAAGGCCTTCGTAAAAATCAAAGAAGCGTATCTTGAGCTGAACCGGGAAGATTAGTCCTGCGCTTACGGCTCGGAGGGACTCATGGCAAAGAGTATCAGAGACAGGATGAAGAAGATTGCGGCCCCTCCGATAAGGGCGAAGAACGCCCAGAAAAAGCCTGCCTTGAAGATAAGCTGAACACCCGCCGCTTCGATGATCACCCTGCAAAGTTCAAAGATCCCGTTCCACACCAGGGGCAGCACGAAGAACATGGGAACGCCGGCGACATAGGGCCTTTTCCGTGAATGTACTTGCAATCGCAGACGCCAACCGAGGCCGAGGGCCAGGATACCCAGGGGCAGGAGAAAGAGGGGCCCGCCCAGACGGCGGATAATTTCGGCCTGGAAGCTTTCCGGCAGGTAACCTGAAAGACCGAGGCTCCGGGCGGCGGTAAAAAGTTCCCCCACGGACAGGGCGTTTTCTCCCTGCCTCAGATCTTTCAGGAGCAGAAAACTGTCGTAGGGCAGATCGATTAAGAGTTCCGCATCCCCCACCACAGAGAGGGCATCCCCCTCTATGACCGGCTCAAAACGGATTTTTTCATCATGGGGATCCAGCGCCCGCATCCTTACCACCGTCATGGGACGGTTTCCAAGAGTTTTAGGGAGAATTTGGGCGTAGGGAGCCTTTACCCTGGAAACCCCTTTTCCGTCCCAGGCAAGGAATTCCAGGCCCATGGCCCAGGAATAGTCGGGAAAGCAGGAGAGGGACCGGAAACGCAGCACCCCCCGGCCGGTAAAGGGAGAGTCGGGACTACGATACGGATCCCTGTATGGAATGGAGAAAACCGCCCCGGTTATAAGTTCTCCCAGCATCTCAATTTCATCGGTAAAGAAGGCCGATTCCCTGCTTCCCGCTTCGCTTTTCGCAAGAAAGGCCTCTACATCGGGATCCTGAGGCGTCCTTTCCTTTAGTTCCCGGAAGATATAGTAGGCCCTGATCCACTCTCCGGCAATCATGGCCTCGTAACCTGAACGTTTCAGGAAAAAATCGGATCTGATTTCCTCTTCCCTGCCGCCGGGAGACATGGCCTCCAGCGAATTCCAGGCCCTGCTTGCAAGCCGTGCGGCATCGGCCTCTTCGGGACTACCGTCCGGGGCGATTCTTCCGGCGAGAGTTGCCAGCCAGTGGGAATCAAAGTACCGTTTTTCCTCCAGGGCAGTTTCCGCCATGTCGAGCGCTTCTCTGGCGTTTACCGGCTGCCGCAGCCCCGGCAGAGTGCTTGCCTGGGCCATTGGGTATTCGGCAGCCTCTTCCCGTGTTTCCTCATAACGGCGTTCTTCAACCTGCAGCGCCGCCTCTTCCCGCAGATCTTTAGCCCCGGCGCTCCCGGGCCAGATACTGTCGCAAATACCGATATACCGGGCAGTTTCGTTCCAGTTTCCCTCTGCGGCGGCGGTTTTGGCCTGACTGAGGGAAGAAACATAGAGTTCTCCCCGGTGCCGCATCCCCGACAAAGCCGCATCAACCGGAGGCAGGACAATAAAATAGAGGACGGCGTTTAGGATTGCACCCACGATGGCGGCGATAAGAGGCCCTCTCATCCGTTCCAGAAACAGGGCCGCCGCTCCCGTGCTTTTACTCTCCAGAAACCCAAAAGGGATCACCAGGCCGGAAAGCACCAGAGCCGGGAAAAGGTTGATGATCCGGAATACACCCCGCAGAAGACGCCAGTGGCTTGCGTAGATACCCAGCGGAATCCTCTCTCCGGGAAAAAAACAGCTAAACCCGATAATAAGGACAGAGGCGAGAATGAGATATATGAAGAAAAACCCCGAGGGGGAAAGAAACGTGTCCTTTTTAAATTTCATTTTTCCGCCTTTTTTTTACCAGAGAAATAAGGAAGGTATAAAGGCAGATTAAGACCGCAAAGAGACACCAGCTTAGAGGGACCGCATAGGCGGAAAGTTCAGGCTGTCCAAGGTAGAAGCCCAAAAAATCGGCAATTTCCGGGGAATTAATAAAACTCTCCAGTGCCAGGACTCCCCGGACTGCCAGAATTCCAAGAAAAAAGTTGGCCAAAGGCCAGACGGAAAATTCCAGAATGAAGCGGAAAGAAGCAAGCAGGAAGATAAGCGATCCTTCATAGATGATGAAGGAAACAAGACCCCGGTTGAACAGGGCCTCCATCTGTATACCCGCCAGATTGATGTCGATGGCAAGACTCCGGAGGAACCAGGGCGCCTGGGAAATAAAGGGAAGACGGGGCAGGTAGGCGCCTGAGTTGCCGGGCCCCCTGGGGTTCTCCTGGAAGAGGAGAGGCTGTCCGTCCATGACCACAACACGGGGGCCGTAAATCTTTTCAGGCTCTTCGAGGAGTACGATTACGGATCCGCTCTGGGTGAGTATCAGGCCGGGCTGTCCCAATGTTTTTGGAGGAAGCTGGGCAGGCGGGAGGAAATTTGCCCGCTGGAGGGCCCAGAAACCAATAAAACTCATGGCGCAGGCAAGAAAAACGATCACCGGAATACTCAAGGGGGCAAAAATTCTCCTTCGTGCCGAATAGGACAGGGCCGAAAGGATGGCGCCGTGAACCGAAAGGGCCAGCGCCCAGCGTGCCGCTTCAAGAAATTCGGATAAATTTCGCTCTCCCTGGGGAGGAAAGATACCCGCGGCTTGAGTTTTTATGATGAGGAAGTGCAGAAAGGCTGAAAAAACAAAGATTCCCACAAAGGCAAGACTGAAAAAGAGGATGAGACGGGCCAGATTCACAACTCCGCTTTTCACACTTTGAGCCTAACACGGCTCATTCCTCCATGCAAGGGTTCAGCAGACCGGGCTCCTGTGCACAACTTGTATACAAATTCGGGGAAAAACAGGGGTGTATCAGTTTTTATACATGATTAATATTTTAGTCGGAATCTCGGTATTTTATAAAATGTAACCCCTTGTAATACAAGGATTTACATACAAAAAATCGTAAAATTATCCAAAAAAGCCCGCTTTATACATGGGCCGGAAATAAGGGTGTATCAATCGGTTGAGCCAAACTTGTGGATAACTTGTGAAAAACAGGGGAAATTCCTCCTAATCCTTGCCTGTTTCGCCGGAATGTTCAGGCAGAGCCTTCATCTTCTCCTTGAGTTCCAGGAGCATTATATCGGCGCTGGAGTCCGACTTTTCAAGTTCCGCAAAGCGTTTTTCGAGGTTTGCATCGGCGGAAAGGTCTTCCAGCTCTTTGGCGGCATCCGCCTGGGCCTCCATCTGGTCTACTTTGGCGGCCATACGGTCAAACGCGTCGAAGGCGCTGTGATTTCCCGAAACAGAGGAGATGGTATTCTGAATTTTCTGCTGGGCTTCGGCCCGTTTCGCCCTGGCAACAAGGAGATTTTTCTTCCGCTGGGCCTCTTCTATCTTTTTTTGCAGTTCCCGAAGCGATTCCTTGAGGCTTTCCACCGAAGTTTTCTGGGCTTCCCACTGCTTTTGATACTCCTGGGCAGCCTTTTCATACTCCTGCTTACGGATCAGGGCTTCCTTGGCAAGATCGTCTTTTCCGGCCTGGACTGCCAGCATGGCCTTGCGTTCCCATTCATGGGACTGCGCCTCCTGATTATCCCGTTCCCGTTCAAGCTTCTTCTCGTCGGCAATAGCCATGGCTACCGCTTTCTTCGATTCGATAAGCTGCTCATTCATGTCAATAATGAGCTGGTTGAGCATCTTTTCGGGTTTTTCAGCCTTGTTGATGATGTCGTTTACATTTGAAGAAATGAGGGTTTTAAGCCGTGAAAAAACACCCATGGTAACCTCCGATTAGGCGCAACATACGCCGCTTATTTCCGGTACCCGGAAAGGATGGGATAATGCTGGGTAAGGGCCAGACTGAAGGCATCCAGAGTGGCTCTGAATTCCTCCAGATCCATGGTGTCGTATTCCAGAGTATCGATCAGCACGACCTCGTCCTCTTCAATCCCGTAAGCTCCATGCTGCAGATCCCTGGCGTTGAGTTCCAGAAGCTTCCTGAAGAGTTCCGGCTGTTCCTTCGTGTTTGGAACCTCCATCACAACAACCCGGACAATGACGATGTTTTCCACCCGGGAAACCGCCACATTGACAAGACTGTGCTCTTCATCTTCCAGAAGCCAGATGCCTTTATCAATCTCCCGGTAACTGAACATGAGGTCAATGAGATATTGCTCTATTTTATTTTCCATCAAACAAATTCCTGAAAAACCGGGCTAACCCAGGAAAACCTGGCCCGCATTATCGATAGCAAGAATGGTCTTGCATTCCGAGCAGCGGAAACGGCCGGGTTTGAGAGCTTTAAGCTTCTTGGAACAGATCGGGCACGCGAAAACTTTGGGGAAAATCGATACCGATTCCGCTGCTGTTCCGGTACGGAAAAAGTTGATCGAATCGTCCAGATTATCTTTAATGTTAAAAAACTGGGAAAAACCGAGAAGCTGGAACACTTCGTAGACCTTGGGCTGAATTTCCAGAAGAACGAGATCCCCGCCGCGAGGCTTTACCTGCTTGAGGAAGGCGGTAAAGGAGCCGATACCGGTGGATGACACATAGTTAAGACCGCCGCACTGGAAAATCAGGCGGATAAAACCGCTTTCAATAGCCTTGGTTACCCGTTTCTGGAAATAATTGGAATTATAGGTGTCGATGTACCCCGTAAGGTAGAGAACCAGACAGCCTTCCGCTTCATTTACTTTCTGAAGCTTGATTTTGAGGCTTTCATCTTTTTCATCATCAAAACCAGGAACTATATCGTTGTTTGTCATGATTCTCCCTCGTCCATACCCGGCAAGTATGGGGTACTCTTTTTACCTACTATCGGTTACTGATACCTCAATCCATAATACTAATTTTTTTTATTTTTGTCAAACCGGTATATAGCTTTTCCATAAATTTCCTATTCTAAATATCTTATTATTTCTAAATTATTTCAAGATTTGTCAACTATTTCAAGTCATTTCTATTTCAAGTCATTTCTTTTTGGAACAGCCTCATATTATAATGAGGAAATGAAGCTGAAAGATGCTGTAATAGTCCTTTCAAGACCTTCGGAACCGGGGAATGTGGGGGCTGTCTGCCGGGTCATGATGAATATGGGGCTTTCCCGCCTGCGGATCGTCTGCGGGAAGGAGGGCGAGGAGGCAAATCCCGCCTTTCCGGGCGGGAAACCGGAGACCGGCAGCCGGGAAGACCTGCTGGTACGGGCCAGAACAGTCCATGCGGAGCGGATCTGGGAAGAAACCGCCTTTTACGGCAGTCTGGAGGAAGCGGCGGCGGATCTGAGCCTCCTTGTGGGGACTACCCGGCGCCGGGGCCGGGGCCGCAAACAGGTAAGCATGGATCCCGGGGAACTGGCCTCCTTCCTCCGTGAACGGCCCGGAGGCTCTGTGGGCATCGTTTTCGGCAATGAACGCTTCGGTCTGGACGACGACGAACTGAAACTTTGCAGCTTTGCCAGCCATATTCCCGCGGATGAACGTTTCCCCTCACTCAATCTTTCCCATGCGGTGCAGATCTATGCCTGGGAATTGTTTATGGCCGAACCGGCGGAGTCCCGGGCAGTCAAGGGCCATTGGGAGCCCATTTCCATGGACGCGGCGAAAAAACTGACCTTTTCGATAAGTTCCACCCTGGAAAAGCTGGGTTTCTACAAGCACCCCGGCAGGGAGGAGCAGGAATGCTTCATCCGGGATCTTATCCTGCGGGCCGGCCTGAGCGAAAACGAAGCCCGGTATTTTAAGGATATTGTGGTTAAGGCGGGCAGGATGGGGAGAGAAGAGTGAACTTGCCTCAAAATCCGCTTGGCTTTGGAACACGTTCCCCCTTCTCAAAACGGTACGATGCTGGTATTCTGTGAAAAATTGGAGAAGTTATGGTTGATATTCAAAATACGGTGAAAAATCTCCATCCTCTGGAGATCAAGATCATCCTTTCCTGTAAGAAAGGGGATGAACTTAGCATTGAAAAAGTTGAAAAGGCTCTCAATTTTAAGAGCGGAAACGGAAACCAGGCCCTGTCCTGGCTTGCCGGCAAGGGTATTGTAGAAGAAATCCGGCGGGAAAGCGCTGTTTTTTATGAAATAACCGATCTTGGAAGGCAATGGAAGGAAAAAGGCAGCCCGGAAGAGCGGATCATAGAGCTTGTCCGCATAAAAAGCGGCCTCAGGATGCCGGATATTGCCCGTGAACTGGGTATGGAGAACAGGGATATTGGCAGCGCCTTCGGTTCTCTTTCAAAACTGGGTATTCTTGCCATGGACGGGGAAAAGCAGGTAGTAATGTCCCTGCCCGCGGAGGATCTTGAAAACGGCAGGCCGAAGACAGGCCCGGGCGCGGAGCATCTTGCCCTAATCCGGGGCCTCCTGGAAAAGGGGACGGAGAAAAGTCTTCTTTCGGAATCCGATCTTTCTCCCGCGGAAAAGGACGCCATGGGAGGCATGGCAAAGAAGAGGGGCGCTGCGGACGCCCCGTTCCGGCAGACAGACCGGGAGACGGTAATCTATGGTTTTACCTCCGAATGGGAGGCCGTTTCCGCGGCCCTCAAGGCTGCCGGGATCACCGGGGAAGAAGTCGGCGCCCTGAGCCTCGAAATGCTGGAGACGGGGGCCTGGAAGGGCAAAATTTTCCGTTCATACAATGTGCAGGTGCCGCCTACCCGTCTTGTGCCGGGACGCAGCAACCCCTATTCCCAGTTTCTGGAAGGAGTCAAGGACAAGCTTGTTTCCCTGGGTTTTGAAGAATTTGACGGCCCTCTCGTGGAAACCGAATTCTGGAATTCCGATGCCCTCTTTATGCCCCAGTTTCATTCCGCCAGAGATATTCACGATGTGTACCGTATTGCCCGGCCGGAACATGCAAAATCTATTGATGAACCCTGGCTGTCCAATGTAGCCTCCGCCCACGAAAACGGCGGCAAGGCCGGGAGCCGGGGCTGGAACTATGCCTTTGACCGGGACTTTACCCGGCGCCTGATCCTGCGCAGCCAGGGCACGGTGATGAGCGCCAAAACCCTGCCCCATGCCAAAATTCCCGGCAAGTATTTCGGTATCCTCCGCTGTTTCCGCTATGATCGGGTAGACGCAACCCACCTGCCCGACTTTTACCAGACCGAAGGCATCGTGCTGGGGGAAGATGTGAACCTCAAAACCCTTCTGGGAATGCTGGAGATGTTTGCCACCGAGGTAGCCGGAGCAAAAGAAGTCAAATATGTTCCCGGTTACTTTCCTTTTACAGAGCCTTCCGTGGAAGTCCATATCCGCCACCCCGTGCTGGGCTGGTTTGAGTTGGGAGGTTCCGGGATCTTCCGTCCCGAAGTTACCGAAAGCCTTGGCGTTCACGTTCCGGTGGCGGCCTGGGGCATAGGCATAGACCGCATGGCCCTGATGGCCCTGGGCTTAAACGATCTGCGGGAACTGTTCAGCTATGACATTGAAAATGTGCGGCTGCGGAGAACCACGGCGTAGCGCCCTGTAAATTCTCATCACAATTTCATCGTTGCCGGGACATTATCCCCCAAACACCTTATCCGCCTGGCCTGAAAACCATTTCAGCACGGCGGCGGCACGGTTGGTAAAGGAGTTGCTTATCCGCCCGGTGAAGCCGGGGATTGAGGGGGCGTCGGCCATGGAGGCGGCATAGACAAGCAGGGCGTCGCCTGTGTCAATGACTGCCGCCACGGAACGCAGTTTGTTTTTCCCCAGGGCGGGGATGATGCCGTATCTCATCGAGGTCAGGTTTTCCTGGGTAAAGATTAGGTAATCCAGGTCAGTAAAAAAATCATAGCGGTAGATATTGTCCCCAAAGGAAAGATCCCTCTGCCGGGCATAGATGCATAAAGAGGCCGGAGGTTCATCAAAGAAAGGATCGTCGAGGACTTTTTTTGATTCGGGGCTGTCTATCACCCTGGAATATTCATAGAAGGTGCGCATTTGCTTGCGGGAAGCCGAATAGTATTCGATTCCGGCGAGGCTTGAAATGGCGACGGAGTTATTGTACAGGGCGCGGCGCTCATCTTCATTCCAGATGGCTCTGCGGGCATTGGGAGCTTTTTTGTAGAGGACGAGGCTTTCCGCCAGGATGTTGGGAACGAGCTTCAGCATGCTTTCTTCCACAAGCTGCCTTAGTCCCGCATGCTGGGGCAGAAGCCGGGCCTGGGGGTTCTTTGTCTGCACTTCCGTCAGGGTTTCTCCGGCGATCAGGGCCTGCGCCCGTTCATCCCCCGTCAGTTCCTCCAGAGTGGCCGGAAAAACCCGCGTACTAAGGCCCAGCAAAACGAACAGGCAGGCAAAGCGTCTCCGGTTCCGCCTGCTGTTCAGGTTCCCAATTTCCAATTTCTAACCTCTTAATCCTCTATAGTAGACTCGTACCTGTTTGTATAAACCCTCTCCTTCGCTTTTGGTTTCAACATCCGCAATATCGTTCAGGGTGGTGTGGATCAGGCGGCGATCAAAGGGATTCATCGGTTCCAGGAGTATGGAACCCCGGTTTTCCCGTACACGGTCTGCAACGGAGTAGGCCAGGCGCACGAGGGATTCTTCCCGGCGTATGCGGTAATTTTCACTATCCAGGATGATCCGGGTATCTTCCCGGCCCTGCCGTCCGCCATAGATATTGGCCAATAGCTGGATGGCGTCCAGGTTCTTTCCTTTTTTCCCGATGAGGATCGACGAATACTCCGAATCGATCTTGAGTCCCAGTTTTTTTTCTTCCCGGAAGAGTATACTTGCCTTGCCGGGATAACCCATACGCTCAATGAGACCCGTTATAAAATCGATGATCTTCTGTTCAAAGTCATTTTTTGCCTCAGGATCGCCATAAACCGCCTGACTGAAACGGACATCCCCGCCCTCCGTTCCCGAGTCTTGCGTCACATTGCGGCCGCCGGTCTCTTTTTCAGGTTTGTAAACTTCTACCGGCTTGTCGGTATGGATCCGTATCTTTACGGAACCTTTCTTGAAAAGCCCCTGTTTAACCGTCTCAATAATTTCAACATCAAAATCATCTTTTTCAAGACCGAGTTCTTCCGCGGCCCTGTCGATAGCCTCTTTCTCGGTACGGCCTTCGAATTCATAGACCATATTTTTTCTCCTCTATCTCTTTTTTCTTTTTTTGGGTGCAATTTTGGGCTGGGGAGCCGGAGGGGCCTCCGCAGCGGCCGCGGCTTTCTTTGCCGCTATGTACCGGTTAATCGCCACCTGCTGAACCAGGGTAAGTAAGTTACTCATTATCCAGTAAATCAACAGGCCCGAAGGTACGTCGTAAAGGATGAAGAAGAAGATGACAGGCATCGCGTAGAGCATCATCTTCATCTGGGCATTACTCTGCTGATCCGGGGTCTGTGTTACCTTTCCGTAGAGAAGCTGGGAACCTACATAGATAAAGGGCAGCATCCTGATATCCGTCCAGCCCAGGATGGGAATACTGAAGTTGCTGAAATGATATACCGATTCCGGGAGGGAAAGGTCGGGGATCCACCGGGGAATAAAGAGCGCACCCCGGAGGTCAAAGTGGTTATTGAACAGGTTATACATGGCAAAGAAGATCGGGATCTGGAGGAGCATGGGAAGACAGCCCGCCACGGGGTTGTAGCCTTCTTTTTTGTAGAATTCCGCCATTTCGGCGTTGAGTTTCTGGGGATTGTCCTTGTATTTTTCCTGCAGTTCCTTGATCTTTGGCGAAAGAGCCTGCATTTTCAGGGTCGATTCGGAACTCTTTCTGGTCAGAGGGAAGAAAAGCACTTTGACAAAAATGGTAAGGAGGATGATGGCTATGCCCCAGTTGTGGACAAAGCTCTGGAAGAGCCGAAGCAGCCACTTGAGGGCTGTTTCCAGGGGGGCCAGAATTCCCGAAGTGTTGGCTACGCTGACCAGTTCCAGGTCGGAAAGGCCGAAGCCGTTGTTTCCGTTGTTGTAGACAGCCAGGGCATCCTGATTTTTGGGGCCCAGGTAGAAACGGTAGGTATCTTCAGTCCGGGCGCTTGCCAGCGGAGGCCGTATGATGAAGAGCCTTGACGCATTGCTGAGCCCCGGTTCCTGCCGCTGGGAAAAAACCATGTCGTACTGGGCCAGATAGGGCACGGCAATGAAGGTAAAATACTTGCCCGCGATGGCCGCCCAGGTTGGCCTTGAGCCGATGATGTTGGGACTGTTATCGTTGACCTTCTCCTGCCTGCGTTTGCCGTTAGTATAGCTGAAGTATTGCCTGTATTCGTAGCGCTGATCCAGCTTTTCAAATTTCGGGCCTATCTGGGGGCCGAAGCCCAGGGTATAGGCCGCTCCGCCAAAATTGAAGTTCTGCATATCCCGTCCCCCGTCCAGGGAAACGGTGAGTTCAAACATATAGTCGGCCGGTTTGAAGAGGTAGCGCTTGCTGAGCCTGAAAAGGCCGCCGCCCGGGGCGTTGAAATTCCGGTAAAATTCCACGGTATAGGGGTCGATTCGGCGTACATTGAAGAGGGAATTCACCGGCTGGGCATTCTGGTTGCCGAATGCCACGGTAAAGGCGTGGGCCTCTTCATCACCTCGAAGGATCATCTCCACGTTGCCTTCCGTGCCGGTATGCTCCTTGAGCCTCCAGGAAACGATGTCTCCCCCCTTGTTGGAAAGGGTAACGGTCAAAAGTTCCGTATTGACGGTGATATGTTCTTCGCTGACAGGCCCGGCCTCCGCGGGAACTTCACTCAAGACCTCTTCGGCGGGAACAGATTCTTCGGGAAAGGTCAGCTCAGGGCCCTGGGCCGGACTTTCCGTGACAGGGGCTTCGCTTACGGTTGAAGGCCGTACCGGTTCAGGGTTTTTGGGGGCGAAAAATACGCCCTGAATAAGATAAAAACCGGAAATAACAACGACTGAAAGCACAATCGCAAGTATTGTATTTTTTTCCATTACAAATCCTTATGGAACAGGGTCATAGCCTCCCGGATGAAAGGGGTGGCAGCGAAGGAGCCGTTTAAGCGCCAAAAAAGAGCCCCGGATTATCCCGTACTTCTCCACCGCCTCATAGGCATAGACGGAGCAACTCGGCATAAAACGGCAGCATGGGGGGAAGTGAGGTGAAACAGCACGTTGATAAAAACGGATAAAGAGAAGCGCTATCTTCCGCTGGAGCGACATTCCGGTTTTCCCATAACCAAGGCGGAGCGGCCACACAGATATTCAAGCTGTTTCATGCGGCTTGAAAGGCCCGGCTTCTCCTCTCCTTCCCGGAGGGGATACACCAGCAATACCAGATCATAACCACCCTGCAGCCGGGGCCGCAGCAGCCTGTAGGCTTCTCTGCCAAGCCGCCTGGCCCGGTTTCTTTCCACCGCATTCCCGAACTTCTTCGGAAAGGTAAAACAGATCCGGTTACAGAACAGCCCGTTCTTTAACACAAACAATTTCGCGCCGGGGCATCCGTAACGTTTCCCCCGGCTGAACACTTCCCTTACTGCATTCCTCCCTTTTAGACGCTCTTTAGGTCTGAAACAGCAGGGATGAACCTCTTCCTTCACTAATACGGCTTCTTCTCGTCAGAAATAGATAACTTATGCCGGCCCTTGGCCCGGCGGCGTTTAAGCACCAGTCTGCCTCCCCGGGTTTTCATCCGGGCACGGAAGCCGAATTTGCGGTTCCGTTTTACTTTGCTTGGTTGGTATGTCCTCTTCATGGACTCATCTCCTATATATTAAGGTTCTTGGATGCTATGTAAACAAAGTATGAGTATACAGAAACGGCCGGGGATGATCAACTGCCGCATTGCCTTATTGTCGCATTGCCTTATACGATTCTCATGATCGAAGGTAATCGCTACCGCGCCGAATGTTCAATAGCCAGGAGCAGGCCCAAGCGTAGGGGGAGATAAAGAACCGCAAAATAGGAATGGGGGGTATCGGCATCGCTTTTACGTCCCCTCAATCAACAGCAAGGGAACGAACTTTTTCAATGGGTAGCTCTGTCGTTTCGGCTACCTCCTCCACGGCCCATCCCTTTGCCAGAAGATTCCGCGCTACCTTTGTTTCGCCCTGTTCAATGCCCCGTTCAATCCATTGGGGAATTATCCCCGCCTCGGTAAATACTTCCTCAAATGTCCTCTTACCGTTTGCCATGTTCCATGCCTCCATAAATGCCTCTGGGTTCGCCCGCATCAACACGTCCAAATACGCGCTCAACGGCGCTTCCCGCGCCGCTTCCTTTCTCCCTTCCAGTATATCCCTTGCCGCTCCGCTTTCCAAGTCGTTGGTCAGCAATTTCAGCCACAGATTCTCCCCCGCAGGCAGCCGTTTCGTCTCGATTATCTGAATCGGCAGGTAATCCCCGTTCACCGTGTATATCCCCGGCCCGGTTTCCTCTACCCTATAGTTTCGCTCGCCGGTCAGATAGCTGATGAGGTCCCGGGGATGACGCTGTTCCACAAGCGTCAGGGTTACGCCGGAAAGCTCTGTTTCGGGGGTAATGGCAGCATACAGGCAGGCGTAGGCATAAACTTTCAGAAAATCCTTCACGGAAAGGTAGTCTTCGGGGCTCTTGAACTCCAGGATGTTGTCCGACCTGAATATCCGGGCGATGTTCTTGTCGATTGTCAGGCCGGGGGGCTTTTTAATGATCAGTAAATCGACCCGAAGCGGTTCGGCGGTAAGCTGGTATTCATACTTGAACTGCAGGGAGTTTTTATACTCGATAAGTTCCAGTTGGAGGGCCTGGAGAAAGGCGGGATGCCATTTCAGTCTTTCAGGGCGGTCCGGTCCGGGCTTGTCAGTATTCATACCGGGGTTACGGTACAACAAAACAGGAATAACCGCAATATTCTGAACATCAGACGGTACAACTGCCGTACCGGCCCCGGCTGAACTCCTGGGCGGCCGCAGGCAGGGCAAACAGGCAGATAAGCAGTAGTTTTTTCAGCATATAATTTCCTTTTTGGCGTTTTCAGTATAGTATCCTACCGCGCCGCTAAAAGGGAAATGTAGACCCTTTTAGTTTTTTATACACCCGTTGAATTTCATTGCCTTCTTCTGGAAACGTACAAGGGATTTTGGGAAAATAATATTTCATCCCCCCTTTTTTTCCAAAAATATCGTAAAGTTCTTTTTTAAGATTACTTTTGATGGTAATCTTTGTATGCAGGCAGCTTTTTATTTCTTCTCCAAATTTATCATAACATCTTTCACCGTTCCCATTTCTTTTGGGAGCCAGGAATGCGCCGCGCTGGTGCGTTATTCTGTCAAAGGACTGAAAATACAGTTTATCCCCCGTTTTTTCTTTGCAGAAATATGAATAACTTGGATAGGAGACCAGTTTAAGAAATTCCATTTTTTCGATCTCTTTCAAATCGAGAACAAAAAGAAAACCGTCTTCTACTTCTTCCGGTTCACCGGGTAAAAAGCGATATTCGGAACAAGCAAAATGCAGGGCCACCATTATATCAGAGGTAATATCCAAACATTTTGACGAAAATAAACGGCTATAATATTCATGCCCTGTTTTTTTTGTTACTTTATCTAACGCCTTAAAATCAGGACTATAATGCGTCAATAATGCCTCCAGCTTATCCTCGCCCCACTCGAAAAAAGACCAGTAATAGGAACTTGTGAGAACACTAATGATGATACTCTGTGTACTATCATCAGCGGGGGGAGTGTAAGGAAACCCAACACCTAATTCTTCTAATTTTTGTTTAAGCATTTCGTTGTCAATGGCATCACGGCTGGAATTTTTCCCTGAATCTCGCAGACAAGCCGGTAAACATGCGGTTTCTTTATAATCTTTGATTTCCCCTCTATAATAAAATCCTTTATTACTATATTCATCAAGAACCGAGAATAAGTCGTTAATAGTTGAGATGGTCTTTTCTTGCATAATATTTCCTTCTGAGTTACATCAACCTCTGTGCTGAAAACGCTGGCCCATACGAAGGCGGTCTTATCTGTTCCTAATACCCCCGACCTCATACCTTCGGCGCCTTCATGCCCTCCTCCTCACCCTCTCCGGGGCTTCGTCAGCCCAAGAACACGCTTGCGCGTGGGAGTCTGGCGGGGCCGGGCATATCCCTGCTGGGCCTGGTTAAAACTGGGGGCGGATGACGCCGCACCGCCGAATGGCGGCGCATATATCCTTCCTACCGGCAAACGGCCCTTTAGGGACGTACAACCCGGAAACCCCGGCCGTAGCTCCGGCCAGACGGAGTGGAGATGCTCCGGGCGGCGGACCGCGTGTCAGCGGCATCATCGAACCAGCTACCGCCGCGAAGGACACGGTAAGCCCCCCAAGACGCGGGACCCGCAGGGCCTACAGGATTGCTCTGGTTTCCCCCGCCATAGCTCCCGTACCAGTCCCAGCAATATTCAGATACGTTCCCGCTCATGTCGTACAAACCCAGGCTGTTGGGCTGTTTCGTTCCTACCGGGTGGGTTTTTCTACTACTGTTCCCAGAGTACCACGCTACGCTATCAATACTGTCCCCCCCGGAATACTCGTAGGATATATAGTCTTTATTCCCCCCCTTAGCCGCGTATTCCCATTCCGCCTCTGTGGGTAAGCGGTAGGTTGGGGCGTTAAAATCGCAGATGATATTGTTCCCGCTCCCCCGGTACGCAGGGGTCAGTCCCTCCTTTAGGCTTAATTTGTTGCAATCTTCTATCGCCTCGTACCAGCTTATGTTTTCCACCGGAAGATTATCCCCCCTAGAATTACTGGGATTGTTCCCCATCACCTCCCGCCACTCCTTCTGGGTTACCTCAGTCCTCCCCATATAGAAACTTTTGACCGTTACCGTATGCACCGGCTTTTCAAAAACTTGGTCGTTATCGTTAGTACCCATCTGAAAGGTCCCGCCCTCCACCCGCACCATATTCGCCGGCGCGGGCCGGGGTGACGGCTGGGGGTTTACCTCAGGCGGGGCCGCGGGCTGTACCGGCGCGGGGCTGGGCTGTACCACAGCGGCGGGCCTTGTTCCCAAATACGCCACATCAAAAAACTGCAAATAGATCGCCGGTATCTGCGCGCCGCCGCTGGCGCGGCGCACGTCCGCGCCGGTTTGATCGAACACATCCCGGACGCTTAAGCCCGGTTTTTTCATGTTGTTTAAGAGGTGGGTGGTAAAAAGCCCGTTCCTGCCCGTGCCGTCTGCGGCGGTACTGCCCTCGCGGGTAGCGTACACAATGATGCTGTCTGCGGGCTGGTTACTCACCACCTGGAGGCCTCGGCTTCCACCCCGGCTCCAGCCAAAGGGATTGTCCCGGCAGGCGTCCAGCACCACGATGTTAAGCTCGTTCCCCGCATCGTTCAGTTCGCCCAGCAGGGTCTGTAGAGACACCGCCCGCTGGCGCAGAA
>JAISCR010000162.1 GCA_031265435.1 Treponema sp.
TTAATAACTCGCCGATACCGTATCCTTCGGGAACGCCGCCCGAACAGAGCAGCAGCCCTTTATACATACGTTCGTCGAAAATACCCGCCATGGCTTCCACCGCTTTTTTTTCACAGCCAAAAAACGAGGCGCATGTTTCACAGTTTCTGCCGTAACACCATTTGTTCTGTATGTCCACGCATAAACCAATGTTTTTTTTCGTCACCGGAATGAAAGCAATACCGGTGTTTCTCAGGGCCTTATTATACCGCCAGCGTTTATCCTCATTAATGCGTCCGGCCATGTTAAAAAAGTCCGCCGGGCGGTACGCATATTCACTGTCGCTGTCACGGTATTCGCTTACGGTATCATACCCGTCGATTGCTTCAAATTGTTTGAGAAACCGCTCCTCGACACACCGGATATGTAAAAAAGATAACCCCGCATTCCGGGACAAATCGTACAGCGCGTCCACCGTCCGCCGCAGCGCGTTGAGCGGCGTTTCCGGCAGACGGTGCAGCGTACAATAGACCGGCAGCTTCTCGTCAAAATAGACGATGGACAATATGCCGTTCAGAACTTTGTAAAGCCCGTTATATTGGAACGACCACGTTAGAATAAGCGCGGCGCTCATTTCGGCAATCATGGCAGCGCGTTGGTAGTCCCGCAGCAGGGGAAGCGCGTTTTTATCGTTTTTATTGATGGGAAGAAAACCTTCGTGGAGAAAAAAGGCGTATGTTTCATTTTGGGCTGCCGTCATTCCGATTTTACCACTGCCAGAGTTTTTCCAGCTGGAACACCATCCCCAGGGTAAACCACCAGATGGAGCTTTCTATTTTGGAATAATTATTCTGACCAATCGCCAGGCTCGGGTCCGGGCCCACGGCTCCCAGGGATATGCTCCCCTTATTGGAATAAACCCCCTCCCAGCCGGCGCTCAGGGAAAAACTCATCTTGTCGGAACGTTTGGGGAGATAGGCGAACGTCGTTTCCGCAGAAAATCCCGAGCCGCCTTTCATGCTGTCGTGGAACCGGGTTTTCCGCAGCACATGGGTGTCTATGGTTTTGACCTCCAGGTACGGGTAATAGCTGCCCTTAAGGGACACCGCAAAGCGATCCCGAAAGGTGTATCCCGCCGTCAGCGAGACGACGGGGAACCATATGGATTCTTCGTAGGTGATAACCGTTCCCCCAAGCTGCTGCTTGGGCAGGGATTCCGACCATGCTCCCCCGAACTCGGGGTACTGGGTATAGCCGTCCACCGCGGACCATTTACGGGTCCGGTACAGGAAACCCGCCTGGGGGACTATGCTGAAATCCCCCAGACGGAACTGATAGCCGATAGAGGGGCTAAACTCCAGGTGTTTTTCGAACTGGGCGGTGTGCTGGGAATAATGGGTATGCGCGGCGCTGCCCGGATTCATATAGTCAAAGTCCTCCATAAGCCCGCCCCTGGAAGACAGGACGGACAAAAAGGAAAAGTAAAACTGTATGTTTTTAACCACGAATTCCAGGCCAAGGGCGGCATAAGGCACATAATATTCCTGCCAGTCCAGGCGGCTTAACACCTGATCCCCCTCGTAGACAAATTCGCTCATGGTCCCGTAGAAGAACCCGGCGCTGGTTTCCAGGGACGATGAAAACCAGGGTTCCCGAGGGGCGGCCGCCGGTTCCTGCGGGGCAGCCGCCGGTTCCGAAGTCTGGGCATACAGGGCGGCGCCCAGCAGCGTAAGCGCCGCAAGAATACCTGTTATTCGTTTCATGTTACTGCTCCTGTCTCCTGTATGCGCCAGGCCCCGCGGAAACAGCCCGTGTGGGCCGTTCCCGCAAGGCACGCGCAAAGCGAGTCTACTTCTTCCACTCAAACGGAATCTTACGTACCGTGAGGTACGTGTATCCGTAGTCGCTCAGATTAATGCGCCCTAGATTTATCGTAGACACAAGCGTCACAGAACTGTTCGCTTTACTACCTATCGTAGTCTCATACATGTTGACCCATTCATAACCGGATAAAAGTTGACCGGAACCCGGGCTGTCGGCCGAATACAGTCCGATAAAATCAATAGCCTGCGTATCAGTCTGGGTTACTTTGCGGTACCACAGGTAGTAGTTTCTTCCGCCGAGTGTAAGGTCTATATTGATTTTTTGCCACCCCGTATCCATTTGTGCGTCGGAGCGAGCCACCCTCACCTCCGCTATCGCATTGTTGGGAGTTGCCGCTGCCAGGTTATAAACAACATAGGGTAGTGGCGTCCATTGGGAGAACAATATGTTCGAAGGATAGAATCGCTTGCCACTGGTGTCTGTCACGGCGCCCTTGTCGGGGCTATACATATCATCCTTCACCAGATTGGTATAACCGGTGCGGCCGGTAGGCACGCCATCCTTAATTGTCTGGGTGAAGACCTCAATATCGGTAACATAGCTTCGGTCGGGTTTGTAGGTAAACCCGGCGAGCTTTATCCCCTGTACCTGTACCATTCTTTCAAATTCAGCCTGGATCGCATTCGCCTTGGTCGGGTTTATCTGCTCCACGATCTCCCATAGCGGGATTAAACGTTCAAAGCTGGGGATTCCGCAGAGATCGGGGTTCGACCTGACGGTGTCCACCCACGCGGCGTACCCGCTCATGAATTGTTCCGCGCTCGTAAAGGAGGTGTTGTTTCCGCCCCGTGACGAGGAGGTAAAAACGGAGTTGTCATTCAGTTCCTTTTTCTGGCTTTCGTAACCCCCGCTTGCGCTCCCCGAAAAACTTCCATAGGTGGCGTTCAGCGCCGCCGTTATTTTCATATCGTCGTTGAGTTCCGACCCGGTGTAGGAATAGTTGAATTCGGCCTCGCCGCCCAGCAGGCATCCGGTGATCAGATGGGTGCCGTATACGCGCAGCAGGTATGCCGCGCTTTCCGAATTGATATCCTCGACAAAGTACTCGTCAAGATAGTTTTTCAGCGCCCGGGGTTGGTTTCTCGACAAAAAATCCTCCCGGGCAATATGGAACCCCTGTCCTTTGGCGAAGCGGGTTGTCTGTTTGGCACTGCTGCTGGTTGCAAATTCCGCCTCCACCTTGCCGCTGAACGCTACCGATTTATATTCAGCGGAGAGGGCTGCGTTGATTTTTTCCATCAACTCTACAATCGATTCCCCGCTTGTGGATGTCCAGGTGCTGCTTGTGGCGCTGTCGTCCTGTATCAGCAACCCGCCCGCATCCACCTTTACCGCGTCAAGAATAGGGTAGCCTTTTTTTACCTCGTTCCGGTTTATGTAGCCCGAGTTGATCACGTCGTACCCGTAGATTACAAAACTCTTGAGCACATCCGCTACCTTCCTCTCCGGAGCCTTTCCCTCGCCCTTTCTGCGGATGACCCCCAGCACGTCAAGGGAGGAGCTGGTCCCGTCCTTCTCGAAGCGGAGGGTTGCCACTTCCGTATTGGGGGCGTCATCCAGTGCGTAAAGCTGCGCTTCCAGCGTCGCTTTAGTTTCCTCATTCGTCTCCTTCGCAATTGCTGCTACAAGCTCGGAGCGCGTTTCGACGCTCGGCGGCATCTTCCCGGTGAAGATGAGCTGCCCGTTATCCAGAAAGAAAAAACCCTCCCCGCTGACCCCGGAGATCGAGACCCTTACCTCGCGGCTGGCGCTCTTTCCGGGCACAGTCTCCATAAACCGGGCGGTAACATCCGTGCCCGTGTCGTCCGCATCGAATTCAAATACGACTGCGGTCTCATACTTCGCCTTTTCGTTGACCAGCGTCGCCGCGGCAACATAATCCTCGCCGCTTTCGAGCACCGTGTCGGTAGGGCACCCGGCCAGCGCCAGGCTCAATGCCAGCAGAGCCGCCGGCAATCCGAAAAGAAAAAAACGTTTTGTCCTCATAAGAACACTCCTCTATACGCTCTACGCGTACCGCGCCTTTAATGTCCCGCCGGACAATAATTTTATGTTTACCGCGTAAGCGGCTAACATGTTCAAGGAATGATGGAAGAAGCTACCGGGCCCCACTGCCCAACCTCGCCCTTCCGGTTCTCGTAGCGGCAGCAGACGTAGACCGTCTTCCCCGAGTCTTCCGCGTCAAAGACGACCTTTTCCTTCCGCCGCCGGGTAAACCGGTAGTGTTGGAGGCTCTTCCCGTCTACCGGAACCTTCATCAGGTAATGTTTATCCGACGCCGCCTGCTCCAGAGTGGCTCCGCCGGGGGGCATGATGCCCACATAGACCGCGTAGCCGTAGTCGCTTTCGGGATCAAGCTCCAGGGTTCCCGCCAGGGGCCCCAGATGGATCGTTATCGCGTGGGGGCCGCCGGGGTAGCTTAAGGTCGCCCCAGGCACCCCGTCCGGGGCCGGCGCCGGGGACGGGTGGTGGTCCTTCTGCCTGAAGCCCAGGGCCGCCCAGTCCCCTTCGGTAAGGGGCGGAATTTTGAAGTACCGGTCCCGGAAGAACCGCATCTTCGCGATCAGGGCCGTAAACGCTTCCTGGCACTCCACGGTGATAACGTGGGTCCGCTCCGCGTCGTTCCGCAGCTTCTGTAACAGGGCCTGCGCCGCCGAACAAAACGTTCCCAGCGCCGTAAACTCCGCCTCGGGTACACCCCAGGATGTCCGCCTGACATCGGTCAGGTACAGAATCCAGCTCAGACACA
>JAISCR010000194.1 GCA_031265435.1 Treponema sp.
ATTCCGATAGGTTTACTAGGGATTATTCTCTCTTCCCTGCCCATTATTCACCTTTAATTATCCGGGGCTGTTTCAACACCACCCGGGTTTTGAACCGTCTCATTGCTCCCCGTTATTACGGGGGTAGTGTTTTCTTAAATTTAATAACAAGGAGGTGCAGGGTATAGACACATATTTTTCCGATCATGCCCTGTAAAAAGGGTGGCGGCAGCCGGTAGTCCGGTCAAGAACAATGGCTGCCGCCGATGTGCGGTTGAACCGCGTGGGAAGTATACCAAAAAAATCTCTCTGTCTCAATATGTACGTGAAACTTCACGTACTGTGCATTGCCCCGCACTTCAACCACTCACAGATCTAGTGTCTTGACATCTTTCAAACCATGGACGGTGGAGTCAAGGCCGGAAGAAGAATATTTTACCACCAAGTCGAAAAAGTCGAAGAAGTAAAAGATAAAGAGGGGACTCTTAAAAAACTTATTCGACTTCTTTTACTTCGCGGTCTATAAAATTCTTCCGTGCACGAACACTAGAAAGTCAGAAAGCTTTGAGTTCAAATATGTCTTTTCAGGACGACCGGACGTTGTCCGGCGCAAAATGAACCGGAGCGTTTTTAGGATCCAACAAGGTAAAGGAAAAAGGAAGATGAAAAATAAATCGTGGGCTTTAATTTTTGTATGCGCCCTGATGGTTGTGGGCGCGTTGTTTTTCGGCTGCGATCAGCCTATAGCTGCCCCGGATGACCCGCCTCCATCCGGCCCCCAAACGCCGGTAGATAATCCGCTGGATAATCCAATAGATAATCCGGGTAATAATCAGGAGGAAGAGAACGAAGAAGAAGAAGAAGAAGAGGAGGAAGAAGAAGAGGATCCGCCACCACCACCGCTCTTGCAGATAACAAGCTTTCCTATAAATGCTCCCAGCAGCGGTTCCGGACATGCTTTGTTACTGAAAAACGACGGGACGGTCTGGGCTACAGGAGCTAACACCTATGGGCAGTTTGGAAACGGAACTAAAACAGACAGCAGTACTTTTATCAAGGTTGAGGATAATATCGTCTCACTTGGTAAGACTGATAGTGTTGGGGATAGTTTCATTATAAAAGCTGACGGGAGCCTCTGGGCTGCCGGGAGAAATAATTATGGAAACCATACTTCTGAAACACCTACCTTTCAAGAAGAGTTTCCTTCAGGGGTAAAAGCGGTTTCCGTAAATCGGGGTGCATACGTTTTGAAAGAAGACGGCAACCTCCATGTTAGAGGAACAGGGTCCTACGGCAACCCTAACGGCCAGCTTGGCCTCGGACATAAAAATGCTGTAAGTTCCTGGACGGAAGTCCCCAACCTTTCCGGTGTTGTCGCAATCTCGAAGAGCGAGTATTTCGGTCTTGTTCTCAAAGATAACGGGACCGTCTGGGGAGCGGGCAGTAATAGTGGAGGTGCGCTTGGACTAGGCGGTCCAGAGGAGGGCATGGGGTCATGGAATGATACAACCACGTTTACTCAAATATTCGCGGATGCGAAAGCAATCGCGGCAGGCGCTAGTAACCACAGTCTTATTCTAAAAAATGACGGGACTGTCTGGGCCGCCGGATCGTGTAATAGCGGTAAACTTGGGAATGGGAAGATTGAAAATTCCCAATACCAACCCGCCTTTAAGCAAATAAATGAAATCAGCGGTGCAACGGCAATTTCGGCGGGAAATAACCACAGTCTTATTCTAAAATCGGACGGGAGCGTCTGGGCCGCAGGCTCTAATGGTAACGGCGAGCTTGGGATTGCGCAAGGCACAACCCAGTCCAAAACTTTTATTCAGATCGAAACCGGTGTTAGTCAAATCTCGGCACAAGGCGATCAAACTTTTATCGTTAAGACCGACGGGACCCTCTGGGTTACCGGCTATGTTAATGCAGGTATTCTTGGTACGACAAGGAGCCGGGTTTATGGGTTTAACCAAATAACATTGCCCGAATAGCCAAGCGGGCATTGTTGTTAGTTTTTTTGGCGCCACGCCGGTTTACCGGCTGAACGTACCCCCTGTCAGGGGGAATATATTAGAAGATGAGGAAAGAAATGATACTAAAATTTTTTGCGCATTTTCCTCGAAGGAGAATTTTTATGCGTTTTACTAAAAAAGTAAAACCGGCTGCCCTGTTTGCGGCAGTCCTCGTTCTGTTCGCGGTGTTGATCTCCTGCGGACAAACCGTCACAAGCCCCATACCGGAGGCGGAAACCGGCCGCTTGGCGGGGCGCGTGGGGAATTTTACCGAGGAGCAGCTTAATCTTATCGGCAATGTTCCTGAAGGGGCTCTGTCCTGGCTGAGCACGACAACAAGCACACCCGGGCAGAGCACTGTTTTCCCCGCGTTTCTCGATGGAATCTGGGGACATCAATATGGCGACAATTTCCACCTGGACGATCCGGAGGATATTGGCTATACCGTTTACGGCTGGCCTCCCGCTGCCGGCTGGCGGGGCGAATTCGTGGAAGTCTATTACTTCGACGACCTGCACCCTGAAGATGCGGGACTCGTTTTTGCTGACTTCACTAACGTTTATACCTGGTGCCTTACCCCGCCATGGAGCAGCGGCTACAGGATAAGCGCCACTTATTACGAGAGGATAAATGCAACCACCTATTATCTGATGAACCTCGCCAAGGAACTGACGCCGGATCATCCGTGGTACCCCGATTACCAATACGGGCAGCCTATGTATGCGACGGTTGGAGACGCTCTGCTTGAGCTGACTGACCCGGTCATCCTGAATAGCATGCTCCTCAGTTGGACTTCTTACAACAAGCAGCTTCCTCAAAGCAGTAACTAAGGCTTTGATAACTATGAGCCTGAAGGCCGCCGGTTTTTAGGCTCATGGTTCCTGTTAAGAAAAGGAGAATAGTTGACCGCAAAGTCGAAAAAGTTAAAGAAGTAGAAGAAGGAAAGAGAAAGGGAGGGTCTCTTAAAAAACTTATTCGACTTCCCTGACTTTGCGGTTAATAAAATTCTTCATGTATCCACTATTACACTAAGAAGGAGAAATAGATCATGAATTACAAAAACAAGGAACAATTTCTTTTCAGGGCCTCAGGCTTTTTCCTTGTCTGTCTTCTCGCGGCCCTCTTCCTTTTTGCCGCGTGCGACAGCCCGCTGGACGATAGCCAACTGGACAATAACCCGGCGGACAGTAGCCCGCTGGACAATAGCCCCGCGGATAATGACGACCCGCCCGCGCAGGATGACCCTCCTCAGGACCCACCGTCCGATCCGCCGCCCGACCCCCCACCTCTTGTGTATACGGTTACCTTTGACAAAAACGGCGGAGCTACCGAGGCGGAGCCCAGCCAGATAAGCGTTACCTGGCCCGACAATACGGTCGATTTACCCGCGTCTCCTTCCGGAAGCGGGGGGCTCGTTTTCAGGGGCTGGAATACCAATGCCGACGGGAGTGGGACGAGATTTACCGGGGGAACGGAGATAAGCGAAAACATCACCGTATACGCCCGCTGGGGCGCTCCTTTTGAGACAATGGTAACGGATGTGGCCGATGTCGCCGAATGGTTATCTTCACAGCCCGGCGGCTCCAACTCTTCTTCTCCGGTCAATCTGGTTCTGGATATTGATTTGGGAGACATGGCCGATGGGAGCAACTGGTATGCCCTGCTGGACGCCCTGGACGAAGCCGGGGACTATGTCGCGTTGGATCTGTCGGACTGTACGATGAGCGGTGCGGCCGAAAACGGGACGGTTTTTTATCCCAATTACGCATATAAGGGACCTACTTCCCATATAGCAACTTATCCCGTCGGCGGGGGCAAGAAATATATTGTTGAACTAACCCTGCCCTTAACCGCGAAAAAAATTTATGGCGGATGGCAGGAAGGATATACGATGACTCCTATTCCCGCCTTTATAAACTTTAACAATCTTGCAAAAATACGCGGGGACAATATTGAAGAGGCTTATGTAGGCCCGGGATCAGGACATGACAGATCCGCTATGTTTTACAATTCTCCTTCCCTCAAAGAAGCGCGTTTTGAAAAATTGATTGAGGCATCTTATTTTTTCTATAACTGTCAGAAGCTTGAGTTCGTGTCCTGCCCAAGTCTTGCTGAGATCGGTACTGCGACTTTCTACGGCTGTAAAAACCTAAAAACTTTTGATTTTTCCAATGTCCAATCAATTGAAAGAGGCGCTTTCGGAGGAAGCGGTCTTGTAACACTCGACCTGGGCCAGTCCACGGTCACGAAAATTCCCGGCACCAATGGCCACGGCACAGTCGGGTCAGTAGCTATGAATTTCCCGATGGCTGCTTTTCAAGGCTGTTCAAACCTTGAAACGATCATATTCCCGGCCTGTTTTACCAATATTGGAAATTATAAATTTTTAACTTACCCGGACCTAAGAGGAGGAGAAACTTTCAACGGTTGTTCCAAAATAAATAAAGTGACCTTTTTGGGAGATCCTGCCGCCATAGACTGGCTGGAAAGCGGCCCCCCTTACAACACCGGTCTGGAGGAAGCTCTTATTACACTTGCCCTCTCAGGCTCAACTCCTCAAGAGAGGATAGGCACCTACGTCAAAAACGGCCCCTCCTCTTGGTCAAAGCAGTAAGGGAGCGATTATGGTTGTTGTGGAAAAAAAACGCAGATGGATCTACGTTCTGCTCTGCGCGGCGCTCACCGCCTGGATATGCTTCGCCTCCTGCGAACAGCCCGGCGGCGTTACCCGGGACAGTGACGCCACCTTCAAATCCATTGAGATAAGCGCGGGCACCCTGAAGCCCGCGTTCAGCCCCACATGCTTCGAGTACACCGTTACGGTGCGGAACAGCATTGCCTCCGTAACCCTTGACGCGGCGGCGAACAGCCCCAATGCCTCTGTCAGCGGCACGGGCCTCAAGGCGCTCTCCCAGGGCAAAAACACCTTCACCTTACGGGTCGAGGCGGAAAACGGCGACACAAATACCGCCGCCATAACCGTAACGCGTGTTGACGCATCCCTCAGGCTGATAGAAAGCGCGGAGGACCTGGCAAAGATAGGCGTTGATCCCGAATATCCGGCGGCCGGTACGTACTCTCTCCTCAACGATATAACGCTGAACAACTGGACACCCGTCTGCGGGGACGAGCCTTTCTCAGGGATCTTCAACGGAGAAGGCCATACCATTACGCTTAACAATTTTAACGACAAACCCGTGGGCTCCATGTATGTAGCCACCGATATTCCCAATACCATGCCGTCTTCACCGGTGACGCGGCACAAGGTGTTTCTCGGCATTTTCGCTTCGGTACAAGGTTCTCCGGCCGCGAGGGCGGAAGTTAAAAATTTTTCCGTACACGCAAACGTCCGCTCGACGGTAACTGAAAATTCCGGAACCGCCGCCGGCCTTGTCGCAGGCTACGGCGAATACGCGCTTTTTGAAAACATTGACGTATCGGGAACCTTCTCTTTCGAAAACAAGTATACCGCCTACACCGGCGGCGTCTCCGGTATTCTGCGCGGTAACGGGACAATCGTCAGAAACTGCACCAGTTCCGCGGTCATGGACATTAAGCCCGGGGCCGGGTACCCCCTGATAGCAGGGCTGCCCAATCCCTTCTCGTTTTCAGGCGGCATCGCGGGCTACATGGAAGACGGAGTCGGAATCGAAAACTGCCATAACTCAGGCGCTGTAAAAGCGGTCAGTACCTCAGGCGGCAGCCAGCTAATGGCCGGAGGCATTGTGGGCGGCACCTTCTACGGATTCAGCGACTGGTACAACGGGTACATTACCGGCTGCTCGTCAACAGGCGATGTAACAGTCGGGGCAATGGGTTTCTGGCCCATGGCGGGAGGCATCGCGGGGGTTATCTGCGGCGGACACGGACTGGCGGAAAACTCAACCCGCATCACCCGCAGCTTCGCGACAGGAACCATAAAGCTTGCCAGCCCTCCCGGCAGCGGAAACGAAAGCACCCAGGGAATCTCAGGACAATGGCCCTATCTCGGCGGCATCGTGGGGTACGTGTACTTCGGCGCCTGGATATCCCAGTGTTATTTTGAAGGTAATGTTATCGTAAATCAGCCATACGATTACACAGGCGGCATCGCGGGCTATCTTTCCTTTGCCACGGGCAATACCGGGGTGCCCTGCGTCCTTGAAGACTGCTGGTCAAGCGGCACGGTCTCAGGCTACAACAACGCGGGAGGCGTTGTCGGCCAGCATCAGGCAAACAGCATATTGAGGCGCAGTTATTCCAGATCTGCCGTTTCCCTTACCAACGGAGGGGCAAACAACGCGGCGATGTGGGGCATAGGCGGTATAGCCGGCGCGCATTTCAGTTCGTGGCCCGACGCTCTTTCAAACTGCGTCGCGTTAAACACTTCCATACAGACACCCAGGACAGCCAACGGAGAAGGTTCGATACACCGCATCGCGGGAAAACTTTCAGCCGTTGCCGTATCACAAAACAATTGGGCGCTGCCGGGCCTCCTCCCCGCGGCCGGCGACGGTTCCTACCAGGCGGACAAAGGCGCAAACATGAGCGACGGCAGAGATGATATACCTCCCTCCTATCTTTCTGACGGAAAACCGGTACAGAAATTTTATGCCGACATCCTCGGCTGGGACTTTGTAAACGTCTGGAAAATGGGAAGCGACGGCTATCCCAAACTGCGCTGGCAGAACTAACAATGAAGAATGAAGCCTTAAAAATGAATGATAAGAATGGAGGCGCCTGCCGGAGGGCGCTTTCCCCGACAGAGGGGCTTGCCGTGATGGCGGCGCTTGCCTCGGCGCTTGCCGTTGTTGTTTTTGCCTGCGTGTTGAAGATCTGCCGGAGGGCGCTTTCCCCGGTGGCCGGGCTTGTTATTTTTGTCTGCGCGCTGGGAGCCTGCGAACTGTACGGCTACGGGAAACTGGGCGGCGCAGACCAGACAGGAACCTACGAGCCGGGGGAAAGCGTCTTTGAAGAACGCATGGAGTTTCTCTCAGGCGGCTCCCCCGACCGGGGCGTGTGGTATTCCCATTACGCGGGTATCGGCAGACTCGACGGTTACCGCATCGGCACATGGAGCGATTTTACCACCCTGATGATCGACAGCAAAAAAATCGCCATGTTTCCGGATATGACCGTACCCTATGAAACATACACAGGCGGACCGCCTGACGACGACGAGTATTTTGTGTTTTACGACGATACGGTGTACGGTCAGTCCGACGATTACAGCCTCCCCACAAGCGGCAACTGGGGCTTCGCCTATATGGGCGTCGTGCGGGCGATAAATCTTTTTGACAACGACCCTGACCGGGGCGCTATCATCATTGAATATTTTAAAGGCTGCGACCCGAACTGGCTCTGGGATTCAGACGGCTATAACGGCGGACAGGGACTTGAGCGGGGTGAAAAGCCTTTCTTCGGTATTTACTACCGCGTGCTAAAACCCGGCATTGTTCAAATGGCCAACGCGGTCGACCTTGCAGCCCTCTACGCGGGAGAGCACTATTACACCGAAACAGCTACGTTACAGGAAGCCATCGACAACAACACCATCGAAAATGAAGCGGAGTATATAGCCTGGGGCGTAGTGATTCCGCAGGACAGGGAATAGGTACAATGTGAATAAGTGCTTTGCACATCCCTTCGTGCGCCGTTATGCGCCACTGTGGTTTAGTATTGTAATTTTTACAGTACTCATCACCCCTGTTTTTTCCCAGGAAACGCCAGGGGCGGGCGAAGCGGCTGACACGGAAACAGGCGCATACGACGAATCCTTCGATGATTACCCTGACTTTGGACAGGCCGAGGGGATCACCGTCATCGGGACGCCCGAGACGACCCAGAGGATGGAAGTCATCACCAAAGAGCAGATTGAACGGCGCCATCCCCAGGATCTGACCACCCTCCTTGAGGACGAACTTGACATGAGCATCACCCGCTACGGCGCATACGGTAACCAGACCGAGATCAATATGCGGGGCTTCGACACCGAGCGTATCGCCATCCTCATTGACGGCGTGCCCGCCAATTCTCCCCGCTCCGGGGAGTTCGACGTGAGCCAAATCGATATAAACAATGTTGAACGTATTGAAGTCATTTACGGCGGGTCCGATACCAAGTATAACGTGTCGGGGGCCCTCGGCGGCGTCATCAACATTATTACGGTCAAGAAACAGCCTTTAGGCTTTAACCTCGGCGGCACGTTTTCCAACACCGGGTATCTGCCCGGGCAATACAACACACGGCATCCCAAAGGGACTGTCGGGGAACCTGAGTATACTGACCTTTTCGATATGCAGACCTTAAGCCTGTTCGCCGGGTACGGGTCGGAGACGTTTTCCTGGAAAACGTCGGCCTTCGGAAACCTCGCGGGGAACCATTATCGGTACCAGGACGATTACGGATTCGCCCGCCGCAAGATCAGTAACGAGATAAAAGACATAGGAGGCCAGGCCTCCCTCGTGTGGGACGTGCCCAAAGACGCGATCCTGCTCTCCGACACCAAAGCCTACTTCGCCTACAAGGACTTTCCTATCACGCCCAATTCATCAGGCTCGGCAGTTTCCAAAGATTTCCAGATTTCCGAAAACCTGATGTTCACCGCGCCGGCCATTCGGGACGATCTCTCAACAGAAGGATCGTTCACCTATCAGTATTCAAATACCAGGTACGGCGTGGACATCAAAAGTTTTGACCACTATATCACCGCCATAAACCGCTGGGGCTGGTATCCTCATGATACGCTCACCCTCCGCGCCGGAGCTGACTGGCGGTTCCTCTACATCGACTCACGGAGCGCAACGGAAACCCAGCCGGTAAAAAGCGGAAACCAGGGCGGCGTCTATCTGACGGCGGAGTTCTCGCCCGTCCTGAACAAGTTTATGCTTATCGGCTCGGTAAAAGGCGCGACCGACACGAAACAGGCCGTAGCCATTCCCAAGCTCGGCTTCTCCTGGAACATTACCGATACCTTTACGCTTAAAAATAACTATTTCCGCAGTTTCAAGTTCCCGGACTTTGACGACCTCTACTACCGGAGCCTGGACAATATCTTTGTGGGCAATCCACACCTGAAACCCGAAGACGGCCTGGGAGCCGACCTCTCAGGCGAATGGACGCCCACTGAAACTTTTTCCGCGAACTCCACCGTGTACGCCCAGTGGACCGAAGACTCGATCCACTGGATAAAGAGCGCCGGAGGCAGGTGGTCGCCTGAAAACATCGGCACCGCGCAGTTTATCGGTTTTGATGTGAGGCCGGTGGTGCGGATCCCTGTCAACAGGCATGGTATAAAGTCGTTAAAACTCGGCGTGACATATCAGTATCAGGTGAGCTGGCTTTTAAGCGGGACTCTCACCTATGATGACGGCTACCGCATCCCGTACATGCCGACCCATATCGCCGGCGGCTCTGTTGATCTGGTCTGGAACACCGGCTCCGCTCTCCTGACCGCCCACTACGAAACCACCCGCTACGCGGACACCATGAACGAGATGCCCATGGACCCGCACCTGACGATTAACGCCACGGTAAATCAGGACATCGGGAAACACTGTACCGCCTTCGCGTCCCTGCGGAATATTGCCAACTCCCACTACGAATCCTTCTCAGGCTACTACATGCCCGGCATTTCGCTGACTCTGGGGGGGAAAGTAAAAATAATGAGCATCGAATAAAGGAGGAAGATATGCTGATACGGAAAGACGCGCCGAAGAAGGAGATACGCTCTCTTAAACGGGGAGATTTTTTTATTGACGGGGAGATTGTGTCTATTCAGAAAACAGACAGGATTATTTCAATACTTACCAGTGCGGATAATTTGTACAACGCGCACATAAAGAACGGGGCTTACAGGATATTCCGGATTAACAGGCATAAGTGCAAGTGTAAGATTGGCCGGAATAAAACAATGAGCAGGGAGCAATGATATAGAAAATAGTGCGGAGGGCATGTGCGTACAACTAATACAGAATACCAAGCTGTTCTTCGCCGTGGACGCCTACCAGCCGCTGATTTTTGGGGTCTACCATGATGTCCATGCCTTCCATTGGGATTGCGCCGAGGAGGACAGGACATTCTTTATCAACTACCCATGCCTGGGTTATCTCCGCCCGGTCTCTCCAGCGGACTTCTACCCCTTCGGTAAGGCCGAGCTGTACTTTTTCGCCGTCCCCCAGGGTGGCGGGGACTTTTTTGAGGATTTCAAGACCAAGCTGCCGCCGCAGGCTCTCCGGCATGGTGAGGCGGAGCGCCCCGGTATCGGCAACGGCCCTTACCGTAACCGAGCGAATGTCTTTTTCGTCCATAAGTCCGCGTTTTACGTTTCCCTTGTCAACCGCGTTGGTAAGGGTGATTTCATCTTTGGTAATTCCCATCACTTTCTTCTATAAAAAAAATTACTTCAATTACTTCCTATTGCATATTTTCATACTCAACGAGTACAAACAATATAAGACGAATCAAAGAAAAAAACAAGCATATATGTTTCGCGGCCTGAGTCTATTCTTCAAAATGAAGCATAGAAAATTTCTCGGGAAGATGCGAATCGTAAATCCCATGGGCGTTCAGGGCCCAACCGGCGCTTTCGGGCACCGTTTTATTGTGATAACGCAGGGCCTCAAAACGGAAGAAGGCGGCACGGATACTGTCGCCTTTTTTTGGAGGAAAATTCCGTCCGGGAAGCAGAGAGCCAAAACCCTCCCAGGGAAGGGCAATTTCCACAGTCCAGCCCTTATCCGCAACGGAAGGATCGTTGATGCTTCCCCGGACTTTTACCCCGGTTTTAAGTCCCGGAAAATCCCAGTCCATAAAGGCCCAGCGTTTCCTGCTTTTTCCGTAACGGGAAGAATCCTGAAAACCGCAGAGTACATCAACATTTCTGTTGTAAAGATCAAATTCCGCCTTGCCGGAAAAACGGCTCCCCTGCTTCAGGGCATCCTGGTAGACAAAGAAGACTTCATAAACTGTGTTAAAGGCATTTATCTCCAGTTCATAGTAAGAATTTTCACCGTCAAGAAAAAGTTCCACGTCATTGTCAAGCCAGACAAGGGAATCACGTTCGGTAAAACTCGCCCGCACCAGAGGCTCTTCAAGCCAGTAGGCGATGTAAAGATTCTGTTCATTCCAGAGGCTCGCCATACGGGTATCAAAAAAGGCAGGTTCCCCGCTTACCATGTCCACAAAGCGGCCCGATTTCTCCGCGTCTTTCCAGCATTGTTTTTCAAGATCGCCGTCGATGTTCAGGGGGCCCTGAATCCTGCGGCTGGTGTAATGGGCAGGTTCAAACGGTGTCTTTATTTCATTTTGATCCATGTTTCAAATATAAACTACTCAGGCTGTTTTTTCAATCCGTTATGTGCGGAACTGCCGTTCTATTTTAATAAAACCCATGTAGCGCCTGAACCGCCTTCGGCACTGCGGCTCTGGCCGCTTTCCCCGGCATGGGGGTAGCGTTCAATAAATTCCTGCACCGTCTTTTTCAGAACCGCCTCGCCTGAAGAATGATTCCCCTTTCCGTGGATGATCAGTACCTTGTCAAAAGTCTCCCGCCGGGAATTTTCAAAAAAAGCTTCAAGCGCGGAAAGGGCATCGTCCCGTGAAAGCCCGTGGAGATCCAGTGTCGCGTCCGCCTTTTTTATCCGGAGATAGCGGCGTTTTTTTGAGCCCCGGGTTTTTTCCGCGTCTATTTCAGAATCCTTGTCGGTAACAGGGTTCCGCATTTCCCATTTCCTGTATATGTCCCCAAAATCCATACTATCCTCAGTCTCCCGCCGGCTGCACCGGAATACGCAGAGCCGGTCTTTCAAGAATATACCCTTCATGCCGGATCGAAAAAGCATTCAGGGTAAAAACACCGCTCTTTAAGGGAATGAACATGAAGCCTACGCTGAAGCTCCCATCCTCCGCGTGTTTTTCTCCCAGGGTTTCAAGCACGGATCCCGGCGGCGGAACAGGGCTGAGCAGGGAAAGGGGCGGCAGGGGACGGGAGGGATCCCAGCCTGAAAGTTCAAGAAAAAATTCGGCCCTTTGACCGGCGGCAAGACGGCCGGGGAGTCCCCGCCAGCGGAGAAGGGGCCGGTATGTCCGGGCGCCCGGAGAAGAGTCCTTAATATCGAGGTATATACTGTCTGTGCTGAGTGTAATTTCGGGAAGCAGGATGCTGATCTCAGGCACCGTGATCCGCCGTCCTCCAAAGCCGGGAGCAATGGTAAAACGGTATTCAAAAACCGTCCAGCGTTCCATTTTTTCACCCTCAAGGCTTACCCCTGTCCTCATCTCTTCCTGAATCAGGGCTGCGGGAAAGGGCGGATGCTCTATGTGCACATCACGAGGGTAGGGATACTGCAGCAAGATCCGCAGATGCCAGGAATCCCCGCTTCGTACTTCCTCAGGGAAGGTTTCCGTCAGGATGTGGAGATCCTGGGCATTCGGAAAAGCCGGGAGCAGCAAAACAAATAACAGAAGCAAAACCCGATTCCGCCTAATAATCCGCTCCTTCTTCTTCGCCTTCTTCGTCCCATTCCCGGCTCCGCCACTTTTCCTGTTCCTTTTCCCGCAGGTAATCAAAGAAAGCCCTGCTGCCCGAATTCTCCGCAACATCCCTGTTGGTGTCCTGCGCCGCGCCGGAATTTTCTTCCGCCAGGGAACGGAGGCTTAATTCCAGATTTCTTTTGGCCTCAAAGCGGGAAGGATCCGCCTCCAGGGCTTTACGGAAAGCGGAAGCCGCCTCCGCATAATCGCCTTCGGCAAAACGGGCAACACCGGTATTGTACGCGTTTCTGTAACGAAGCTCCATGTGTGTGTTCGGTTTTGTTTCCTTTTCTACAAGGGCAAACTGCTCCAGGGCGTCTTCGGTATCATTCATGTTGAGATACGCAGTCCCTATGCCGTATTGGGCATAGGGAGAAGCCCTTTCATGGCTCAGCGCCCGTGTGAAGGCCGATACGGCTTCTTCGTTCATGCCCCGGCCGGAATAGAAATTCCCTTCCATGATGAGGAGTCCGCCCCGGGCGGCGTCGCAGGAACCAAGCAGAAAGAGGGAAACAATGGAAACGACCGCAGGGGCTGAAATTTTTCTTCCGGACACGGTATTTTTTCTGCCGCTCAGGACAAATTTTGAAACGGCAAAAAATAATAAGGCCGCCAGAACAAAGAGATGCCGGCGGGGCTGTTTTTCCCTTCTTTCGGAAATTTGGGTTTTCTCCCCTTTCTCCATAAGCCAGCGCAGAAGTTCTGTTTCCCCTGCCTCCTCATTTCCGTTTATATAGATGCCGCCGGTATCCATTGCCGTCTTTTGCAGCAGATCTCTCCTGAGCCGGCTGATTACCTTTCCGTTTTCTCCGTCATGTAATTCAATCCCCTCTTCGCTTCCCAGACCCAGGGCCGCAATATGCACCCCCGACAGGAACGCCCTGTTTCCCGCTTCGGCAAGGGAGCCTGTAAGTTCCTCCCCGTCGGAGAGGAGCAGTATCACCGGGAAACCCGGCGAAGAAGGCATAAAGGAACGGAGTGCGGCATCAATGAGGTTTTCAAGGTTGGTGCCCCTTCCGCTTATGGATGCGGGACTCAGGGAATCGAGAAACGATAAGACAGCCTCAGTGTCGGAACTAAGGGGGATGACGGACATTCCCCTGCCCCTGCCGATGACCACACCGAAACGCCGGTTTTCCAGAATGGGGAGAATCTCCCGCAGTATGTCCAGGCCTTTTTCAAGACGGCTTTTCTCTCCCCTGTCCATGTCGCGCCCTTCCATGCTTTTGGAAAGATCCACCGCTATGATACAGTCAAGTCCGTGGTGGATTTCCCTCAGCCCCCGGTAGCCCCAATGCGGTTCCGCCAGCGCAATAAAAATGCAGGCGGCAAACAGGAGGCCGCATATACCGGAAAGAAAAAAGGCCCGGGAAGGGTAAGCGCGAAAGGAAGAAAGAAAACCCCGCCGGAAGAGCAGGACAAGGGCAAACAGAATCAGTGCACTTACAAGAAAGGGTCTGTGGAAGGGCTTTACCCTGATCCGTGAGGCGGAACGGCGGATAATCATTTCCCGTTCGTCAAGCTGGGCAAAGGCATTCTTCAGTGTTTCTGCGGAAGATGCGTTGATGTAGTAACCCCCGCCGGCGGCGGCGAGACTTTTCAGGCTTGTATCGTCAAACCGCGAAAGAAAAGTTCCGGTACGGCGCATACGTGTAGCAGGATCAACATAGTCTATGGGTACTTCTCCCGCGGAACCCACGGCAATAACCCAGAGGCTCACCCCCATCTCCCGCAGAAAACCCGCGGCGGTTTCTGGATGAATGGAACCGGCATTGTTTTCTCCGTCGGTGATGAGGACTGTAACACGGCGGGATGCTTTCGATCCGGAAAGATGGAGACTTGCCAGGGAAAGGCCCATTCCCAATGCGGTACCGTCCCCCAATTCTCCAATCTGCAGTCCGTCCAGCGCGGCAAAGAAACTCTCCCTGTCTGTAGTAGGAGGACACACAAGCGCGGCTTCATTGCCGACCGCCGCAAGCCCTATTGCGTCTGAGGCTCTGGAAAGGACAAAGCTCCGTACCAGTTCCCGCGCGGCATCAAGTCTGCGGCCCTTCATGTCGAGGCCCGCCATGCTGGGGCTTATGTCCAGCACAAAGATAATGTCGGCCCCCCGGTCGAGCCAGAGTGTTTCCCTCTCCCTCATTTCAGGTCCCGCGGCGGCAATGCAGAGGAACAGAACCACTGCCGCCTCAAGAATACTGAGGATCTTCATCAGAATCCCTGCCCGGAAAGGCGGCTTGAAGGAAGCGCCTCCGGGAGAACCAAGCGGCAGGTAAAGACAAAAGGGTTTGCGGAAACGAAAAAAAACAAGCAGGGCCGCCGCCGCAGAGATGAGGATAAGAAGCAGAAGGAGAGGCCGGGAAAAGCCGAAATTCACCACCTCCCCCTTTCCGCCCGATCCAGCGCCAGGGCGGTTTCCAGAACTTCGTTTGCAATGACAAGAGCTTCTTCCCGTCCCGGAGGAAGAACACCGTAACTGAGTGTTTCCCAGCGATCAAAAAGAGAAGAGAGGCTCCGCCCTTCCAGAACCGGGGGAACTTCCTCTTCCCGGTGAAGGAGCTTGAGTGACAGAAACTCTGCCGCTGCCATGGCCCGGCAGTCGAGGCCGGAAAGGTAAGCAAGCCAGGAACGGAATTCCGCGGAAAGAGCGGAGAGAGAGGTCCTGTATCTGTCTTCTCCTTCCCTGGATCCGATTTCCCTTTCCGTTCTCCGGGCAATCCGTATCATGGCGCCACAGAGACGGCGGCGTTTCCAGTACCGCAAAAAATCCGAAAAAGCCTGTCTTCCCCAGAGTTTGAGGGCCAGCAGGGAAAGCGCAAAAAGAACCAGCACGGCAATGGCGCCGTACACAAGGAGAAAGGTACCCGGCATGGTCATTGTTTCCGCGGGGCCGGACAGGATTGCATCGTTTCCTTTTAATAGTGACGCAATATCTACCGAAAGATTCCTGAACGGAATTTCTCCCGATCCGGAAGACGCAAACAAAAGACTTTCCCCGCTTCTCTTCAAATCAAAATCGGGAATTTCGATTCTTCCCGCGGCATAGGCGCTGAACTCAAGACGGAGTTCCCAGCTTTCCCCGTGCTTTTCCATCCTGAGGGCGTGCAGCTTCAGGGGCAGCCCTTCCCATTCGGGAAGGGCTATCGGCGCCCCGGCCATCCTGGGCAGAAGTTCTGTTGACAGTGATTCTGCGGATACAGGAAGCGCCGCCAGTATTGCCCGGTCTCCCACATAAACGGTTTTTGGAATCTGCCGGACTTCGCTCTGGGCAAAGAGAAGAAACGCCCCGGAAAAGAAAAACGCGGAAAAAAACATCAGACGAAAACTTCGATTCGTGTCCGGTATAATCTTTAAGCCCGGCTTCACTTCTTCTTCCTTTCGCTAAAAAAACGGAAGAGGACTCCCGCGGCGTCATCGGAGACCGAAAGATTCAGAAAGGAAGCGCCTGCCCTGCGGCACTGACCCTCCCAGTAGTTCTGCCGTTCCCTGTGCCATTCCTGCCAGGCCTTCCTGAATGCCGGGGAATGCGGTAACGCATGAATCCGGCAAGAGGTCTCAGGGTCCTGCAGGGGAAGAATCCCCCAGGGGGGAATTTCCCTGTCATGCGGGCTTGTGATCCTCACGGCGATAAGATCGTGCCCGCGGGAAAGGGAAAAAAATTCAGACTCCCAGCCCGCCGCATAAAAGTCCGAAATGATCACAACAAGACTTCTGCGTTTAAGAAGCCTCCCGGCTCCCGTGAGGGCCGCTTCCAGGTTGCTTCCCCTGTCCCCGGCTTCACTGCCTCTCTTTTCTCCTTCTTCAGCTTCGTTGAGGCCGTTTCCCAGAATGGCCATGATGTGCCCCCTCCCCTTCCGGGGATAGAAAACCCGGCGGATTCCCTTATCAAAGAAAAGCGCCCCCACCCGCTGACCTGTCCGGGACGCGGAAAAGGCAATCAGAGCCGCGGCCAACAGGCCCTGTTCACAGGGCTTCAACTGTCCCGAAGATGCGCCCGGCCCCGGAAGGCTTGAATACATGGAGGGAGAAACATCCAGAAGAATGAAGACACTCATCTCCTTTTCTTCCCGGTACATCTTTACAAAAGGCGCCCCGAAACGGGCGCTGGCATTCCAGTCCACCGAACGGATATCATCCCCTGCCTGATAATGCCTCACCTCATCAAATTCGATACCCTGACCTTTGAAAACGGAACCGTAGTCCCCCGCGAGGATCTCCTCGGCAAGGCCCCTGGCATGGAGGGGAAAGAGGGCGATTTTACTGAGCAGTTCAGCACGATTCATACACGATGACTTATCCCAGAGGAATCGGTACATGGGCGAGAATACGGGAGATTACGCCGTCCGCGTTGATGCCTTCCGCTTCCGCCTCGTAGGAGAGAACCAGCCGGTGCCGCAATACCATGGGGGCAAGGGCCTTTATGTCTCCGGGGCTCACAAAATTCCGGCCTTCAAAGGAAGCCTTAATCCGCGCAAGCCGGGAAAGCGCAATGGACGCGCGGGGAGAAGCCCCAAAGGAGATGTACTTGTATTGCCGGGTGGCCGCGACTATGGAGACAATATACTGAAGCATCTTTTCGTCGATTTTTACCTCGTCCGCGGAGAAACGGAAGGAGGCAAGCGCTTCCCGGTCAAGAACAGGCCGCAGAGACTCCGCGCTCCCCGCCCGGGCCGAAAGCGCGGGAGAAGCGGCGACAATGGCCAGTTCTTCATCCCCGTTGGGGTAGGAAAGGGAAAGCTTGATAAGGAAACGATCCAGTTCGGCCTCGGGAAGCTCATAGGTTCCTTCAAAATCTATGGGGTTCTCGGTTGCCAGCACAAAGAAGGGATCGGGCAGTTGATGAGTCTCCTCCCCGATGGTTACCTGCCGTTCCTCCATAGCTTCAAGCAGGGCGGACTGAACCTTGGCCGGAGAACGGTTTATCTCGTCCGCCAGAATCACATTGGCAAAGACCGGCCCCTTTCGTACCGAAAAACTCCCCCCGCCCGCGGCATGGGCAGGCTCCCAGATCAGGGTGCCTGTAAGGTCCGCAGGGAGGAGATCCGGGGTAAACTGAATACGTTTGAAGGAAAGCCCGGTAATCTCGGCAAGACTCTTTACCGCCAGCGTCTTTGCCAGGCCCGGCACCCCCTCCAGAAGCACATGTCCTCCGGCAATAAGGGCCATAAGAAGGGAATCCACCATGTCCTTCTGCCCTACAATGCGTTTTGCCATCTCCCTGCGGTAAGACGCAAGCAATTCTTCGCAATTCATGGCTTCAATTTTAGCCGTATTTGCGAAAAAAAGGTAGCCGGGGAAACAAGAGGATACCGGTTTCTTGACATATAATGCCTTTTGGAAGAAAATGCTCCATCATAGTAGAGCCGCCGTATGGCGGAACATAGCATAATTCCTTGAGCCTGGCGGCTCGGAGAGACACATGAACCCCCTTGCTGACGAACTCAACCAGGTTCTGGAGGGAAGTATCGCGGGCCGGATGCTTTCAAATTTAGGCCGGCGTTTTTATTTTCCCAAAGGCATCATTGCCCAGGCCGCGGAAGCCAAAAAATCCGCCTATTTTGCCAACGGTACTATCGGCATGGCCTACAACAAGGGAAAGCCTCTGATTCTTTCAGCCATTGCGGATAATATGTCCACCCTTACCCCGGAACAATCGGTCGCCTATGCCCCCACGGCCGGGGTGGAAGAGGCCCGCAGGATCTGGAAGGATCTCATTCTCCAGAAAAATCCCTCGCTCCGAAGTGAGCGGATAAGCCTCCCCGTGGTAGTTGCCGGCCTTACCGCAGGACTCTCCTGTATTGCCGACATGTTTATCAGCAAAGGCACCACGATCCTGGCAAGCGATCCATGCTGGGACAACTACGGCCTCATCTTCAATATCCGCCGGGGAGCGGAACTCCGGGGGATCTCCTTCTTCGGTACGGGGCCGGGTCTCGATATGGAGGCTATTTCCGCGGCGGTAAAGGACGAGGCCGCCCGGACGGGGGTAGTCCGTATCGTTCTCAACTTCCCCAATAACCCTTCAGGCTACTCTCCCACCAGGGACGAAGAGGAAGCCTTTGTCGGTCTCCTTGAGGAAATGGCGGAAGGCGGAGCGGATGTGCTGGTGATCTGCGACGATGCCTATTTCGGGCTTTTTTACGAAGAAAACATCAGCAAGGAGAGCCTCTTTGTCCGTTTTGCGGACCTCCATGAGCGGATTCTGGCGGTCAAGGTAGACGGCCCCATCAAGGAGGACTATGTCTGGGGGCTCAGAATGGGTTTCCTCACGTTCGGCAGCAGGGGTCTCAATCAGCTTCACTACGATGCCCTGATCAGAAAACTCATGGGGGCGATCCGGTCTTCCGTCTCCTGCGCCAACACTTCCGCGCAGTACCTCATGCTTAAGGCCATGGAGGACTATCGTACTCCGGGAGAAAAGAAACAGTACCGGGATCTGCTTCAGCGCCGCTACAGTATTGTCAAAAACGCGGTAAAATCCAGGAGAGATCACCCGGTTTTGAAGGCTCTGCCTTTCAACTCAGGCTACTTTATGTGTTTCCGCTGTACCGGAGTCGACGCGGAAAGCCTCAGGCAGGAACTGCTCTACAAACACGGCATAGGAACGGTCTCCCTGGGAGACAACTATCTCCGCATCGCCTTCTCCAGCATTGGGGAAGAGGATATTCCCAGAGTATACGATACGATTTACGCCGCGGCGGATGAACTGGCGGAAAATAACGACGAATAACCCCCGGATCAGTTGCCGACAAGCATGCGGCCGATGTCGGCAAGCTCGGGCATCTGCAGATAGAGGGGACGGCGGCCTTTGGCTTCAGCCTTATCGAGTTCGGTGAGACTTACGTAGAGTTCGTTTACGAGATCCGCAAAAAGCTGCAAGTTGGAACTGAAATTGTTCACCGCCATGTCCCGCAATACCCTTTCCGGGCCGGAAGAACTGCCTCCAAGCCGGTTCCGCAGTGTAGGCACCAGTTCCCGCCGGGTCAGGGCCACAAAGCGGGCCGCGGCGGCAACCTGCCGGTAGAGTTCATCCAGAATAAAGCCCTCATAACGGTACTGTTCACTTTTTTCGGTAAGAACCTCAAGAAGATCCCATGACTGCTTCTCAAAGGGAAGGTGCAACAGCGCGGGCCGGATAAACCGGTTTGAGATATTACTCTTGTAATGCTCCCCCAGCCGTTCAATCAGTCTGAGAACTTGAGCATCTCGTACTTGCATTTTCTTTAATCATATCATACTCGTGTCATGCAGGATTGACAAGCGGAGAATACCCTCAATAGGATGAAATATGCAAAAAAAAACGCCGGGCTTCCGTTTCTTCTTCAGTATCCTGCTTATAAGTCTTCCCGTTCTTTATTCCTGTACGCGGGAAAAAAGTACCGCCGTACTGTGGACAGACCAGAGCGATTTTGCCCTCTATTCGGAATTTTTCAATGCGTCTCAGGATGAGTACAAGATAGAGATCCGTTATTTTGAATCTCCTGCCCGTGAACTTGTCGTAATGAACGGTAACAGGCAGCGTGAATACCCCGACATTGTAGCGGGAAGCTGGCTTAAAAGCACCTCTACCCGGACTCTGTTCCGGCCTCTGGACTCTTTTCTCCGGGAAGGAGACATTCCGCCGGAAAACTTCTATGCCCCGCTTCTGGCCCTGGGAAAGATTGAGGGCAAACAGTACCTTCTCCCCGTCTCCTTCAATATGCCCGCCCTGATCTTTACCAGAGAAGAGGAACAAAAACTATCCAATCCTTTCACCATTGATTTTGAAGAAGCCCGCGGGCTCGGCATGGCCTATAACCAGGAGCGGAACGGCGTTTTTACCCGGATAGGTTTCTCTCCTGCCTGGAATGATGAATTTCTATTTATCACCACGGCTCTCTTCAACACCGGTTTCCGGGAAGCCGCCCCTCTGGCATGGGACAATACCGCTCTGGAACAGGCAATGGTCTATGTCCGTAACTGGATTGAAGAAGTTAATTCGGGCTTCCAGGCGGAAGACGATTTTGTCTTTAAATATTTTTATGAACCGCTTTACCGCCTTGCCTCGCAGGGCCGTATCCTCTTTGCCTACATGAATTCGGCAGCCATCTTTACCCTGGCGCCGGAACGGCGGCAGAGCCTGGGCTTCCGCTGGATTTCCGAAAACGACACGATCCCTCTAATCGAAGGTTCCGTATACTACGGCATCCCCAAGGGAGGGAGGGCCGGAAAAGCGGCGGCGGCCTTTACCCGCTGGTTTTTCAATCAGGAAACCCAGCGGCACATGCTGGAACACAGCCGGGACTTCAGACTCCTGGAAACCTCCTTCGGGATTGCCGGGGGCTTTTCCGCCATGAGGCCGGTTACCGAGCAGATCTTCCCCCTTTTCTACCCCAGCCTCCTCGGCCACCTGCCTCCGGGGGACTTCTTCTCGCCTCCCAATATCCTCCCCCTCAACTGGACACGCCTTAAAGAGAGGGTGATACTCCCCTACCTCCATGAACGAATCCGTCAGGATAGCCGGGAAGACATCCGCCCCCTGGAACGCCGTATCAGTGAATGGAACAGGATTAATAGAGAATAAAGCCTGTTTCTTTACTCCGCGAATACCGGTTCCAGCGGTATTTCGAGGCCCGGCAGTATGTCGGACAGGGCGGTATCCCCGGCCTTGTAAACACGAAAGGACGGTTTGCCTTCCCGGAAGCAGTGGACATGGATGACCTTTTCCTCCGGAGCCACTACCCAGTATTCCTGTACGCCGGCCTTCTGGTAGAGGCTGAATTTCCGGTCCATTTCCATCACCGTATTGGAGGGTGAGAGTATCTCCGCCACCAGATCCGGGGCGCCCCGGCATCCTTCGGGCCCCCGCTTCTTTTCATCGCAGATCACCGTCAGATCCGGCTGGACCACCGTATCGTCACTTTCGTCTTCTTTGTAAAATAGCCGCACATCGAACGGGGCGGGATATACTTTACAGGGTTTCCCCTGAAGGAAATTATAGAAGCTTGCCGCTAAAGCCATCAGAATTGACTGGTGATACGCATTGGGCGCCGACATGGCATAGGCAATACCATAGATGAGTTCATACCGCTCCCCTTCCTTGAGGTCCCATTCCCGATAGTCCCTGTAAGTCCAAAGCCGATCTTCCTTTAGCAGCGCATCTGACATTTGATCCTCCGTTTGCCATATTATTCCAAATATAGAACTTGTATGTTCC
>JAISCR010000039.1 GCA_031265435.1 Treponema sp.
GGCCCAGCATTTTTATTACGTCCTGCGGCAGTTTCCCGATCACCGAAAAAGCCTGTCGGAGCGTTTCTTTTTCGTTCTCATAATCCTCAATAAGCCGGTCAATCGGTGAAAGTTTGAGCCTCAGGGCGGTTTTTTCATCCCCTTCAAAACGTTCATATTCATAGTTAGAAGCCGGAATATTGCTGAAATCGGTGATGTAGTCACGGACCCAGCGTTCAAAAGCGTTTTCCACTGTCTCCTGGTGGGTATACTTTTCCAGTTTATCTTTTTTCCATTTGGCATTGACCCGGACAAGATTAACCTTTCCCCGCGCTTCCCTGTCGGCATTGAAAAAATCAAATTCGCCTACCGTTGTTGCCTCATAGCGTTCAAGTTCCTTTGTTATTTCCTTCTGTTTTTTCCACCGTACCGGCATAACCAGATACAGAAGGCGGAAATTGCATTCCGTGAGGATTTTATTTACCCACCGTTCAAAACAGGAGAACGGCGGATTGCTGTAGATAAGACTGTATTGCTGCTCGATTAAAGAAGCATCCCAATAATTCCTTCCAATGAGGAATACGCCTTTACGGATAAGGTCGTCGGCCTGGGCCCTGGCTATTTCTATACCGTAGTTTTTGCGGGCGCAGAAAAAGTCAAGAACACGTCCGTCCCCCGCGCCTATATCAAGAAAGGTATCTATAGCAAGAGTTTCCTTTCGTTTCTTACCTTCAAAATCTGTATTTATCTTTATTGCGCATTTCCCCCCGCGCCATTCGGCTTCATAATCTCCCTCGTGTTTGCGCAGGTAGCTCCAAATATCATTCCTCATGGCTTCCATGATTTCCGGGGTGGTGGGATACCATTCAAAATCTTCCTGTCCGCTTTGTAATATCCTGAGTTTTTTATTTGTATCGTTCATGCGAGCCTCCCTAATTCCTCCATAAACTCTTTATGCCGGATGAATTCCTCCTCCATGGCGCTCTGTTCCATAATAAGGTCTTGTTCAAAATTGCCTATAACAGTATGGATAGACTCTTCTTGCGCAAATTGGTTTCCGGCAAGAACGGCCGCAAAGGCTTCACGCAGTTTTATTTCCGCTTCCCGTATTTTCTCAATAAAAATACTTGCCTTACTCAGCATATTGAAGTCATGCACCCATTGTTTTCCGGTGCCGGTAATCATAAATACCCGGAAGTAATGGGCTATATCCGGGGTAACATCTACAAAGGCGCCGTCTTTTTTCTGGCAGTATTTAATTGAAAAATAGGTCATGGCAGCCTGCCGTGTTCCTTGTAATATTCCAGTTGCCAAGCCATCTCTACCCATTCTTTGTCCGGCATATCATTCCCCTTAATGCGCCCGGGTTTCCCCGGGCGGAAATGTTTTATTCGACCGCCTTTTCCTCATACAGAGAAAAGGTGAGTTCTTCCTTTTTAATTTTCGCCAGCGTGCAGAAAACAGCCTTGAACGTGTTGATCTCCGCAGGGGTCAGTTTATTCGTGCCGGGATACAGCACCTTGACCTTTTCAACAAGGGTGGAAACGACGAACGTCTCATTCGGGAAAACCGCCTTGAGCGCCGTCTTCACCGTCCGCCCGGCACGTTCGCTGTTGAACTTCTTTTCTTTCTTCTCATTCTTTATTGCCGCCATGATAGAATCTCCTTCCCATGGTTTGTTTTCCCAACGCCAGGCGCTGGGGGCTTCCGCCGACCCCCGCAGGGGTTTCGGCTGGGGGCCGCCCAGCCTCATCAGGGCGGTTATTCAAAAATCAATTCCGGATCATCAATATCGCGCTTGTCTTCACCGACAAACCGATACCAATAGATGTCGTCATCACTTAATCCCTGCGCCTTCAAGAACACGACAGCCGCCTCTTTGTTCTCGAACCATTTGATTTCGCCGTCAGGGCCGTCGAGAATATACTCAAGAGGATTCAGGGATATTCCCTCGATGTGCCGTCCTACTTTTATTTTCATGCCGGTATATCCTTTCCCTTGAATTTGACAACTTCCCAATGGGGATATTCGTTGCTGAAAAGAAGTTTGCTCCCTCCGCCGTTCCCAATAATGTCCGCATACCCGCCGCCCAAAAGAGGCTGCCCCCGGCGGCGGAAACCCCAGGTTCCCCATTCCGGATGGTCGATGTTTCTCACTGCCGCCGCATCTTCGGCGTTTTCTTTGGTCAAAGTAATCACGCCGCCGCCCCCTGCTTCTTGTTCATGGCTTTGGCCTCAAGGACCGCGCCCTGCGCCTCCGCTTCGGTTTCATACCAAAGGCTGAAAATCTCCCGCCTGGGCTCCTTCCGGTAAGACGCCGAAGGCTGGTATTCGGCCTCCCGGCTCCGCAGGACGGCGGCCAGCACCCTTCCGTCCTCATAGATTTCAACTCCTACGTTCCAAAACTTCTTCTTCATCCTGCACCTCCGAATAAAAAAGCCCCTCGGGGTAGGGTCCCTTGGGGCTTGGCTGCCGGTTAAAGCCGCCCGGGGGTCCCTACTCCCTCCGGGGGGCTCTGATTTATCTGTAAACCGGCCCTATTCTTGGGAGAACACCGGGCCGGCAGGGGTGATTGCTCATCCCATGCTTATATTGTATCGGAGAAAATACAGTAAGTCAAGAGAATATTGTATTTTTTTCGATACTTTTTTCAAGCTTTTCTGTATACTATCCGATAAGAAAGGAATGGAAGGCATGACAATACCAGAAATTGCAGAGAGACTAGGCATAACGTACCTTGCCGCCAAACAGCGTCTTTTAAGGGCGGGTATAAAACCCATTACCAAAGAGGCTGTATACGCTAATGACGCATGGGAGAAAATCCGCAATACTCCCGGTCCAGGCCGCCCTCCCAAGGCAAAGCCGGAAGCCCCGGCCAAGCCCGCAAAACCCAAAAGAGGCTGAATCACTTCGCCGCCCCGCTTTTTGCTTTCAGTTCTGCATACCAGCGGTCATACGCTTCCGGGAACGTGGACATCTCGTAGCCTGGGTATTTCCGCCGGCAGAGGGTCTTGCTGAACCTGCCGGCCTGTGAGGGCTTGTCGGTCGTCGTTTTCCCGTCCCAGGAGATAAATTGATTGCCCTTTTTCAGGCAAAATAGTTTTGCTGTGCTCATATCACCGTTCCGTCATACCGATAGCGCGTAACATTCCATAAATCGCTATCCCAATGCTTCCGCCTTCTCTTGGCCGCAAATTTTTTGCATTTCCGCCCCCGGCTTTGATATGCCTCGTGCATGGGTAATTTCATAGTTTGTAATCTTTTGCGGAGATTCCGTTTTTGCTTTTTTGTAAAAGGCATCTTTATCCTCCATGAAAAAATACGCCCCGAAGAGCGCCTACCCGCATATCACCGGTAAAGGAGGTTCAGGAAATCCGGTTCTATACTCTCGTTCCGGGCGGTCCGTAGTACCGCTCCGGCATGACCCCCGAAGGG
>JAISCR010000044.1 GCA_031265435.1 Treponema sp.
CGGGCGAACATCACGGCCCAATCCCGCACATCCTTTTGGGTGTAGGGGATGATCACCGGCGTCCCCGTGGTGCCGGAAGATGAATGTATGCGGACAATTTCCCTTTCGTCCACCGCGCAGAGCCCCAGCGGGTAAGCCGCCCGGAGATCCTCCTTCCCGGTAAAGGGGAGTTTTTCAAAGTCTTCCCGGCTCTTTATGTCTTCCGCGTGTACACCCTTGAAGTGAGCCGCGTAAAAGCCGCCGTTCATGGCGGCCTTTATCGATTTTTTTATGCTTCCCAGCATCTCCTCATTCATTTCCATAATAACCCTTCCAAACATCTGTTTCTATGTATAGGAACAATAACCGGGAATTAAGGTTTATGCAAGATGGTTGCCACGGCGGTTTTCTTATATGTTTTGACATATTCCCGGCCGGGGCGATATAATTACCAAAATGAATATCTCACGCATATTCTGCAAAACTATTCCCGCGGTCATGGCGGGAGTATTTCTGATAAGCGCCGGGGCCGCTTTTACGCTGAAATACGCCGGTCAGGACGCGGTGCTTCCCCTGTTCTTCGATTCCGGCGCAATGATGAACCGGCTCCTTTACTATATCAATTTCTACATACCTCTTGGGATTTGTTTTCTTTCCCTTTCGGCCTGCCTGTTCCTTTCCGGTTTTTACATCAGGGGCTTCAGCCTCCTGGGGGCCTTTGCGTTCACCGTCATCGCCACCTATGTGCTCAACGATCTGTTTACGGTTAATCTCTGTATCTACAGCGCCTATGTGATTGTAAACGCCGCGGCCTTTAAGCCGCCGAAGAATTACATTATAAACGGCGTGTCCATCCCCGCCTTTGCGTTACTGCTTTTTCACCCCCGGTTTTTGGGCTCCTCCCAGGAATGGATACGGTTTTTCAGCCCCCATACGTTCCAGATCGTAATCCTCGCGGTGTATCTTTGCTGCCTTGCAGCGGCGGTTTCGGCTGTCCGTTTTCTTGCCGAAAAATACCTTTTCAGCGAAGCGAAGGTTTCTCATCTCAACCTGGTGAGTACAAAGATGCTCCTGTTCAACCACCGCCTGCAGGAATATATAAAAAATATGGGGGAAGAGGCGGTCAGGAAGGATCGCCTCCGTTTTACCAGCGATCTCCACGACAGCTGCGGCTATGTTTTTACCAATATCATTGCCATATCCGACGCGGCCATAAGCTGCGGCTTTATGGAAACAGCGAAGATGCACGAGACCTTTCACCTCATCCGGAACCAGGCCCGGGAAGGACTCAAACGCACCAGGGAGACCCTGCACATGATCCGGGAACTCCAGGATCCGGCCATGGGAAGCATCGACGCCATTTATGAAATGAAAAATATTTTTGAAGAGGTAACCGGCATCCGGGTCGATATTGAAAGCGGTAATATGAAACACGATTACGGTTCCACGGTGAACAGGGCGCTCACCCGGATAATCCAGGAAGCTTTTACCAATTCAATCCGCCATGGTCAGGCCAGCCGCATACTCATTCAGTTTTGGGAATTTCCTTCGAACCTGATCATGATGGTCAGTGATAACGGCATCGGAGTACGGTACATCGTCAAGGGAATAGGTCTGGCCGGAATGGAGGAACGGCTTGCCGTTCTTGGGGGAAGCCTGGAGGTCTATTCCCCTGAAGACGGCGGGTTCAGGCTTAAGGTGATTATTCCCCTGATAAACGCCGGGCAGCAATTGCCTGCCTCGGAAGACACGGAATTTCCGGATATAGAGGAGCTTTTATAATGCCGGATTCCAAACTGAGAATATTACTCGCGGATGATCAGATCCTTTTTGTGGAGAGCCTCAAAACATTTCTCAACAATTACGCCGAAGACATGACCGTTACCGGCATTGCGGTCAACGGCAGGGAAGCGGTAGCCATGGTCGCAAGGGATCACCCTGATATTATCCTCATGGACATACGCATGCCCGAGATGGACGGCGTTGAGGCGGTCAGGGAAATCAAACCCAAGCACCCGGACATCAAAATTATCATGCTTTCAACTTACCACGAAGACGCCCTGGTCCGTTCCGCCATCCTGGCGGGTGCTTCGGGCTATCTTCTCAAAGACATTTCCCCAACGGAACTCATAACCGCCATCAGAGCCTTAAACAGCGGAATCATGCAGATCTCCCCCGAAATAGCCCGGAGTCTTGTGGAACAGCGCTATGCCGGTGAAAACAAAAAACCCGGGGCAAAAAAAGAAGAAAAAGCCTTTGAATGGTTTGACGATCTTACAAACCGGGAACGGGAAATATTCACCCTCATGGCTACAGGGTATGATAACGACGAAATAGCCCGCAAACTAAACCTGGCGGTACAGACGGTGCGGAACCAGGTCAGCACTATCTACTCAAAACTCGGCGTAAAGGACCGGTTTGAAATAATCCGCCTGGCAAACCGTTTGATCTGATCCCATCATCATCAGGGCCCCTATGTTCCCGCCGCGGCGAGTTTTTCCGCAATCTCCCGGTCTTGCCGCGAAAAACCGGCGTTATAGTACAGGTAGTTTTTCACCTGACTGTAGACCGCGAAAAAATCATCGGCATCGCCGAGTACATGGATGCCCTTGCCCGCCGCCTCGATCCGTTTGTACAGATCGATCCAGTGCCGGGCCGTGGGTTTTCCGTCGCCGTATACCCACTGGACGGCGTCAAGATTTTCAAGGTTCAGGAGCATGTCCAGATGGGGTATCTGTCCCACGCCGTCCAGATGGTAGATGGTATGATCGAGAAGCTCGCAGTCCTTTTTCAAGCTCGGCAGGGTGAACTGTTCAAACATATCGGGGCCTATCATGTAGGAAAAATCCGACTGCAGCACATAGGAGGGGGTGGCGCTGTAGAGCCCGTCCCAGTCGGAATAGCCGGGATTAACCGGCCGCAGTACGGAATCAAAATCCCGGTAGACTTCATGCCAGGCGGCCTGGATCTCGGCGCAGAGCCGCAGAACCTCCTCCGGGCTGTCGTAGAGATCCATCAACAGATCTTCACTGGTTCTGAATATAGCGGCTATGTCCAGATTGCCTCCCAGATCGGGTATACCCATCAGCACCTGGCCTTTCCACCGCTCATTGCCGGCGCGGTAAATATCCTTGATGCGTTTTGCCCATTTGTTTTCCCAGTCGTACCTGATATGAATTTCCTCAATAGGCGGATGAGGTTCGGCCGAAAACCAGACCCGGCCGCTGGAATTGTCCAAAACCGCTCCGCAAAAGGCGGAAAGCACTCCGGGCCCGAAGACGTCAAAACTGAAATAGGGAAAAGAATCTCCCAGGTATTCGATTTTTTGGAGATGGTAATCAATGGCGTCTACCACCTCTTCGGCGGGTATACTCAAATCGTGGCAGTTAGCCTGTCCCAGGAGGGGGACTTTCGGCGGCGGCCTGTCCGGCGTATGGGCGTCAAGTATTTTTATGTTCATCAGGGGCCGGTCAAGTCTGCGGTTCCACCAGAGATCGTAGGTTTCGCGCAGCCCCTCCCAGCGGGAAGGATCAAAGTGAATGGGCATACCGTTACTCCTTTACAGAAAAAATAGGTTGTTGAACAGGTCAATTCACTATAAATGACCCGCTATAAAATTGTAAATAGTACAAAAATACTAAAAAAAATAGTATTCCTGTAACTTTATATACGATGGGAATGGGTTTATTCTGACGGCATCTTATTAATTCGGAGGAATTTGTTATGAAAAGATCGATTGCCATCCTTTTTATCCTTGCGCTGTCCGGAGCGGCGGTATTCGCCGGCGGTGGACGGCAAAACGCCGCCCCCGCGGATCCCAACGCCCCGGTAAACCTTACCGTGTGGTGCTGGGATCCCAATTTCAATATCTACGCCATCAAGGAAGCGGAAAAGATATATAAAAAGGATCATCCCAATGTATCGGTAACGGTTGTGGAAACTTCCCTTCAGGATGTTCAGCAAAAACTGGTTACCGCTTTCACGTCCCGGCAGACCCAGACCCTGCCCGACATCACCCTTATCGCGGAAAATGACATCCAGAAGAACATCCAAAATTTTCCTAATGCTTTTGTTGCGGTAAACGACAAGGTTGATATCAACCAGTTTGCCAAATTCAAAACCGGGGTAAGTTCCTACAACGGGAAAAATTACACCGTACCTTTTGACAACGGCGCCACCGCTATGTTCCTGCGCAGGGACTATATCGAAAAAGCGGGCCTCAAGGTTTCCGATTTTGACAACATTACCTGGGAACGGTTTATCGAACTGGGAAAGATCGTAAAAGAGAAAGCCGGTGTTCCGCTGATTTCCTTTACCCCCCAGTCCCCGGATACGCTTTTCATTATGCTCCAGGGCGCCGGGCAGTGGTTCTTTGATAACCAGGGTAAGGCGTATATAAAAAACAATCCCACAATCAGACGGATCATTGAACTGCATAAAGAAATGGTCGATTCCGGTATCGTCATGCTCGTTCCTGACTGGAACGGCTACATAGCCAGCCTCAACGGCGGAACCGTGGCGTCTACCATCCAGGGCTGCTGGATTATCGGTTCCATCGCCGCCGAAACTTCCCAGTCTGGTAAATGGGCCATGGTGAATACGCCGAAATTCGCAAATATCGATTCGGTCAACTATTCCAGCCAGGGCGGTTCAGGATGGGTAGTCCTCTCAAGTTCCCGGTATCCCGATGCGGCTCTGGACTTTCTGGGCAAAACTTTTGCCGGAAGCGTAGACTTCTACAATACCATCCTGCAGTCCTCCGGCGCTATCGCCACATGGCTCCCGGCCATCAACGCCCCGGCGTATAAAGAGCCCCATCCCTTCTTCGGAGGGCAGAGGGTATTTGAAGATCTGGTAAGTTATGCCGAAAAAGTCCCTTCAGTTAAATACGGGCTTTATAATTACGAAGCCAGGGATGCCGTGGGCCGCGCTATTGCGGAAGTGCTTCAGGGAGCTTCTATAGACAGCGTTCTTGACTCCGCCCAGAAGAACGTCGAATTCCTTATGAACCAGTAACCCAGAGAGATCCAGGAGGTAAGGATGAAGGCTGCCCGTTTGTCAAAAAAATACTCCCGTTGGGGCTGGATATTTGTCTGCCCCGCGGCGCTTCTGATCTGCATCATGTCTTTCTATCCGATGATCCAGGCCTTCATCCTGTCCCTCCAGTCCGGCATGGGGAATAACCTGCGGTATACGGGGCTGCGGAATTATGTGCGGCTGTTCCGGGATGAGATGTTCATCACCTCGGTGAGCAATGTGTTTGTGTATCTTGTCATCCAGGTCCCGATTATGCTTTTTCTGGCCCTGGTGCTGGCTTCTATCCTGAACAGCAATAAACTGAAATTCCGCGGTTTTTTCAGAACCCTGGTTTTTCTGCCCAGCGCAACGGCCCTGGTTTCCTCGGCTCTGATTTTCAAATCCTTCTTTTCGCCGGACGGATTTATCAATGTGGGACTCATGCAGCTCCATCTTATTTCGGAGCCCGTCAACTGGCTGACCAACCCCGGGCTGGCAAAACTGATCATCATTCTGGTGATCACCTGGCGCTGGACGGGGTATGACACTATTTTCTATCTGGCGGGGCTGCAGAATATCAATCCTGAGATCTACGAGGCGGCCCTCATCGACGGCGCTTCGCCGGTACAGCGGTTCTTCAAAATTACCCTGCCTCTGCTCCGGCCGGTGATACTGCTGACCACCATCATGTCCACCAACGGCACCCTTCAGCTTTTTGACGAAGTGTATAACATGACCGCAGGCGGCCCCGGCATAGCGACCATGACTATTTCCCAGTACATCTTTAACCTGTCCTTCCGGTATACTCCCCAGTTTGGATATGCCGCGGCGGTTTCCTATACGATACTTATAATGGTAGCCTTCCTGTCGTTTATCCAGATGAAGGCGGGGGATCAAAAATGAAAAACAGACCGCAGGTATCCACTGTCCTGATGTACGTGCTTCTTGTTCCGGTGTGCGTCTTTTCCGCGTTCCCCTTTTTCTGGATGATCTGCGCCGCCACAAACCGGAGCTCCGACGTTATTCAGGGCAAGGTGTTTATCGGACCCTACCTAATCGAAAACATCAAAACCATGCTCGCCACCGTAAACCTGGGGCAGGCCTTCCTGAATTCACTCAGAAATTCCCTGCTGGGAACCCTGATAAGCCTCTTTGTGTGCTCCCTGGCGGGTTATGGATTCCAGATCTACCGGGATAAAGGCAGGGACAAACTCATGGCCATATTGCTCCTGTCTATGATGGTACCCTTCGCATCGATCATGGTTCCCCTGTTCAGGATGTTTGCGTATATGCAGCTTCTGGACACCACCCTGGGCTTCATCCTGCCGTCCATTTCCACCGCCTTTTTAATCTTTTTCTTCAGACAGAGCGCCGTGTCCTTCCCCATGGAAATAGTTCAGGCCGCCCGGGTGGATGGGCTGGGCGAATTCAGCATCTACACCAGGGTTTTTCTGCCCATAATGGCCCCTACCTTCGCCGCGGCGGCTATTGTCACCTTTATGAATTACTGGAACAGTTACCTCTGGCCCCTCATCATCATGCAAAGCCAGGAAAGCCGTACCATGCCCCTGCTGCTGGCGGGAATTACCGCGGGGTATACCATTGATTACGGCCTCCTGATGCTGGCGGTTACTATCTGTACATTACCCACGGTGATCCTGTTTTTTACCCAACAGAAACGCTTTGTCGCCGGGGTTCTGGGAGCCGTCAAATAAGCGGTATTTGGGAGTTTTATAACAAGTCCAGGGCTTTGATATTCATATCCCAGAATTTTTCGGGAAGGCGTTTCTTCAAAACGGTGATAATATCTTCCCTGCCGAAGGGAAATATATCCAGCCTGAGGGCCGCTCCCAGCAGGACAAGGTTCACCGTTTTGGGAGAACCAAGGGCCGGCAGTTTTTCCGCGTCAACAAGGGTAAAACGCGGGCCCGCCTCTTCCCTGATACCGGTGATAAGGGCCGCCGCGTCGTAAGGCCCGGCGAGGGACGCGCTCACCGGCTGGAGGGGGCGCGAGAAAGAGAGGAGTCTCCCCCCGGGGGAGAGGAAGGGCAGAGTCCGCGCCGCCTCCGCGGGCTCAAGGGCAATGATAATGTCGGCAAGGGCGGGGGGGATAAGGGGCGAATGGATAAGGCCGTCCGACATGCGGATGTGGCTTACCACGCTGCCTCCCCGCTGGGCCATGCCGATGGTTTCCGAGCCCCGGACATTGAGACCCCGCGCCAGTGCGGCGTCCCCGATGAGCCGCGAGAGCAGCACCGTTCCCTGTCCTCCCACTCCGGTAATAAGGCAGTTAAGCTTCATGGCGCGGCCCCGATTGCCAGCGAGGGGCAGACACTTTTACAGAGACCGCAGCCGGTACAGAGGGATCGATCGATGGAGACCGAGGATCGATCGGACGAAATTGCGGGACAGCCCAGTTTGTTGATGCAGAGTTTACAGCGGCTGCATTTTTCCGCGTCTATGCTCAAAGGCTTGCCGGGGAGACTTACCATTATGCAGGGGGCCTCAAAGACTATAACCCGCACTCCGTCTTTTTCAAGCAGTGCGGCGGCGGCGTTCCGCGCTTCTTCCCAATCAAAGGGGTTAACCCGTACAATCTCTGTTATGCCAAGGGATTCCAGCACCCTGACGATGCTGATTTTTTCCGCCGGAGAACCCGATATCGAAAGCCCCATGCCCGGATGCGGCTGGCCTCCTGTCATGGCAGTGGTACTGTTGTCGAGTACGGCAATGATTATATCGGCCCTGCTGTACACCGCATTGACAATTCCGGGTATACCGGAATGGAAGAAGGTAGAATCTCCGATAAAGGCAAAATTCAGGGGAGCCTCATGACCCAGCAGGATCTCCGCCCTGCCGATACCCTGGGCATTGCTTATCCCGGCTCCCATACAGAGGCATGTGTCCACCATATCCAGAGGAAGGGCGTTCCCCAGGGTATAGCAGCCGATATCCCCGCTGTATACCGCCTTGCGTTTGACGGCCCGGCCCGCGTTGTACTTCCGTACCGCCTCCTTTACCGCAAAGAAGGAAGAGCGGTGGGGGCAGCCGGCGCAGAGGACAGGAGGACGGACCGGGAGCGGAGCCTGAAGCCCGGGGGCCTCAGGCTGCCCGGTTGAAGAATGGAGACCGAGGAAAGGCCGCAGTTTTTCTGTTACCAGCGCGACACTGTATTCTCCGGCATTGGGCATGTGTCCTGAGAGCTTGCCTTTAATCTTCACGGAAAGATCGTTTGCCGCACAGATGCACAGGAGTTCTGTTTCTATTACCGGGTCAAGTTCTTCGATAACCAGCACTTCGTCAAGACCTTTAAGAAAATCGAGAATCGTTTTTTCGGGAACGGGGAATGCCGCCACCTTACAGCACCTGACATCCTGCGCCGCCTCAAGCCCTTCCAGAGCCTCCATGGTATAGGCCCAGCTTATGCCGCCTGAGGCTATTCCCCTGCGTGAAAGCGCGCCGTTAATCCTGTTACATTCAAATTCAAAAGAAGAAAAGTCTCCGGCCAGCGCGGCAAGATCTTTTTCAATCTGTACATGATTCCTGTAGGCAAGACTGGGAAAAATGACAAAACGGTTATCGGCTTTTTTAAAACCCTCACCGCCGCGGGACTTCTCCATTGGCGGCAGCAGTTCTACGGCAGCATAACTGTGGCAGACCCTGGTAGTGGGACGGAGTATCACCGGCCGGTGATATTTTTCGGAAACCTCAAACGCCCTGCCTGTCATGGCATAGGCTTCCTCGGGCGAAGAAGGGTCAAAGACAGCGATCTTGGCATAGCGGCCGAAATGCCTGGTATCCTGTTCGGTCTGGCTTGAAATGGGCCCCGGATCGTCGGCAACCACCACGACAAGGCCCCCCTCCACTCCCAGATAGTTGAGACTCATCAGGGGATCGGAGGCGACATTGAGCCCTACCTGCTTCATGGTTACCATGACCCTGAGGCCCGACCACGCGGCGCCCGCGGCAAGTTCCAGGGCGATCTTTTCGTTCACCGACCACTCAACATAGAGATCCGGAGCGCGGCCTGCCTTCAATTCCTTCGCCAGAGTCTCAAGAATTTCCGTGGAGGGAGTCCCCGGATAACCCGAAGCCAGGCGCAGTCCGGCTCTCAGGGCTCCCAGGGCAATGGCTTCATTCCCCATCAATAAAACTTTATCCATTACACTTAAGCCTCACTCATACTCCGGCAGGAAAAAGGAACCGGTTCATCAGGGCATACATGGCGGAAATTTCAATTGGCTTTGCAAGATGAGCATTCATGCCTGAATCTTTTGCCCGCTTCACATCATCCTCCATCACATTGGCAGTCATGGCAATAATGGGAAGAACAGAATCCCTGCGCCCCGCGGAACGGATCTCGCGGGTGGCGTTACAGCCGTCCAGCACAGGCATCTGCATGTCCATCAGAATGATGTCATACCAGCCTTCGGGGGACGCGGTAAACCTGTCAACCGCTTCCCGTCCGTTGGAAGCAGCCTCAATTTCGATCTTCGTTTCCGACAGAAGTTCCATGATTATCTCACGGTTAATATCAATGTCATCCACCAGGAGGCATCTCCTGCCCGAAAAATCATGAACCGGCGCTTCCGAGTCAAGGCCTGCTGCTTCAATACTTCTGTCGGTAAATTCTTTTTCCGCGGGGCAGCGGATGGTAAAACTAAAGGTACTCCCCTCCCCAATCCTGCTTCTAAGGCTTATCTCTCCGCCCATCATCTCGACAAGATTCTTGCTTATCACAAGACCAAGACCCGTTCCGCCGTAATTGCGGGTAATGCCTCCGTCGGCCTGTTCAAAAGGCCTGAAAAGCCTTGCCTCCTGTTCCTCGCTGATACCAATGCCCTGATCGCTTACATCAAAACGGTAGATACTCTCCCCTCCCGCTCTTCCGGTTTCCTTTGCCGTAACGATTACTTCACTTTCTTTTGGAGAAAATTTAATCGCATTGGAGAGGAGATTTATAAGTATCTGATTGAGCCGCAGGGAATCTGCGGAAAGCCCGTCATGTTCTATGTTTTCTATATTGAAACGCAGGGTTATTCCCTTTTCTACGGAACGACTCTGCATCATGGCATGAACAAATTCCAAATCCTGTCTGAGGGAGAAATCCTGCACGTCAAGACTGAGTTTTCCGGATTCAATTTTATTGAAGTCCAGAATATCGTTGATCACCCCCAAAAGGTGGGCGGAAGACGCTTCGATCTGTGAAAGACAATTACGGATCTTGTCGAGATCCGTTGCGGCTTTGGCAATAGAAGTCATGCCGTTGATTGCGTTCATCGGAGTACGTATCTCATGGCTCATTCTGGAAAGGAAGTCGCTCTTGGCCTGGCTTGCCGCTTCCGCGTCAATTTTCGCCCTGGTGAGCATGGTAACATTCTGCAGAAGAAGTATCACGCAGACAGAATCACTGCGCAGGGCTTCCCGGCCGGAACGCCGCAGTGTTAATACATAGTTGTCGGCGCCGTTGTCTCCCAGAAGGGCAATATCGGCGCTGAAAGAAGGAGGATTGGGATTTGAAGGATCGAAGAGGGATACCGCTTCCTCGGCCAGAGTATCCCCGGGAATGTCTGTACCGCCGCCGACAAGCCGTTCCAGAATCTGCGGATCTGAGGGAAGAAAACCGTGGGTCAAAAGAAATTCATCCATTGCCCGGTTCCGGTAGAGCATCTCCCGGTTTTCGTTAAAGAGGGCAAGAGCCTCGGGAACCGCATCGATCTGGGAACAGATCACATCCAGTGTAATGTTGACTCTCGACATGATCTGCCGGTAATCCCCCTGCAGGCCGGCAAGGCTGCCCCGGGCCTTCAGTCTTCCTGTCATGGCGGCGTGAGTGAGATGATCAATGGCGATGATTACCGCCCTGACCGATTCGGACATGGACATAAAGGCGGCTCCCAACTGCCCGATTTCATCTTCCCTTTCCAGAAGCCGGGAAGGCAGACTCTGTGTAAAAAGCCCGAGGGAGAGCCGGTGCGCGCTGCCCGTGATCAGCTTGAGGGGATTGGTTAAAACTTTCGTAATAAAAAACGCAAAAACAAGCGTAAAGAAACACGCAAGAAGTAAAGCGATGAAACTTCCCGCAATCAAAGCGTAGCGGGTATAGTACATAAAATCGCTTTTGGGAACTTCAATCACCAATGACCAGGAGGTTCCCCGAACCGGGGCATAGCTTAAAAAATACTCGCCTCCCGGACCTGAAAACATCATCGTTTCCGTGCTTCCTGTTTTTATCCCGGAAAGAAATTCTTCAGCATCCTTGCCCCAGATCCCGTCGGAAAAAATGCTTTCGCCGGCCTTGACCTTCTCAAGATCCCGGTGAGCCCTGTAGTACCCTTTTTCGTCAATGATGAACGCCGTACTCTGGGAGGAAATATTAATCGCGGAAAGAATGTCGCTGAGTATGTGGTAGCGGTAGCTTCCCACAAGATAGCCTGTGATGGAACGCCCCTCCATGACAGGCGCTCCGATAATAATCTCCAAATCTCCCGATATGCCCTCTTCAATATCCTGAATAGCCAGATTTCCGGATTCATTGATGAGACGATAAATATCAAAATCCCTGATATCCTGAGGGTAATCGCCCGCACCGGTATCAAGATCCCCGTTGGAAGAATAGAGACCAAGCCACACAAACTCTATCCCCGAAACGGCAAAATCAAGGGCCTTCTGTTTATCCTCCCGGGAAAAGTCAGGATCGGCAAAGGAGTTATTGTCCCGGATAAGGAAGATCCGGTCCGCCAGCATGTGGAGATTCCCCTGAATACTCAGGGAAGATGCCTTTGCCATGGGCCGCAGGGTTTCCAGAAGAAGGAAATCGGTAAGAAAACCCATGAAAATAAACATGATCCCCTGGAGGGCGGCTGTAAAGATAAGAAAAGCGGCGGCCGACGCGGAGAGGATCATCAGCCTGAGACTGCGGCCTTTTATACATTTCATCCTATTGCCCAATTCCGCTCGCCGAAACAAGGCTTATACCCGGATTACCCAGCCGGGATTGCTCAATGGCCGCCGCGGTCAACTGCCTGAAGGTATGCCAGGAATTGGTTGCCCCGGAAATCACATCTACTTTTTCCGGATCCTGTGTCTCCAGAAGCCGCCCTGTATAGATGCGGGTATAGGCATTGGGATAGGTACCGTCCAGGGCATTCATTACCCTCATATAGTTCATATCCCAGGATTTGATGAAACCGGAAGAATTTATCGCGTTGTACTCTGCCGAAAGGATCCTGCCGTGGCTGATATAGAGACTGACATACTCCTTCCAGCCGTGCTCGTCAAAATCATCAGCCTGAACCGTGTAATATCCCCCATGGAATTCAAAATCATTGCGGATACAGGACAAAAAGGGGAGAAAAACAAGAGAAACAAGAACAAAGTATGACGGCAGACGCTTCATTTTTTCTCCTTTAGGGTAATAATAATCCATATTTCAAGGTTACCGCAAGCATGCGTGATATACATGCGTGGTTACGTGCGTAGTATACGTGCGTAGTTACGCGGCGCCGATTTTCATCCCGGGAACTTTACGCCAAAATAGTATTGAAAATGCCCTTTCTTCCCTTTACAAAAGATCCATGATGAACTATAATATCTATGTAGATACTAGGATATAGGAGGCCGTCATGGCAAAAGTTGAAAAGATTACGGATCTCATCGGGAATACCCCGCTGGTGAAGCTCAACAAGATTAACGAGGGTGGAGCCGTTATCTATGTAAAGCTGGAGTATTTTAACCCCCTCCACAGTGTCAAGGACAGAATAGCCCTGGCAATGATCGAAGCCGCGGAAAAATCGGGGACGCTGAAAAAAGGTTCGGTGATCATCGAGCCGACCAGCGGCAATACCGGCATAGGACTCGCCTTTGTGGCGGCGGTAAAAGGTTACCGCATCATCCTCACCATGCCGGAAACGATGAGCATTGAGAGACGCAAGCTCCTCAAGGCCCTGGGCGCGGAACTGGAACTTACCGAAGGAGCCAAGGGCATGAAGGGAGCCATCGCAAAGGCGGAAGAACTGGCCGCTTCCATCCCCAATTCCCTCATTCCCCAGCAGTTCAATAACTCCGCCAACCCGGAGATCCACGAGAAGACCACCGGCCCCGAGATTTGGAAGGATACGGACGGAGCGGTTGACATCCTTATAGGAGGAGTCGGCACAGGCGGAACCGTTACGGGAGCCGGCCGTTACCTCAAACTCAAGAAAGCCTCCGTCAAAGTGGTGGCTGTAGAACCCTCCGCTTCCCCGGTTCTTTCAGGCGGTCAGCCCGGCCCCCACAAGATCCAGGGCATCGGCGCGGGTTTCAAACCCGGAGTATACGATCCGGGAATCATTGACGAGATCTACCTCACCGACGACGTAAAGGCAGGAACCGCCGCACGCCGCCTTGCAAAGGAAGAAGGCATCCTCGTGGGCATTTCCTCAGGCTCCGCTCTGGAAGCGGCCCTGACCCTCAGCAAACGCCCCGAAAACAAAGGCAAGACCATTGTAGCCGTCCTCCCCGATTCGGGAGAACGCTACCTGTCCACATGGCTGTGGGGGGAAGATTAGGGGACAAGGTATGTTGTTCTCATAAGGTATTTGCATTCGGGGTCTAATACCCTTTTATGCCTGCCTATTTGACTAACACAGACACATGTTAGCCAAGTGGGTAGGCATATTTTATTATTCAGGTTTTTCCAATATGGCTAAACTTTGTCCCAAACACTTCCCGTTGAATTTTTTATTATTTCCATCTACCATTTCTAGTAGTTTAAATTCCAGCCTCTCCGCCCATATTTTTATAACAGATTTTTCTATAAAAGTATTTAAATCCGGTAATATGCCAATTCTTTGATTGTCAACTGTTGACAAAAAAACCGGCCAATGTTCAGGTAGTCCAAATTCACAAAAAGAGAATACTAATTTCCCTCCTTTTTTCAATACCCGTTTCATATCTTCAATATATATGTATGATTCTTCGTGTAACAAATGCGTAAATACACTAAACGCGCATATCATATCGGCGCTTTCCGAATTAAGCGGAACACTAAGTTTCCGGTGTTTGATAAATTTATAATTTGCCGGTGATTTTGTTTTAGCATAATTGATTAATTCATCAAGAATATCAATCCCGATATAATTGATATTATACTCAATTGGTAATGCATGGGCTAAACGGCCGCTTCCGCAACCATAATCAACTATACTCATATTTGGTTTCAGACCGTACTGTAAGAGGATGTCCTTTTCAATATTACCTATTTCAAAATAATTACCGCCTACAGCCAAACTCATAGCTTCGTCAATAGGATATGACCTTATCAAATTTTTTACACGTTTTTGATAGTCTTGAACAAAATGAAATTCAGTCTTCTTCGATGTTTTTATTAAGAAAAAAACCTTTAATTGCCGATATAAGGATATAAACCCGCCATTCTTGAGGCTTCTTATGACCTTATTCCTGAAACTTCCTATGACCTTACTAAAATTCGACATCTTTTACCTCCATTGGTTGCTTTATCCCTAAATTTTTATTTTTATGGCACATTACATCATTAACTTTGATCCGGACTCGTATTTCTTTGATGAGGAGGAAAGCGGTAACAGGAGCGCGAAAACGGCGGACAGGAGGAAGGAGGGTCTCATACATGGGAGACCTCCGTTGGACACGCTACAAGTAGAGGTGTTTTGAATAAAACTACGCTATATCTGGGGGGGGGGGGGGGGGGGTAATTTGTTGGTATATAAGGAACCGGAAAGCGGCAAAATATTTTTAAAAAACAGTGTTGGGTATTTATTTTGAACTTTTGAAAAGAT
>JAISCR010000071.1 GCA_031265435.1 Treponema sp.
TCCCGGACTCCGGCCTGCCGGTAGAGTTTGAACTTCCGCTGCATCTCCGCCGCCGTGTTGGAGGGGGAGATGATCTCCACCACGAAATCCGGCGCGCCCCGGCAGCCTTCCTTCCCCAGCTTTCCCCGGTCGCAGACCACGATGATGTCAGGCTGGAGCACCGTGTCATCGCTTTCGCCTTCCGCGTAAAAGAGCCGCACATCGTAGGGGGCGGGCAGTACCCGGCAGGGCTTGCCGGTTAGAAAGTTCGCGATTTGTCTGGCCAGTTCCACAAGAATAGCTTGGTGGACCGTGTTCGGCACGGCCATGGCGTAGGCGGTGCCGTAGATAAAGTTCGTAACGGCCTTCGCCGCTTTCCCAGTTTTTATAGTCTGCGTAAGTAAAAGACCGGTCGTCATTAACCGGTTTTTCAAAAACCGCTCCGTTTGCCATGCTGCCGCCTCCTCTGGTGTCTGTGGACAGACACTCCTTAGTATACACCACAAATTTAGTGCCTCCTCCTCCTATGATTTGGTCAAGGGAATAAACGATTTTCTCTAATCTTTTTATCCCCCTGGCCGCTCCCGGCCCTGTTATACCCTCAGTGCCTGTTCGGCCAAACAGGCCGAATCATTTTGCACCCCCTTCCACGGGCGCGGCTCAAGGCGCTCTTATCTCTCAGCACCGCGTACATCAGTTTCGCCGCGTTCAGCACCCGCACCTCGTTCCCTAGATCTCCCGGGCTATGATAAACGCCAGATTTCCTGCTTCCAGGACAACTTTATCCGTCTGCTCCAACAGCCCCCATACATCCCCTGCCGCCCGGAAACGCTGGTCTTCCCCTGATGTATCTTCATCTTTCCGTTCTTCCCGATGACCGCCAGGGTATACTCCCGCTTCCCCAGATCAATCCCTGCATACCGCCGTTTTACCGTTTCCATACTGCCGCTCCTTACGATAAGATAAGGACCAGGGGCGATTGTCGGGTGATTAGGTACACCGTCCTCCTATCCGCAGTCTGTCGGCCTTACGGCTGGCAGCCGCACTTTGCTTTACGGCGACCGGCTGTGATTCATCTGGCACTCAAGGATCACACGATCGTTTCCGTCTGCGTCCTTACGGCACCGTACAACCTACCGCCGGCTCTCTGGTCCCGTCAGACCAGAGTACCCAACTTCCCCGGCAATTTAAATCATAGCAATCTGGCACTATCTTTCCCTTCGCACGTGTGGGACAACGATGCGGATCAGCAGGTCTTCTACGATTTTATCGAGGGTCCCTCCCTGCCCAAGCTGTACAACCCAGAAACCGCAAAAATTATTTTACAGAAGATCGCCTCCGCAGTGTCCCGGTTCCGGGTCTTTCAGATTCGGGACATGCTCCACCTTCCTCCCCGGTAGTATGCCCCGGACTTGGTTAAGGCGGTGAAGGACCTGGGCGCGATAAGGGCAGGGAAATGAACTGCCGTACGATAAGCGCATAAGGTCCTCATCTTTGTCCGATGAAAAATCCTGATGGCTAAAACCTTGAATTGCCGTTTGTATACACTCGGGCACTTGACTACGTTGCACTTGATATGTTTTACTCAAAGCTGGTGTTTAATGGCTGCTACCTAACGGGGGAAAGTCCAATATTGGACATAATACTCTTAGATAGTATATGACGATTCTTGATCATCGTAATGCGGTCTCACTCGTAATGTGCGGATCATGGACTCAATTTCCGGTTTTGGATTTTTATGGATACGGTTGACAGTCTGAAAGAACGGCTTTTGAAAAACAAGATCTCCGGTTCTGAAACCGCCCCAGATAATTACGGTATTTATTCGGTATGCAGCGCCCATCCGGTGGTATTGAAGGCGGCGATGCGTCAGGCGGCGGAAGACAATTCCTTTCTCATGATAGAATCGACTTCCAATCAGGTGGATCAGTACGGCGGCTATACAGGCATGGTTCCCCAGGAATTCATACAGTATGTACTTGCCACCGCCAGCAGGGCGGAATTTCCTGGTGAAAGAATTATCTTCGGTGGGGATCATCTGGGGCCCAACGCCTGGCAACATGAAGATGCCGCCCATGCCATGGAAAAAGCTGGTATACTTGTAAGGGCCTATACGGAAGCCGGCTACCTTAAACTTCATCTTGATGCTAGCATGTTTTGTGCCGATGATAGCGACAAAACCGGGGCGCTGCCCGATGAAATCACTGCAAAACGGGCGGCTGAACTCTGCAAAATTGCCGAAAAAACGTGCCGTTCCCTCAACAGAAAAAACAAACCACTATATATCATTGGAACCGAAGTTCCCATCCCCGGGGGTGCCCGGATGCACGAAGCCGTGCGGCCAAGTTCCCATGAAAGTGTTCTTGCTACCATTGAAATAACACGGCAGGCGTTTTTCAGGGCAGGACTGCAAGATGCCTGGGAAAGGGTAATTGCCATTGTCGCCCAGCCGGGAGTAGAATTTGGAAACGATCACGTGTTTTATTACGATCACGAAAGAGCGCGGAATCTCAGCCACACGCTTGACAAGATGCCCATGGTCTTCGAAGCACACTCCACCGATTACCAGACCGGTGGGGGTCTTGCGGAAATGGTAAGGGATCATTTCGCAATCCTCAAAGTCGGCCCCTGGTTGACTTACGCCTTCCGCGAAGCGATCTTCTCACTTGCCCATATTGAAAACCAGCTCTGCAGAAAGGATTCGCGTTCAAATCTGGAAGGGATCCTTGAAGAAGTGATGCTTGAATCCGTGCCGAATTACTGGGAAAAATATTACCGGGGAACTGCGGAGGAAAAGGCCTTTGCCAGAAAATATAGTTTTAGTGACCGGTGCAGATACTACTGGACAGACAAACGTCTTTCTACCTCCATCAGCGTTCTCTTCCGCAATCTTTCGGAAAAGCCCATTCCCCTTTCCCTCCTGAGCCAATTCATGCCCGATCTCTTTATGCAGGTATGCGAGGGAATGGTGAAAAACAATCCCGAAGATCTGGTAACCGCACACATTCAAAGAATACTGGCTCTCTACGCCAGAGCCTGTGGCTTTCGTTCCTAACAGCCTTTTTTGAGGTCTTTTCAGGGGAATTTTTCTTAAGAAAGGCCGTTTAGGCCATTTTCAGGAAGTCATGTCAATCAACGCTTCTGGATGGCTGATTATTTCATCAAAAAGAGCATAGTCTATTTCGGTGCAATAGCCGTAGCCCGCGCCAACCGAATGTATTCTATTACGCTCTGCGGCCTCGGCATCGAATCGCTTGTCGCCTACCATAATAAAGCGAGAGGGATCGTGCATTTTTATTATTTTACGCACCATTTCAATTTTCCGGGGTTTCCCGCAGAAAATTTTTGTAAACAAGGATCGGATACCTGACGCTTCAAGAACGGCGGCAACATGGCTGGGGGAGCCTGTACTGGCGGCATATAGCTCCGCCCCCATTTCCCTTAACCGCATAAGGGTATCCGCAACGCCGGGAAAGAGTATCGCCGTTCCAATACCCCATATCGCGGCGTCTTCGGCAAGGGACAGTTCCACCTCAAAGCGGCGGAGTCGTCCCTCATCGCATATAGGGATGAGCCTTCGGCAAAATTCCAGACTAGGATACCCCATCGCCTCCTTTATGGCGGCCTCCCCCGCCGCCGGAAAGCCCCACTTTTCCGAAAGTGCTCCGATGACTGTGGCTGTGGCTTTAACGGTATCCGACAGGGTGCCGTCTATATCAAAAATAAAATGTTTCATTGAAATTTTTTCCCATAACGAACCATTTCCCGGACCCTTTCCAAACTCAAATCGGCATCCGCACCACCCGCAACGGATACGCAGAGGGTACCACAGGCATTTCCGTATTCAAGACATTCCTGCAGGGAAAATTTTCTTAAATAACCATAAATGAAACCGGCATTAAAGGAGTCCCCCGCGCCAGTCGTATCAAGTACCGGAGCATCCTCTATAGCTCTGACCTCGTAGACATTCCCCCGTGAAACACAGCCAACACCATTCTTTCCCCGTTTTACCACAGCAACCGTACAGAGTTCAGCAAGCTTTCCCGCGGCCGCATCCCAGGTTGATTCACCGGTGATGGCAAGGGCCTCGGATTCATTGGGGAAAAAAATATCTGTATAGGGAAGAACGGAACGTATGCCATAATCCCATTTTTCTGTATCGTCCCAGCCCGCATCCAGAGAGGTGCTTATCCCCCATTCCTGAGCCTGTCTAAAAATTTCAGGCAAATCTTTCTGAAGTCCGAATTGGAGAAAGAAAGATCCTACATGAATATGCCGGGCCTGCCTTAAAATGTTAATATCGAAATCCCTTAACGAAAACTCACCTATGACACCGGGAAAGGTCACAAGGGCCCGGTCTCCTCCCCAATTTAATGCGAGCGTAACGCCAGTCTTTGCCGCAGGATCAACAGTACAGAAACCGGCATTGATGTTTCTTTTGCGGAGTTCTTCCAACATGAAGCGGCCATCTTCATCGCCACCCACCTTGCCACAGAAAGCGACCACAAGATCGAGCTTTGCAAGGTTGGCCGCACAGAGTGCTGTGGAGCTTCCCATGGTTTTCCAGAAGTCACCAGCCGCTACCTCCCGATTCAAAACCGGAGCTCCCTTGAGTCCGGTAAAAATTATATCGGCGTTAAGTTCGCCTATGGCAAGAATATCAAAACACGGTTTGTTCAAGACCTTTTTCATGCGGATACGTCCACACCCTTCAGGGTCTGCTTGTTTTCCTCAAGATCGTATACGACAAATCCCCTGACAACGCGGCTCAATTCCCCTGTAACCGAAGGATTGTCGACCGGCAGATTAATCGATATGGACTTATACATCGCAAGCATCTGACAGAACACAAGGCAGTGTATCCCCCAGAAGAGATCCGAGGCAGGGCCATAGCCGGAGGAGGGGATAATAATGCGTTCACATGACTCAGCCGATATGGGACTTTCCAGACCGGTCCGTCCATCATCCCGGCATCCGTTCCCCGAAAGGGCGACAATCCTGTTTCTCTTTTTTTGCAAACAGATTTCATCAAGCAAATCCAGATCATATTTGGCGGTGAGGGGATCGTTTGAAATAAAATGAACGGTCAGGGTATCATCCTTTATTACTGATTTCGGACCGTGTCGGAAACCCATGGCACTTTCCGATGTGGAGTTTACCGCCCCCATGCTCAGTTCCAATGATTTAAGGGCCGCTTCCCGTGCCAAGCCCCGGCAACAGCCACTCCCAAGAACAACGAGTCGTGCGTACTGTTCCCTTGCAAGTCTTTCAGCCGATTCAGAAAGAGAAAGAGCATTCTGTTCCAGATTATCCGCCAAACGCCTGATATTTGCCGTAATTTCATCAATCTTTTCATGATTGAAAAAAGCAAAACACGCAAGCAACATTGACGTAAAACTGCTCGTCATGGCAAAACCCTTGTCATTGGTTCTTTCGGGCAGGACAAGGGAAAAGCTTTTATCCGATTCGGCAGTTATCCCGGCCAAGTTGCTTTTCCCATCGCATACCACTGCCGCCTCGTAAAGATCCCTCACTATACTGCGGGCATACTTCACTGCTCCGGCAGATTCAGGGCTGTTGCCCGAACGGCCAAAGGAGACAAATAGGGACGGTATGTCTTGAAAAAGAAACGAATAAGGGGAAGAAACGATATCTGTTGTATGAACCGCCGTGCAGGGAACACGACTGCTGGAACCTATCATACAGGATGCCGCTTCCCCTACAAAGGCAGAACTTCCCGCACCGCTCAGGATGATGCGTCTTTTTGAAATATCCGCCCTGTCAAAAAAATCCGCGATACAGGTCCTTTTCGTTTCAAGGATATCGCAAAGTTCCCGCCACACAGTGGGCTGCTGGGCTATCTCAGAAGCGGTGAAGGAACAATTTTTTGAAGCAAAAAAAGATGTATCTTTTCCGTAAAACCTTTCAAAAGCATCCATAATAAACCTCTATGATAAAATTCAAGGTAGCCGTTCCAAAAACTGAAATTTTGGAACAGCATCACATAATATCATTATAACAACATTATCAATTTTTGAAAATCCTGTCAACATCCCCAGCTCTGCCATTGCAGCCGCATATCTTCATCCGTTCCGCAACCAGACGACAGACCGCGTTCCGGGCGGATAACCCATACTTTTTGGGATCGATGGTCCGGGGATTTCTTTCAAGGTATTCCTTCACCGCATCGGTATAGGCAATGCGTAGTTCCGTGGCGAAATTCACCTTAGAGATTCCCCGGTTTATGCAATCACGGATCGCGTCAGGGGAAAGCCCCGATGCCCCGTGGAGCACCATAGGAACAGGTATGATTTTTTTTAGTGCACTTATCAATTCCGTATTGAGTACAGGCGTTGTTTTATATACACCGTGGGCGGTTCCGACCCCAACCGCGAGGGAAGAAACGCCAGTCTCCTCCGTAAAGCGCATTGCCTCGCCAGGATCGGTGTAGCCCGCCTCTCCTTCAAGATCGTCTTCCTTGCCGCCTACCCTTCCCAGTTCACCCTCAACCGGGACGCCATTAGGTCCGCATATTTCCACGACCGCCCTCGTGATAGCAATATTTTCATCCAGCGCCTTCTGCGAACCGTCTATCATAATTGAGGTATAACCGGTACGCAAAGCCTGAGATGCCAGCGCAAGGCTGTTCCCATGATCGAGATGTATGGCCACGGGAACCCGCGCCGAAGCAGCAAGAACGGCGGCGCTTGCGTAATAGAGGCCAAGGCTTCCGTAAGCAAGGGTACCCGGTGTTGTCTGTATGATTACCGGGGCAAAAAGATCCTCCGCAGAAGCGATGATTGCCTGAATCATCTCCATGTTTTCCGCGTTAAAAGCGCCGACTGCCCAGCGTCCTTCGCTGGCCGCAAGCAACATATTCTTCGTGGTCATAAGGGGCATAGTCTCCTCCGTGGGGTAATGATACGATTATATTAGTATGTTATAATATCATTATGATCAACGACAAAGAAACCGGCTTTAATAAAACCATTCCTATCTCCCTTTACTATCAACTTAAGGAAAAACTCCTTAAAAAGATACAAACAGAAGAATGGAAACCTGGACAGAAGATTCCTTCGGAATCGGAACTCTGCGCCGCCTATGGACTGAGCCGTATCACGGTCCGCAAGGCGGTTGAGGAACTTGTCCGCTCGGGTCATCTGGAACGCTTTCAAGGCAGGGGAACCTTCATCACCAATACTTCCTTTGAACAAAAGCTTTCAAAATTTTATTCCTTTAGTGAAGAGCTGAAGAAATGGGGGAAAAAGGAACAGGCCGATATTCTTTCCTTTGATATCATCACCCCTGATGAGGAAACGGGGGAAAAGCTCGGCATAAAAGGCGGTTACGTCTTCAGGCTCGAACGACTCCGCAGCGTAGATGGGATGGCGTATACGGTGGAAACCTCCTACATACCCTATGAGGTATGCCCAAAAATTAGCAGGGAAGATATCGATAAAAACGGCCTTTACAAAAGCATGAGGAATTCCGGCGTCTATCCCCAGCGCATTATCGAAAAATTCCGTGCCACAGCGGTACAAAAAAACGAGGCGAAAAAAATGGGCCTTAAGGCAGGCGCCCCGGCCATCCACCTGGAACGGACTACCTATGACGAGGACCGGATAATTGAATACTGTGTCTCCATAGTCCGGGGCGATTTCTTCACCTACACGGTAGAAATGAAAAGCTAGACCACGCTTGACTGTTTTACAGTTCATTCATTTCAGGCCTGAAATAGCCGCGCCCTTGATAAAATGCTTCTGGAAAGTCAGAAACACAATAGTCACCGGGGTCATGATGAGCGCCGCAGCTGCCATGCAAGCCCCTATGTCAACACTATGAGCACCGTTGGTAAAATACGAAAGCGCGATAGGGAGCGTCATGTTTCTGACGCTTTCCAGCATGATAAGTGCCTGCAGAAATTCATTCCAACTGCCCAAGAATGTAAAAATCCCAAGAGCAGCAAGGCAGGGTCGGAGGAGAGGGACCATGATTCTCAGGTAAATTGACAGGTCCGAAGCGCCGTCTATCAGTGCCGCTTCCCACAGGCTGTCCGGTATGTTTTCGCAAAACTGCCTACAGAGAAAAATTCCGAATCCTGATATCATCATCGGAACGATGAGGGCAAGGAGGGTATTGTAAAGCCCGATGGCATTTATGATGAGAAAATTAGGAATCATAGTAGTCTGAAACGGCACCATCATGGAACTCAGAATAATCCAGAACAGTACGGTACGACCAGGGAATTTATATTTGGCAAACACGAAACCCGTAATGGAACTGGTAAAGAGCACGATGAGGGTGAGCGAAACAGTAACAACGATACTATTTCTGAACCAGTAGAAAAACGGAGCTCTGGTAAAAACAGTAACATAGTTTGCATACGTCCATCTTTCGGGGAAAATTTTCTCGGGGGCCCGCATAATCTCCGCTGTTCTTTTGAAGGAAAGGGACAGCATCCATATATACGGCATGAGGATAATAAAAAGAACAACCGCGCCGAAGGCTATGACGAAGATCGTACCCAGGGAGAATTTCTTCCTCAGCATCTAATACCCCCAGTCAACCCGGTTGAGCCGCTGCGACACAATGGTAAAAATCATTATAATAATGAACAACACGATGGAAATAGCCGATGCATATCCCAGGTCCTTGTATACAAAGGCAGTCTTGTAAATATCCAGAGTAAGCACCATACCCATATTGTTCGGCCCTCCGTGACCGGTCAGCATAACCTCAAACTGGGCAAACATCTGAAAGTGGGAAATCAGGGTCATGGCAATGACAAAACAGGTGGTCCTACTCAAAAGCGGAAGGGTGATCTTGAAAAAGCGCCGCCAGGGACCCGCGCCGTCTATGACCGCCGCTTCATAAAAATCGGAGGGAATACCATCTATGCCCGCACAGAATATGATGATGTTATAACCTATGTCCGCCCAAAGGGTAAACAAAATAATCGATGGCATCATGGTGGCCTCTTCCCCCAGCCAAGCCCGGGGTGCAATGCCGAACCAGCGATCAAGTAGTATGTTGATAAGACCGAAGCGTTTCTCGTACATCCGCCCCCAGACAAAACTGGAAGCCGCCAACGGAGCAACGCAGGGCATAAAGAACACCACCCTGAAAAGCGAACGCACCCTGTTGTAACTAAAGGAGCTGATGATTTGCGCGATGGTCAGGGTAAGGATGATGTTTATGGTAACGGCCACCACCACAAAATAAAGGGTGTTTTTAAGGGCAATATGAAAAACCGGATCCGAAATGAGTTGGGCAAAGTTGGATAAACCTATAAATTCATTCCTGGTGTTGAGAGGAGTGTAATTAAAAAATGAAATGCCAAACCCAAGAAAAATGGGAAGAATTTGAAAGGTAAATATACAGAGAAAAACCGGGGTCAGTACCGCAATAACAAATTTTGTGTTTTTCATTTGTTTTTTAGGGGGTAAATTACTTTCCCCGGCCTCTCCTTATTTCGCCCGTGCGTTCACGATATCGGTAAACCTCTGCAGAGTAGCCTCCACAGAAACACCGTTCTGAATCATGTCAATGAACGCATTGTCCATTTCTTCCTTCATGACATCGGTATTGATATAACCAATATAGGACGCGCCATCAAGCACATCGATGATGGGTTTTGCGTAGGGTATGGCCGCGAGATAGGCAGGGTCCCTTGCAACCGACCTGCGGGGCGGAATATTGCCGCGGGCGACAACGCTTTTAAAAATGTTTTCGGGCCTGAGACAGTATTCGACAAATTTCCACGCCTCATCGGGATGACTGGTACCGCTGTTTACAACAAAGCCCCATCCGGTTTCCGCGACCCATTTCTTCTCCGGCCCGTAGAAGGGAGAAGGAATATAGTCAATATCGACTCCCAGTTCGGCATCGTACATTTCCTTGCCTGTTGGAATGGTCCACATGCCCCGGGGCGCCATCAAAGATTCGCCCATGAAGACATAATAATCAACGCCAGGATTCCCTCCAAGGAACCCATCAATTGAGGTTATCCTGTCAACCAGAATATAATCCCTGAGTTTCTGCAACGCCTCCCTCGCGATGGGGGTATTGAAGTTGAAGCGGTGGCCGCCGTCTTCCAGATAGCTCCCTCCCTTGGAAAGAATCATGGAAAGATAGGTGAAAAGGAGAGTATCCGATCCGATATAATCAAAGCCCCGCAGTTCCATAACGCCGTTCCGCGTGACCGCATGCTCTCTGGCAATGCCGATTGCCTCATCCCAGGTTGAGGGATATTTGATGTTGTGCGAGTCAAAATAGGGCTTAAGGACCAGCATGCCGCCGTATTCGGCGTTGAATTCGATGGGAACGCCGTAATATTTTCCATCGTAAAAGAAGGAGGCCAGCACCGGCTCATAGCTGTCCGCCTTGAGTTCATTGATAAATTGCTCCGGTACCGGAGCAAGCGCCCCTGTGGGGGAAAAATCAAGAACCCAGCCGCCCCACAATTCAAAAATATCCGCACCACCCGTTTTAGATATGAGGGCAGTCTGGGTTTTCTGCTCAAAGTCACCATAGGGGAAGGCTTCATATTCAATGCTGATACCAGGGTTTTCTTCCATAAATCCGGCAATAAACTCCTCGTTGTTGACATTCCACGGCACATTCTGATGAGACCAGAAACGGAGAGTTACTTTGCCGCTTTCCGAACCGCCCTTTGAACATCCGGTGATTGCGACAATGGCAATCAGCAGACCCGCCACTAATACAATAATTTTACGCATCTGTTCCTCCTGATAATATTTCCCATGGGTTTATTTCCCAAGAAACCTGAGCACATTCTTGCTATAATATTTCTCCCGCTGTACGGGCGTCACGCCAGCATGATCAAGGGCATCCTTGTCCATTTCAAGGATTTCCTTCGCATATTTGGAATCATAAGGGGTGTAACAATCCGTTCCGAATATCACATTGTCTTCAATGTCGTAGCCGATCGAATATATCTTCGCAAAAACCTCCCGTCTGTATATGCGCGGCGTTCCGGGCGTTGTGTCAATAAACATCTCCGCGCTCGTTGTTCCGTGGTGCTTGCGATTCTGCCAGTAACCAAACACGGCGAGGTTTTCATCGCACCAGGGCCAGGAAACATGAGCCAGGGCAAAGCGTAAATTCGGAATATCGAACAAAGGCTCAAAGCCAACAGGCCTGTTGTACCGGGACCATGGACCGTTCCCGTACAAAATACCCGAATGGAAAAGCATGGGTTTACCAGCTTTCGCGATATGTTCCCAGACTTGCATGGGACGATCATCGCCGGGGAAATGACGGTTGCAGATCACCTTGAAGCCGGCAATACCTGCGGCCACAGCCCTGTCCACCTGCCCAAATGCATCTTCTTCAAGCGGATCGATCCAAAAAAATGGAATAACCCGATCGGAATACGCCGCCATCTCCATTACCGCCGCAAGGGCCGCCGCCGGGCCCCGGGCCTTTCCCATGATGCCGCCTTTGATTTCACTTTCATGAGCAAAGGAAATGGGGTCATAGGACAGCAAAATCATTCTGTCTATTCCCGCAGCGTCAAGCTGGCCAATTAGGGCGGACCCGGACACCAAATCTGTTCCGGTATGCACATGACAATCAATAATCATTCGTTCCTCCTATAAAAATTATGTTTTCAAACCGGTTACCGCTATTCCCGCAATGAATTGACGCTGCAGGAAAATAAAAAGCGCTATCATGGGCATGGTAGCCAACATACTGGCCGCCATGAGCAGGTTGTTTCTTGTTGAATACTGACCGAGCAGGGTTGCAATGCCTACCGATAATACCCTTACCGAATCTCTTGATGTCATAATCAGGGGCCACATCAAATCGTTCCAGGCCCAGAGTATGGTAAACACCGCAAAAGCCGCCAAGGCAGTTCCGCAGAGGGGCATGAGTATACGCCAATAAATCCCCGGACGAGAACACCCGTCTATAATAGCGGCTTCTTCCAGCTCTCCGGGAAGGGAAAGAAAATACTGTCTTAGAAAAAAAGTACCGTAGGCGCTGAAGAGATGGGGAATGATAAGGGCATAGTAGGTATCTATCCATTTTAGGCGGGAAAGCAACACAAAGGATGGGATCAGCGTCATCTGCTGGGGTATCATCAACATGCTTAAAAGTATGAAAAACAGTACATTCCGGCCAGGAAATTTCAGCCGGGCAAAACCATACGCCGCCATGGAACAAAACAGGGCCTGCAATACCGTAATTGATACGGTAACAACGATTGTATTTAAATAATACCTTCCGAAATTCAGCCTTCTTAAAACTTCGGAAAAATTATTCAGATAAAACCCCGATGGCAACCATTTAATCGGTATGATCAGGGTCTCGGCGTAGGTCTTGAAGGCGGTCAGTATCATCCAGATAAAGGGAATGATCATGATGGCCGAACCGAGTGCGAGGACAAAATACGCGAAAAAGGTATTCATTGAAAAACGGGCTTTCATCCTCTCCATCCTTTCGCCGTTTCTTTACACCGGATCAATCGTAGAACACGACTTTTTTCTGCAGATAAAACTGTCCCAGCGTTACCAGCAGGATAATGATAAAAAGCATGACCGCTTCCGCCGCGGCATAACCCATACGCTGCAATAGAAAGCCTTTTTGATAAATCCCAAATACCATGGTACGAATCGCTTCCGTAGTCGGCCCGCCACTGGGCGTTGTACTGACACCTGAAAACATGAAAACAAGATCAAAAGCCTTAAACGCGTTGATCATTGATGTAATAGACAAAAAGAAAAGAGAAGGAGACAGGAGAGGAATGGTGATCCGGATAAAACGGTACCATGGGCCCGCGCCGTCAATTTCCGCAGCCTCGTAATAGGTCTTTGGAATATTCTGCAAGCCCGCAAGCAAAAGGATGGCGGCATAGCCTATTCCCGACCATATTGCCACAATGATAAGGGCCGTCATGATATATTCGGGGTCCCCCATCCACTGCGGATTCAGACCGAAGGGCCTGAATAGATAATTCACCAATCCGTATTGTGAGTTGAACAACCAGCGCCATACCGCGGCAACAGCCGCGGGCATGGTAACCATGGGCAGAAAAAAAGCCACACGAAAAAAAGATATGCCCGGAATCCCCGTATTAAGGAGGCTTGCGATAACCGTAGCGATAACAAGCATTACGGGAACAACGCCTATCATGTACTTCAGGGTATTGAAAAATTCAGTAAGCACCTGCGGATCGGTAAAGAGTCTCTTAAAATTACCAAGCCCAATAAAGACAGGGCTGGTCAGCCCATCCCATCTTGTAAGGGACATAAACAGGGCATACAATACGGGTCCGATGTCAAATATTGTAATACCTATTATGACGGGGGCGATAAAAAAATAACCCCACAGCCATGTATTCAGGGTACTACGCCCGATATGCCGTTTTCCTGAATTGGGGGATACCACAGCCGCCATAAAATTCACCTTTGTAAAAATCATAGAAAACCTCTGAGAGCCTTTAGCTTTCAGAGGTTTTCCCTTTCCGGATCTTGCTATCTTCCCGCCTCAGCCACCAGAGCCGCGCATGCGGCATCAATGGCCGCACAAGCTGAAGCTATATCAGCATTGCCCAGCCAAATGTTTTCATACCAGGTCTCCTCCACATCATCCTGGGCCGCCGATGCTACCAGAGTCGTGGGAACAGGATCGGCATAAGCGGCAGCATCAATAAAAACCTTGAGATCAAGATTCGGATAATTGCTCATCCATGCCCGGGAAGCGTCCGCATAGGCGGGAATAACCACGCTTGCCTGTGCGTCCCCCGCTTCTTTAGTCGAAAACGCCTTGACCAGCCCCCAAGCGGCTTCCTTATTTTGGGATCTTGCGCTTATGTTAAAACTTAAACCATGAATAACATTGGCTTCTTTTTTACTGACAGGAAGCCTTGCGACTCCGAGACTATCCCCGAGGGCATCATTATAGGGAGGTACCATCCAGGAACCAGTGGTGATCATCGCGGCCCTTCCCCCCTGGAAATATTCATCACCAATTAATTCTTTCAGCATCGCGCCTGTTGGCGAAACCTTGTAAACATCGATAAGATCAACCAGCCACCGGATTGCCTCAATAGTTTCGGGTGTATTGTAATGCTTCTGAGTCTGATCCGCTTTTATGAGGGTTCCGTTATTGGAAAGCACCCAGGAAAAGATCATTGTCTGGCCAGCGGGCTCGGCGATAAAACCATAAACATTATCGTCCGTAAGGGCGATGGCAGCCTTTCGCAAGTCTTCCCAGGTCCAGTTGTTATTAGGATACGCTACGCCCTTTGCGTCAAAGATCGCCTTGTTGTAAAACAGCGCAATGGTATCATAGTCTTTAGGAAGGCCGTACAGTCTGTCATTGTAAGAATACATTTCAAGCAAGGCCTCCGGAAAGGGCGTCAAATCGATCTTGTCCCTTTCCACATAGGAAGCAATAGGCTCTACAAGGCCCGCAGGGTAATAATCAACGCCGTGGGCCGCATTAAGCCAGAATACATCCGGTCCGTTGTCCGACGGCAGACTGGTTTGCAGTTTGGTCCAGTACTGAGACCAGGGGATAACAGTAGTCTCAACCTGAACGCCGCTTTCTTTCATATAGGATTCCACAACCTTGTCCATGCCGGGTTTTTGATTTTCGTCCCAATAATAGAACGAGATCTTCTGGACTGACGAAGCGCCGCGTGAACAGGCCGCAAAAAACACCATTGCCAGAGTTATCACCGCAAACACCGTCTTTTTCGTAAGTATCTTCTTTTTCATTTCTTCCTCCTTCTATATCTTAAACGACTTGAAATACCCCAGAAAGTCGTTATTCTGGGCAAACATCTTTTCCGTCATCTCCCGGATTTCGGCCATGGAAAGTACACTTGATGAAAGGGGATCAAAAAGTACCGCCTGAAATACTTTCCGGGGATCTCCTTCTATCGCTCCCGCTATCGCAAGCTCCTCGCAACGGCTTGACGTGTTCACCAGCACCGCAAGCTGCGGGGGAAGGGAACCTACGTAAAAAGGCCTGATTCCCGCCTTTGAAGCGAGAACCGGCACCTCAACGCAGGCCATGGGGGGAAGGTTATCGATAAGCCCGGTATTGGGAAGGTTGCCGTTAAATTCAAAGGGCGTATGATCCCCAAAAACCGCATTGAAAATATTTGAAGCATATTCTTCGCCGCGTTCCAGATCCACCTTATCGGACTGGAGCCGCTCCCTAAACCGCACTTCCCATGTTTTTTCCTTGTCACGGTATTCGTTGAGAATATAGGCGTAAACCCCCGGATTCCACCCGGTACTATGGGTGCAGTACTTTTCGATCAAGTCTGGCCGTTTTCTGAACCACGCATTGTATTCGGAATTGTGCCCCGAAGATTCGGTGGGATAATAGTCAAGATTAAGGAACATCTCGTTTCTCACCATCTCTTCATTGTAGATTTCACTTTTAGTACAGACCAGTTCCCTGAGCCGGGGATAGGCGTCCTTGCCCTTCCATTTGTACTCAAGATAAAAAGCCTGATGATTGATACCCGCGCAGGTGTAGGTAATGTCTTCCTTTCCCGCGCCAAGCCAGCAGGCAAGCATAGCGGCGGTTCCTTGAACACTGTGACAGAGCCCGGTTACGTTCACTTTACTTTGTTTTTGCAGATAACTGCAGAGCAAGGCCATGGGGTTAGTGTAATTAAGGACTACGGCGCCGGGGCATAGCTTTTCCACGTCCCTGATGATACCCAGCATTACCGGGGCGGTCCTCAAAAAACGGAATATTCCCGAGGGGCCGCGGGTATCGCCTACATTGATATCAATACCGTAAGACTTGGGAATCTCAATGTCATGACGCCAGACTTCCACGCCGCCCTGCAGAATAGTGATGAGTACACCGTCCGCACCCTCCAGGGCTTTTGCGCGGTCTGTCGTTTTAAAAACTTTGGCGCCATATTTCCCCGCTCCGATGAGTTTTTCCAGGGCCTTTGCAGCATAATCAAGCCGACCTTCGTGAATGTCCACGAGGTGAAATTCCGCATCCTGGAAATTTTCAAAGGTCAGAATGTCCCGTGCCAAATCCTGGGTAAAACCAAGAGAACCTGCCCCGATAAACACAAATTTTCTTTTCATATGCTTCCCTTATAAAGATATGATGTTATAACATTATACCGGTCCATCATCCGCCTGTCAAGCGTATTTTTTCCATCCTTCAGGAAGCAGATGGATATTCCGGCTGACAAGTTCCCAAACAAGTTCCTCCGGGTAATCACAGTTTGCACACAGAGGGTCCAGGTACGCCGCTTCCAAAAAAAGCCCCATATCACAGCCAATAGCCGCCTCTACAAGGAGCCGGTATTCCCGGCCAAGCGATTCGCACTTAGCGGCAATGGCAGCGGGAAGTTCCCCAACAAATTGAGGGTGAAGGCCGAAGCTATCGATAAACGCTGGAACCTCAACAATGAGCCCTGAAGAAATATTAGCTATATAGCCCCTGTTTGGCACGTTTACCATCTCCGTTGTTACTTTGTCTGAAGCCAGGGCGCGGAGAAAGTGAACAGCGGTTTCACCGGAACCCCGCAGGAAATTTTCATGGCCTTCACGTTGTTTTATGAGTCTTTCAAAGTCGGCACGATCATCTTCCCTCCAGTTGTCAACCTCGGCAAAAGTGTTGTTCTTCCATCTAAAATTCCGCTCTCTCATGACCCGGTCACGAAGAAAGGCAGAAAAAAATTCCGACACATGACGGTCACCCGGCGCGGGGTAAAGGCCAAATATCCGGAAGAGATCCGCCGAAATGGGCTCTTTTTTGTTATGTCCGGATTTTTCAAGGGCTTTCTGCAGCCAGGGATACACATCTTCCCCATCGATGGTCATCTTGGTAAACCAGGTCAGGTGATTCACCCCGGCAGCCTCATAACGGAACCGGGATCTTTCTGTCCCGAACACTTCTTCGGCAAGGGCTGTGGCGGTATTCGGCGTGCCGTGACAGAGACCGAAACATTTTACCGCCGAATATTCCTGAATAGCAAAACACTGGGCTCCTTCAGGATTGGTATAATTGATGATGTAGGCTTCGGGACAGACCTGCTCCATCCTGTGAGCGATTTCAAGGGCAACGGGTATGGAGCGCATGATACGGATCATGCCGCCAGGACCTATGGTGTCCCCAACCGACTGGGCAACGCCAAAGCGGCTACAGATCTCTATATCTTCCTTCCAGGATTCTATGCTTCCCACCGCATAGGTAAAAAACACAAAATCGGCACCGTCGAGGGCGGATGAATAGTGAAGGTGTTTTTCTACGGAAAAATCCCTTCCGGTGAAAGCTACAAGTTCTTTTACGGCCAGAAAAGCCTCATCGAGCTTTTTTTGATCGGTATCCACCAGCACAAGGGAGCCTCCGGATATTGTTTTTTCAGAGAGAATGTCCCCGGCAAGACGCAGGGTAAAAACCGTACTGCCCGCTCCAACAAACACAAACTTAAAACGATCCCGACCGAAAAACATATACGCCTCCTCCAAAACGCCGACTTCTTCCATGATGGTGTACAGCGACCGCCAGAAATAACGACTGTAATGAATTCCTGGCCCATCCTGTCTTTAGTCGTTGCATTGGTCCCGGGATCACCCCGGTATTGATGTTATATTGTCATATCAACTTATGCTTATGTCAAGGCACTGATTCCCACAAGGGCAGTCAGGCAGACCGGGGGGTTTACCCATGACGAAAGCCTCCCGCAACTGCGCGGGGAGGCAAAACCCTCTTGGGCGCAAGGGATAGGAGGGGCGCGGAGCGTTCCCAAAGGGAATGGAGCGAAGCGGAACCCCGGATAGCCTGGTTTTTTGTGGTGGAACCACAAAAAATGCGCAAAAATGACTAAAAAAATAAATACTCTCGCCCTGGTGTCTATCTCTTAACCTGCTGACAGCAGGAGGTTTCCCCCCCTTTGATCGAAACAAAGGATATGTTCGAAACGCCGGGGAATTTTGTGTTATACTGAAGGTACCCAAAAATAAAAACCGGGGGCCGAATATGAGAAGTTTCCGCATTTACCTGTCAAAGTTTGAGCGTGAGGGAGCAGGGGGACGGGGGGTTCCCGGAGCGGGGGGCGGGGCGGCGTCGCGGAAGGCGGTGATGGAGTTCCATATCCGCCGGGAGCTGCGGGACAAGTACGGGCTGGAGGGCAGGCTTTTTTCCCTGACGGGGAATGTGGTGCTGATTGACCTGCGGGAGGTCCGGGGGCTGGCGGCCAAGTTTAACGCCAAGCTTCCCCCCGGTGTTAAGCCGATACGGGCGGGGCAGCTCCACGCCATGGGGCTTATCGATGAGATCCTTCACTACATGGTGGCCCTGTACCGGGAGCAGGTGCAGGCCGATGTGTTTGATACGGCCCTGGAACGGCTGAACGAGCGGTTGAGCCGCGGGAAGACCGAGGGGCTGCTCCACGCGTTTAGCGGGCAGTTCCCCCCCCAGGCGGTCTACACGGGGAAGGAGGGGGTCGATTCCTGGCTTAAGGGCAGCGAGGGGGGCGAAAGCCGGC
>JAISCR010000091.1 GCA_031265435.1 Treponema sp.
TATTTGATGTCATATACCGTATGGCTCCCCCGATTGTACTCTGCCATCGTTTTACCCCTCTTCTCAGGGTATTTTGCCTCCTCCTTATCGTCAAGACCTGCTCAAAGCTGACCGCCTAAAGGCGGTGGTTTTAGACCTGGCACATGGAAAATAAAATGGAGTATTCACCATAACCGTCCATTTTTGCCGCTTCAAGCAGAGCGGACGGGAGTTCGCGGATAAAACTCTGAATAATGATCATATTCCACACGCTGAAAAGTGTTGGGATAATGTAAACCCAAAAAGTATTGTACAGCTTTATGTTTCTTATCAGGATAAAATAGGGAATCATACCGCCGGAAAAAAACATTGTGAACATGATAAAAGCGATATAAAATCTCTTGAATTTTAAATTGGGCCGGGTCATTCCGTATGCCACTATCGTTGTAAAGAGTAAAGATGTCCCGGTACCTATAATACATTTAAAAATTGTTACACTGAACGCATCAAGAATAACAGGTTCAAAAAATAGCGACTGAAGGTTGTTCAGGGTAAATTTCCGCGGCCACAAATAAACACCACCCCGCATGTAATCCTGTCCTTCCGAAACCGCACCGATAAAACAGTACCAGATGGGGTAGATCATGATAAATATCATGCCGATCATCAATGAAACATTTATGACATCAAAGACGCCGGTTTTGGTTTTCATATTATCCTTTCCGTTAGAACAAACCCTTTTCGGTAAGTTTTACCGAAACTGTATTTGCAAAAACAAGCAGTATAACCGAAACAATAGATTTCAAAAGGCCGACTGCCGTGGCGTATGAAAACCGCGATTTCCCTATTCCGATTTTATAAACATACGTATCCAGGGTCTCACTGTGCGTTATATTCATCGGGTTTTGCAGCAGGAGCAATTGCTCCATGCCGGTATTCAAAATAGCACTTATCTGAAATATCAGCATTATAACAATGGTGCCGATTATCAGCGGTAAAGTAATATGCCACATACGGCGGAAGCGTCCACAGCCATCAATATGCGCCGCTTCGTACAGATCCTGGTCAATGCCCGCAATTGCGGCAACATACAAAATGGAACCATAGCCTACAGTTTTTATTATGTTGAGCGTATTAATAATCACATAAAAATAGCTGCCGACGCCGAAAAAATTTATTGAGTGTTTAAATAATCCCAGCTTTAGCATAAGATCGTTTACAACGCCGGTCGGCGCAAGCAGTTCCAGCGCTATACCGCCAAAAATTACCCACGAAAGAAAATATGGCAAATACGAAACAGTCTGGGCGAATCTTTTAAACGATACGCTCCTTAGCTCATTAAGAAAAAGGGCTAAAAGGATGGGCATTGGAAAACCGATTGCCAGCCCCAAAAGGTTGATGAAAAAGGTGTTTTTCATTACGCCGGGCAGGTTAATATCGGTAAAAAATTCCTCAAAATACTTTAGGGCGACAAAAGGAGCGTTTTTAAACCCGCGCAGTATATTGAAATCCCAAAAAGCCATCCTTAAGCCGTACATCGGAAGGTAGGCGAAAATAAAAAGAAAAACCACCGCCAGGAGCACCATGCTTTGGATTTCGAGCTGGCTGATTATGTCTGCCTTTAGCTTCTTCTTAATTTGCATGAGAGCAGTATATTATCGGCCAAAGATTTTGTGTCCGGTATAAATATGCAATTTTTATGGATAAATGTGCAATTCAGGTGTAAAACCAATCCATAATACCCAAAATATTCCAATTAAGAAAACGATGCAACACACGCCCGGTGCCTAGCGGCAGTATCCATCCCCGGTAAACACAAGCCCGGCCGGAGCACTGGAACGCGAATAGTGTTCCACAACCCATGCGCCCGGAGTATGCAAGGATAAAAAATTCCTATACGCTGCCCGAGCCAGGTAACGTCTTCGAAATGCCTCATTTTAAAAAGTAACCGAAAGACCCTCTTTACCTCCGGACTCAAAAAATGCTAGTCTCTTAAGGAAGTGCCGATTTATACAGCCGGGGTCATTTTACTTGAGTTGTTCCAAAATCCGACATTTTGGAACAGCCTCACTTAACAATTTTGAGGGGTGTTTATGCCGAAGAAAGAAACCAAAACCGTTTCCCACTCTAAAGATTCAACAAAATCTGAATTTATCATGCGGCTCAAGGCAAGGCCGCTGATTTTTATAGGGACTCTTGCCATATTGGTAATCGTTGTTGTGAGCTTTGTTCTGGTTCCCGCCTTTGTGCCGGAGGCTATGGGCAGGCAGCCGGATCTGACTTTCGGCAGATACAACAAAAAGCCCATAAATTATGTGCCCAATAACTACTTTGCCCAGATTTACTCAAACTATATCGGCTACTATCAGAGGATAGGGCAGGAGATCACCGATTCGGAGAATTTTCAGATTTGGCGGCAGGCCTTTGAAGAGACTGTTGTCCATACGGCTATCCTCGAAACCATGGAAGAAATCGGGTACAAGGCGCCTCCCGCGGTGGTAGACCGGAGAGTGGCGGAACTTCCCTACTTCCAGGAAAACGGCCGGTTCTCGCCTGCCCTCTACCACAGCATGGACAATACCAGCCGCCTCGGTCTCTGGCGGGATGTTCAGAATTCCATCGCCGAAGAGCATTACCGCAACGATCTGAGGGGCTTGCGGGTTTCAACCGGGGAAGTCGAATTTATCGGCCTCATGTGTTCACCGGTACGGTCTTTTGATATGGTTACCTTCCTCCTTTCGGACTACCCTGAGTCTGAGGTCAAAGCCTACGGGGATGCCAATGCGGATAAATTCCGGGTAACTCACCTTTCCAGAATTACCGTTACTTCCGGTGAACGGGAGGCCGCCGCGATTCTCCGCACTATTGAGGAGGGAAATTCAACGTTTGAGGATGCCGCCAGAGAACATTCTACGGACAACTACGCGGACAGAGGCGGCGACATGGGCATAAAACTCGCCTGGGAACTGGATACCGAGGCTCCCGAAGGGGCGGATCGGGAAACTCTCCTCAATCTGGGACGAGGCGCCTATAGCGGCATCATCAAGACAGGGGAGAAGAGTTGGGCATTCTTCCGGGCGGAAGAGGAGCCCCGCCGGGCGGATACAGACGATTCGTCAATCCTGCAGAGGATCCGCAGCTATATTGATATTTTTGAACGGAGCCGCATAGAAGACTGGACAACGGCGGAGGCGGAACGCTTCATTGCCGATGCCGGGGAGGACGGTTTTGACGCGGCCGCGGAAAAATGGGGCCTTGAGAAGAATCAGTTCGGCCCGCTGCCTGTCAACTATGGGGATGTGAATTTATTCACTTCTCTCTCTATTTTTTCTGTTGCGAATCTTTCCGGAGCTTCCTCGAATGAAAATTTCTGGAAAACAGCGTTTTCCACTCCTCTGCAAACAGCTTCCCGGCCTCTGTCTCTCGGTTCCAGGATTGTGGTGCTCTATCCTCTGGAAGAGAAGGCTGCGGATGAATACAATACAGATCTAATTCAGGAAGCCTACGAGACTGACTGGATGAGCAACGTTACCAACCAGAATATCTATTCGTTCTTCATGAACAGTGACAAACTGGAAGACGATTTTTTTCTTACCTACAGTCAACTCTTCTTTTCCGGCAGCGGTAACTAACCGGATGAGCTGATGCCGGATGACGGGCTTCAGGTAACGGCGGCCGGCAGGGGTTTTTCAGTTTCCTGGAAGGGTTTGAGCCTCCTCTCCCGGCGGGACCCTGTTTCGCAGGGAGAGAAACTTGCCGGAAGCGCGGAAGTTCGGGAGAGGACTCTCTGGCTCTGCCCTTCTCCGCTCTACGGTTACGGTCTCTCCCGGCTTGTGGAGCGTCTGGCGTCCTGTGACGAAGATTCCGCCGTTCTCTGTGTGGAAACCAATCCGGCTCTTTTCAGTTTCAGCATTCTTAATATGGACAAAACCCTGGCTGGAAATCCCCGGCTTGCCCTCTGCGGGGAGAGGGAACCGGAAGCGGTGTGCGGTTTTGCGCGGCGGCAATGGGGGAGCCGGCGTTTCAGGCGGGTAGAAGTGCTGCGGCTTTCCGGCGGCTGGCGTCTTGATGAGGCAGGCTATGACGCGATAGCCGCGGCCCTGAGGCAGGGAATAGCCCTGGACTGGGGTAACGCCCTCACCTTGAGTAAGCTGGGCCGGCGTTTTGCCCTGAATACCGTGCGGAATCTGGCTCTTATTCCCCGTTTTCCGTCCCTTTCCCGGCTTTCCTACGGCGGAGATCCCGTGCTTGTAACGGGGGCGGGGCCTTCACTTGATCCTTTTCTGGGGAGGCTCCTGGATCATTTTGGGGAAAAGGTTCTTGTTCCATCTTCAAGGCCTTTCAGGATCGTTTCTGTAGATACGTCGCTTTCTGTTCTGGCTGCCAGGGGAATAAAGCCTGACCTTGTAATCGCGCTGGAGAGCCAGCACTGGAACCTGAGGGATTTTATCGGGGCCGGGGGACAGGGCATAGCACTTGCGATGGATCTTTCCGCGCTTCCCGCCACCACGGATGTACTTGGCGGAGAGGTCTTCCTCTTTTTTACCCCCTGGGCGGAAATTCGTTTTCTGAAACGGATTGAAGCCGCCTTCCCGATCAGTCAATTCCCTCCCCTGGCTTCGGTCGGTCTTTCCGCGGTCGCAATCGCCCTCAGCCTCGGGAAGGGGCCCGTGATCTGCGCCGGCATAGACTTTAGCTTCAATCCTGATACCTACCACGCCCGCTCAAGTCCGGGCCACCTGGAACGGCTCAAGACGCAGAACCGTTTCCACAGCCTGCCCAATACCGCGGCGGCTATCCGGCCCGGCGTTCAGCAGACCCTGTCCAAAAACGGAATCCCGGTATTGAGCGACGGGGCCATGCGTTCTTACCGGGATCTCTTTGAAAGGAATTTTTCAGGTGAAAAACGGCTCTTTGATACCGAAAGTTCAGGTCTTCCGCTGGGTATTCCCGTCTTAAGCGGCACGGAGGCGCTCAAAACGCTGGATGCCGCAGTGCCAGCCGGCACCGCAGCGGCAATTGACGCCATAACGGTGACCAATGCCATAATGGCAGATGATGCCGCAATAGCGACCAACGCCGCAACAGCGGCTGATGCCGCGACGGCAGCCGACACTACAACGGCAGCCGGCAGCGCGGCGGCGACCGGCGCCTTTATTGAGAGAGAACTTTTCGCCCTCCGTGCCCTCCTTTCCATCCTTACCGGGGAACGGCAGGGGACAGGAGAAGAACTTGAAGCTCTCCTGGATTTCTGCGATTACCTCTGGGCCTATTTCCCGGACTGCGCCGGAGCCGGAGGAAAAAGGCCGCCGGCCGCGAACATTTCCTTCCTCAAACGGGTCAGGACGGAGATTGGGCCCTTCCTGTCGCTTTTTGCCAGGATGAGCCCTTAAAAAACTTCTTCGACTTCTTCGACTTTTTGTGATAATCTCTTCCTCTTTCGTTCGAGTGGTTGCCGGGTAGAACCGGGTGGTTATTTTAAATGGAGAATTGCTGGTAAGAAAACCGCAGACCTTGTGAAAAGCCGTGATTCCCACCATACTTGAAACAGGAGTATTGCGTGAGTGAAACATACCGCCGGCCCAGCTGGGATGAATATTTTATGGAGGTGTGCGACGCCATTTCCAAGCGGGCCACCTGTGACCGGGGCCGTTCAGGCTGTGTTATAGCCAAGGACAATCAGATTCTTGTTACAGGCTATGTAGGGGCCCCTGCCGGCCTTCCCCACTGCGACGAAGTTGGTCATCAATTCAAAAAAATGCTCCATGAGGACGGATCAATAAGTACCCATTGTGTACGGACTGTTCACGCGGAACAGAACGCGATCTGTCAGGCCGCAAAACGGGGCATACCCATCGAAGGGGCCACGCTCTACTGCCGCATGACACCCTGCCGTACCTGCGCCATGCTCATCATCAACTGCGGCATCAGGCGGGTGGTGGCCCAGCGCCGTTACCATGACGGTGAAGATTCCGAGGCCATGTTCGCCAGGGCGGGTATCAGCCTCGAATATGTTCACAATGAAGTGCAGGAATACGAAAAACAGTGATTTACCTTATTTTGCTTTCCGTTGTATTTTTTTTGGCCGCATCCGGTTTTGCCATTGCCTTTTTTCTCCATCTCAGATCCTGTAAAAAACGCGCCTCCTGCGTCCTTGCGCTTAAAGAAGAACTTGAAAAATTAAAACGCGAAAGACTGGAAATTCATAAAACTCTCAAGGTTTTTATAAAGGAAAGTACCGCTATCCGGGAGCAATTGGCGAGTGAAGGGGAGGAACGGGACGGGGTTCTCTTCCACACCGGGGAAATGATCGGCAGGATCACCAACCAGTTCAACGAGATTGAATCTTCCGCGAATCAGGCCCTGGAAGCGCTGGGCACCCTGGAACAGCAGGTAAGGGGCGTCAGATCGCCTGGTATCTCCGAAAAGACGGAAGAAGCGCTTTCCCGTTTTTCGGGTCTTTCGGGTTCGGTGGCTGAACAGATTGGTGGAAGCGCCGGGAAGGCGGCTTCCCTGCGGGATGAGATCGGCGAGGGGGAAGAAAAGGCCCGGCGCGTGAACGAGATCATTAAAACCATCTCCGTCGAGGTGGAAGGCATTGGGGAGATGACCAAACTCATCAACCAGATCTCCAGCCAGACGAACCTTCTCTCCATGAACGCCGCCATCGAAAGCGCCCATGCCGGACAGGCCGGCATCGGGTTTGCCGTGGTAGCCGGCGAGATCCGCAAACTGGCGGATTCCACCAGGGAAAACGCCGGGCGTATCACCGAAGAAGTAAAGACCATCACCCAGATAACCCGGGACGCGCTAAAGGCCAGCGAAGAGTCCTTCAGGACTTTCAATCAGGCAAGCGGGGAAATTGGCTCTCTTTCGGGAGAACTGGAAGCCATTTCCGGTATGGCCGCGGAAAACAGGGCAATTCATGCGGAGATCGCGGAAACACTGCGGGGTCTTCCCGAGGCTCAGGGTACAGATGACGGAAACGCGGACTTTATGGTCAACCACGAAAGTTTCAGCGCGGCCATCAGGCTTATCCAGAGCCTTACGGACAGTACCAGGGCGGAGATCAAGGAAATTCACTCCGGTACCCAGGAAATTCTGGACAATATCAGCAAGACACAGATCGACTACCTGAACAATCTGGAACATGCCGCGGAACTGGAAGCCCTTCTTGATTCGGAAGAGATCGAGGGAAAACAGTCCGCTACGGTGAACGCCAAAGGGGAAACAGACGGCGAGGGCTGCTCCACCAGCCGGGATGTATGGGTCAAACAGCCGCCCAAAACGATACTCTAACGGCTTGTAAGGCTAAAAGTATACAAGCCCGAAATAAGCCTCAACAGACATTTTGCGGTAAGGGAGGGCCACGAACCGCATCAACGGAAGAGAAAAGTTCGTGCCGCTCGTAAGGTTAGTGGCAAATTTCCTGATATCCGGGGCCGGGGTATGAACCCTTCATTGCGGATCAGTGAAAACCCCGGCAGGCGCCGGGGTTAATGCTTATCCGGGCTTAGGGTAGTGTGTCATAGTTACCAGGAACAGTACCCAGGTCACCCACATTTATAAGTCCTCCAGAGATGTTATTTGGAATTGTCCTGTTTCCATCGGGAACGGCCATAGTCTTCTTCTGTCCGTCTCTGCCATACAGTACAACACCGAAATATACCGTTGCACCGGGGACAATATTCGAACTCAGGACAGGCAAGTCCCAGGTATTGCTGCTACCGTGGTATACCACCCAATCTGAGAACCCAATAGCCTGATTAAGGGAAGGGTCCGTGAAGAGACCCAGCCTACTCATCCTATAGTCCAAGTTGTTGCCTTCGATTTGGAGATTAATGCTTCCCTGGGCAGTAATGGTCTGTGGCGCCGGATAACTCTCAAGCCCCGTATTGCCCGCATAGACTGCGTATGCGCCATCATTACCACAATAATATGTGACCTGGTAACCGAAAGCCCTTTCTCCTCCATACAGCCAAGTCCATATATCAATGGCGTTATTCTCCCAGACTAAAAACCACATGGTGCTTTCAGCCCTATAGGTTCCCGATGTATACCTAGAAAAATGTATTCGGGTCTCTGTGTACTGTAACTTTTCGTTTGGCACCAATGCAGTGTTTCTCACGGGTACCTCGTCTCTTCTAAGCTGCCAGATGGAACTACCAGCATAAAAGTCAAAGTTAACCATGTCAATGTTGGTATGATAGAGGTTCGCAGCGTCTGAACCTACAACATCCGTCGCATAGGCGGTAACCGGAGTACCCTTGTAATTATCATCATAGAAAGCTGCTGGAGTGAAGACATAGGAACCACTCTCAAAATTAGGGCCCTGGAATATGTACTTGACATTAGGACTATTATTATTTTCGAAAAGAAAAAGAGGGATACCGTTACAAAGGAGCATGAACGGATCGCTGCCCAAGGAGGATGTAAGTTCAACCTGAAAACCCCTGTAGATTGGGGTTACCTTAAGCTTTCCGCCTTCGACAGGATCGTACCCGTGTTTTTGGGCTGTGTCAAACGTACTTTTCGCGGCTGCCAGATCCGCCAGGGCATCATTCAACTGAACGTCTGTAGCGAGATCATTTTCTTTTACCCCTTTGGCGGTAGTTATCGCCGCGGTAAAATCATCTTTGACTGTTGAGGGCACCCATGTTGCGGCATTTGAAACACCGGTTCCATTGGGGGCTCCTGTCACTGCACTATTGACGCCCTCGGCCGCGGTTATGGCCTCCTCCAATGTAGAGCGCACACTCGTGCCGTCCTGCCTGGCCTCATTGAAGGCTGTTACCGCCGCGTCCAGCGCGATCTTGACCGCATCTACTTCGGCCTGAGTTGCCGATGCATTGTCGTCTACTGCTTTTGCTTCTGTTATGACTGTACTTAAGGTGTCTTTAACTGTCTGTGTTACCCATTTTTTACTTGTTGCTACGTCTGTTCCGTCCGCGCTCACCGTCACCCCGGCCAGGGCAGCCTCCGAGGCACTTATAGAGGCCTTTAGGGAAGTTTTATCTACAAGAGGTGTATCCCCAAGAGGTAGATCAGCCGGGGCGGCGCGGGGCGGCCGGCGGGGCGGGGGCGGCGGGGGGGGGGGGCGGCGGGGCGGCCGCCGCGCGGGCGGGCGCCGGGCGCGC